>CAIPVR010000187.1 GCA_903868545.1 uncultured Actinomycetes bacterium
GACGCTCCCGCGCCCGTCACTCCCACACACCACGGATGGTCGTTCCCGTGACGGACGCTCCCGCGCCCGTCACTCCCACACACCACGGATGGTCGTTCCCGTGACGGACGCTCCCGCGCCCGTCACTCCCACTCGATGGTGCCCGGCGGCTTGGAGGTGATGTCGTAGGCGACCCGGTTCACGCCGGGCACCTCGTTGATGATCCGCGACGCCATCGTCTCCAGCACGTCGTAGGGGATGCGGGCCCAGTCGGCGGTCATGGCGTCCTCGGAGGTCACCGCCCGGATGATCACCGGGTAGCCGTACGTGCGCTCGTCGCCCATCACGCCCACCGTGCGGATGTCGGGGAGGACGGCGAAGGCCTGCCAGATCTCCCGCTCGAGCCCGGCGATGCGCAACTCCTCCCGGACGATGGCGTCGGCTTCCTGGAGGGTGGCCACCTTGTCGGGCGTGACCTCGCCGATGATGCGCACGCCGAGGCCGGGGCCGGGGAAGGGCTGGCGCCACACGATCTCGTCGGGCAGGCCGAGCTCGTGGCCGACGGCACGCACCTCGTCCTTGAACAGCAGGCGCAACGGCTCCACCAGTTCGAAGTCGAGGTCGTCCGGCAGGCCGCCCACGTTGTGGTGGCTCTTGATCGTGGAGGCGTGGGCGGTGCCCGACTCGATGACGTCGGGGTAGAGGGTGCCCTGCACCAGGAACGCGGCGTCCTCCACGCCCCCGCGGGCGTCCTCGAACACCCGGATGAACAGCTCACCGATGGCCTTGCGCTTCTCCTCGGGCTCGGTCACCCCGGCGAGCCGCTCGAAGAAACGGTCGCCCGCGCGCACGTGGATCAGCTCGATGCCCTGGTGGCGCCGGAAGGTCTCCACCACCTGGTCGCCCTCGTGCTTGCGCATCAGCCCGGTGTCGACGAACACGCAGGTGAGCTGGCTGCCGATGGCCCGGTGCACCAGCGCCGCGGCCACGGCGGAGTCGACGCCGCCCGACAGCCCGCAGATGGCCCTGCCGTCGCCCACCTGGGCGCGGATCGCCGCCACGGAGGACTCGATGAAGTTGCCCATCGTCCAGCTGCCGTCGCAGCCGGCGAGCTCGTGGAGGAAGCGGGTGATGAGCTCCTGGCCGTGCGGCGTGTGGGCCACCTCCGGGTGGTACTGCACCGCCCAGATGCGCCGTTCCGGCGACTCGTAGACGGCGTTGGGGGCGCCCTCGGAGGCGGCCGTGGCCACGAAGCCGTCGGGCACCTCCAGCACTGCGTCGAAGTGGCTCATCCACACGGTCTGCTTCGCGGGGAGGTCGTCGGTGAGCAGGGTGGACCGCGTGCCGTCGATCCGCTCCACCACCGTGCGGCCGTACTCACCGGCGCCGCCGCCGCCCACACGCCCACCGAGCTGTTGGGCGATGAGCTGGGCGCCGTAGCAGATGCCGAGGATCGGCACGCCGAGGTCGTAGATGCCGGGATCGATCGCCGGGGCACCCTCCACGTGGACCGACTTGGGGCCACCGGAGAAGATCACCGCGGCGGGCCCGCGGGCCGCGACCTGTTCGGCGGTGATCGTGTGGGGGACGATCTCCGAGTACACGTTGGCCTCGCGGACGCGCCGGGCGATCAGCTGCGCGTACTGCGCACCGAAGTCGACCACCAGCACCGTCGGGCGGCCCGCCACCACGGCCGCGCTCTCGCGCACGGCGCCGCTCGGGTCGCCCAGCCCGGCGAGTTCGTCGGTGATGCCGTCCGGCGCGTTCATCGCTGGGCCCCCGGTCGCACGGAGGGCGGGGCGGTGACCACCAGCTCGGCCTTCTGGAACTCCTTGAGGGTGCCGTGGCCGGTGACGGCCATGGACTTGCGCAACGCCCCGACGAGGTTCGTCCGGCCGTCGGCGAGTTCCGCCGGACCGAACAGCACCTGCTCCAGCGGTCCCGCGGTGGCGACCCGGCGGAGGCGGCCGCGGGGCAGGCGCCGGTGCATGGCGCTCATCGACCACACCGCGCCGGCGGCGGGGGCCTCGGCGGCCCGGGCCAGCGGAGCGCCCACCATCACGGCGTCGGCGCCGAGCACCACCGCCTTGGCGATGTCGCCGCCGGTGGTCATCCCGCCGTCCGCGATGAGGTGGACGTACACACCGGTCTCGTCGAGGTGCCGCATGCGGGCCGCCCGGGCATCGGCGATGGCGGTGGCCATCGGGTTGCCCACGCCCAGCACCCGCCCGGTGGTGGAACTCAGTCCCGCACCCACCCCGACGAGCACCCCGGCCGCGCCGGTGCGCATGAGGTGGAGCGCCGCCTGGTAGCTGGCGCACCCGCCCACGATGACGGGCACCTCCAACCGTCGCACGAGGTACTTCAGGTCGAGCGGCTCGTGCGTGCCCTCGCTCACGTGCTCCGCCGAGGTGACGGTGCCCTGGATGACGAGCAGGTCCGGTTCCGCCCGCGTGATGTGCGGGAGCAGCGTCTCGGTGCTCGCCGGGCTGACCGCCACCGCCACGGTGGCCCCGGCGTCCCGGATCTGGGCGATGCGGGCACCGATCAGCTCCGGGTCCACCGGCGGTGCGTAGGCCTCGCGCAGGAGCGCCACACCGTCGGCCCCGTCGGCCGCCGCCTCCGCGATGCGGGCGAGCAACGGGCCCGGATCGGCGTGGCGGGTCCAGAGTCCCTCGAGGTGGAGCACCCCCGCTCCGCCCAGCCGGTCCATCGCGATCGCCACCTCGGGGCTCGTCACCCCGTCCTGGGGGGCGGCGAGCACCGGCAGGTCGAACTGGTAGGCGTCGATCTGCCAGGAGGTGTCCACCTCGTCGGCGTCGCGGGTGCGGCGGCTCGGCACGATGGCCACCTCGTCGAGGCCGAAGCCACGGCGACCGTCCTTGCCAAGTCCGATCTCGATCTCTGCCACTGCTCACCTGCTCCGGCCGGGGGCCACCGGGCCTCCGGGCCTCCGGGAAAGCGGAGAGTCTAGGCCCCGCCCGGGAGCGCGATGGGCGGTGGACCGGGCCGGGCCGTACCGTGTGGCCCCGTGGAGCCGCCCACCGACCACGCCTCGGCCCGCTCCTGGGTGGAACGTGACCGTGCCGTCGTGTGGCACGGCTTCACGCAGATGGCCGCCTACGCCGACAACTCGCCGGTGATCGCCGAGTCGGCCGAGGGCCACTGGATCACGGACGTGGACGGCCGGCGCTACCTCGACGCCATCTCCTCGCTCTGGGTGACCACGGTGGGCCACCGGGTGCCGCGGCTCGACGACGCGCTCCGGGCCCAGCTCGACCGTGTGGCCCACACCACCCTGCTCGGCAACGGCAACCGCGTCACCGTGGAGTTCGCCGAGGCGCTCACCGCCCGGCTCCCGATGGAGGGCGCGCACCTGCTGTTCGCCTCCGACGGCGCCGCCGCGGTGGAGCAGGCGATCAAGATCGCCTTCCAGTACTGGGTGAACCTCGGCGTGGAGGGGCGCACCCGGTACCTCGCGTTCGGCGGCGCCTACCACGGCGACACGATCGGCTCGCTGTCCGTGGGCGACGGCGGCTTCGGCACCGACCTGTTCGACCCGCTGCGTTTCGGCGTGCTCCGCGCCCCCGGCTTCGACCGGCCCGACGCCGTGGAGGTGGCGTGCCGGATGGTGGCCGAGCACGCCGACGAGCTCGCGGCGGTGGTCGTCGAGCCCCTGGTGCAGGGCGCCGCCGGCATGCACCTGCTCCCGCCGGCGGCGTTCGCCCCGTTGCAGGAGGCGTGCCGACACCACGACGTGCTGCTGGTGTGCGACGAGGTCGCGGTCGGGTTCGGCAGGACCGGCACCCTGTTCGCGAGCGAGCAGTGCGGTCTGCGGCCCGACCTGATGGCCCTCGGCAAGGGGATCTCCGCCGGCTACCTCGCCATGTCCGCCACGGCGGCGAACGACCGCGTGCACGATGCGTTCCTGGGCGAGGACCTCGGGCCGCGCACCCTCTACCACGGCCACTCCTACGGCGGGAACGCCCTGGCCTGCGCGGTGGGCCTCGAGCACCTGCGCCTGCTCGACGACGAGGACGTGCTCGCCAACGTGGTGGCGCGGGCCGCGCAGTTCTCGGACCTGCTCGGGCGTCACGTGCGCGGCCTGGCCGGGGTGGCGGACGTGCGCCAGCACGGGCTGATGATCGGCATCGAGGTGGCGCCCCCGGTCGACGGCGCCCGCTGGGGACGCCGCATCTCGGCGGCGTGCGTGGCCCGCAGCGTGCTGATCCGCCCGCTGGGCGACGTGATCGTGATCGTCCCCCACCTCACCACCACCGAGGAGGAGGCCGAGCTGATCGTGACCACCGTCGCCGCGGCGATCACCGAGGTGGCCCTCGCCGACGACGTGGTCGAACGAGCCGAGATCGAACGAGCCGTGGACGAGGGGGCCGTGGACGCAGGAACCGTCGGCGGGGGATCCGTCGGCGCCGGGGCCGGGACGGGCTGATGGCACCGCTCGCCGACGCCGTGGCCGCGCACAACCGTGAGGTGGCCGACGCCGGCCGGTGGCGCAGCGTGCGGGTGCTGGACGGCGGCGGCGTGCGCGCGGTCCTCGAGGACGGGCCCGACGGGCCCACCGAAGTGGTGCACTTCGCGTCGAACGACTACCTGGGCCTGAGCCAGCACCCGGAGGTGGTGGCCGCGGCGAAGGTCGCGCTCGACACGTACGGGGCCGGGGCCGGGGCCTCCCGGCTCGTCGTCGGGCACCGACCGGTGCACGACGAACTCGAGACGGCCCTCGCCGCCCGGGCCGGCACCGAGGCCGCGCTGGTCTTCCCCACCGGCTACGCCGCGAACCTCGGCGTGATCGGCGCGCTGGTCGCGGCGGGCGGGCGGCACGACACGCTCGTGGTGAGCGACGAACTGAACCACGCGTCGATCATCGACGGGATCCGCGCGGCACGGGTGGGGGTGGCGGTCACCCCGCACCTCGACCTCGACGCGGTGGCCGACGCCCTGGCCGGACGGACCCAGCGGCACGCCGTCGTGGTGACCGACGCAGTGTTCTCGATGGATGGTGACGTGGCGGCGGTGCACGACCTCGCGCGTCTCTGCGCCGAGCTCGACGCCACGCTCGTGCTCGACGAGGCGCACTCGGTGCTGGGCCCGGCGCTGCCCCGGGTGGACGGCTGCCACCTGGTGGTGGTGGGGACCCTCTCCAAGACGCTCGGTTCGCTCGGCGGCTACGTGGCCGCCGGGCGCACGACCGTCGACCTCCTCGTCAACACGGCCCGCTCGTTCATCTTCACCACCGGGTCCTCCCCGGCCGACACCGCAGCCGCGCTGGCGGCGGTGCGCATCGAGTCGTCCGCCGAGGGCGACGTGCTCCGGGCCCGGCTCCGCGGCCACGTCGACGCCGTCCGGCCCGGCCACCCCACACCGATCGTGCCGGTCGTGCTGGGCGACGAGGCCGCCGCGCTGGCCGCGGCCGCCGCGCTGCTCGACCAGGGGCTGCTGGTCCCGGCGATCCGGCCCCCGACGGTGCCCGCCGGCACGTGCCGCCTCCGCGTGGCGCTGTCCGCCGCACACCGGACCGACGACGTGGCCCGCCTGGTGGCCGCGCTCGACGGACTCGACACGACCGACCTGCAGGAGGACGCACTCGCATGACCCGACCCCGACACGTGGTGGTGGTGGCCGGCACGGGCACCGAGGTGGGCAAGACATGGGTGGCCGCGGCCGTCGCCCGGCTGCTCGTGGAGCGGGGCGTGCGCGTCGCGGCGCGGAAGCCCGCGCAGTCCTTCGAGGCCGACGACCCCACCACCGACGCCGACGAACTCGCCGCCGCCACCGGGGAGGACCCCTTCGTGGTGTGCCCGGCGCACCGTCGCTACCTCGTGCCGATGGCACCGCCGATGGCCGCCGCGGTGCTCGGCGCCCCGGCCATCCACCTGGCCGACCTGGCCACGGAGGTGGCGTCGTCGTGGCCCGACGGCGACGGGTCGCAGGTGCCCGACCTCGGTCTGGTGGAACTGGCCGGCGGGGTCCGCTCCCCCGCCGCCGAGGACGGTGACGGGGTGGACCTCACGGCGCTGCTCGCCCCCGACCTGGTGCTGGTGGTGGCCGACGCCGGCCTCGGCACGATCAACGCGGTCCGGATGACCGTCGACGCGCTCGGCTCCGCCGGGGGGACCGACGCCCCGGTCGCCGTCCATCTCAACCGCTTCGACGGCGGTTCCGACCTCCACCGGCGCAACCGCGACTGGCTCGCGGACCGGTGCGGCTACCGGGTCACCACCGACCTCGACGCCCTCGCCGACGTCCTCCGGCCCTGACCGCACCCCTCCCCCCACGCTTTGTGTCGCGTTGGGGTGGCGATCAGTACCTCGACGCGACACAGAGCCGGGATTCAGAGCCCGAGGGTCAGGTGACGCCGTCAGCCGCGGAGGGCACGGAGCACCTGCTTGGCGACCGCCGAGTTCATCGACCAGACCACCCGCTTGCCGGTCTCGGTGGCCTGGCGGACCACGCTCCCCCCGGTCATCTCCTCGAGCGTGTCGAGCCCGGAGATGACCGCCGCCTTCGTGGTGTCGGTGGCCTTGTAGCCCATGCTGGTGAGCCCCTTCACCAGGTCGGACTGGGCCACCGGCTCCGGCGCCGCCGCCGCGATGATCCGCAGCGCGTCCTTGGTGAGCTCGGCGCCCTGGTTGACGGCCTCCGCCGCGGAGATCGACGAGCCGTCCTCACCGTCGAGCGAGGCCAGCCACCTCCGGACCTTCACCACGATCTCGCCGTGGGTCTCACCGTCGAAGCTCAGCGTGGGCACCGCGCCACGCTACCCGGCGGTCGGGTCGGCACCGGGACCGGGACGGACGGGCGGTTTTGGCACGACTACCATCGACCCATGGCGCCCCTCCCCCGTGATCCCGACCCGTCCGCCGCCTCGCCCGTCACGGGTGACCCGGCCGACCGCTTCGGCACCATGGGCCTCACCTTCGACGACGTGTGCCTGGTGCCCGCCGCGTCGGACGTGATCCCCGCCGAGGTGGACACCACCACCCGACTCACGTCGTCGATCTCGCTGGCGATCCCGCTCATGTCGGCAGCGATGGACACGGTCACCGAGGCCCGCCTCGCCATCGCCATCGCACGCGAGGGCGGCCTCGGTGTGGTGCACCGCAACCTGTCGATCGAGGACCAGGTCACCGAGGTCGACAAGGTGAAGCGCTCCGAGTCGGGGATGATCGTCGACCCCGTCACGCTCGGGCCCGACGACCTCGTGGGCGCCGCACTCGACCTGATGGCGAAGTACCGGATCTCGGGCGTGCCGATCGTCGACCCGTCACGGCACCTGGTGGGCATCCTCACGAACCGCGACCTGCGGTTCGAGGACGACCCGTCGAAGCGCATCCGGGAGGTGATGACCTCCGAGGGGCTCGTCACGGCACCGCAGGGCACCACCCTCGAGGAGGCCCAGACGATCCTCGGGCGCCACCGCATCGAGAAGCTCCCCGTGGTCGACGACGAGGGCCGCATCACGGGCCTCATCACGGTGAAGGACATCAACAAGAAGCTCAAGTACCCGCACGCCACCAAGGACGACCAGGGCCGCCTGCGGGTGGCGGCCGCGGTGGGCGTCGGCGACGATGCGCTCGAGCGGGCGCAGGCGCTCGTCGGTGCCGGTGTGGACCTGCTCGTGGTCGACACGGCGCACGGCCACTCGGCGGGCGTGCTCGACGTGGTGCGCAAGGTCAAGGCCAACCTCTCCGTGGAGGTGGTGGCCGGCAACATCGCCACCGGCGACGCCACCGCCGCGTTGATCGACGCCGGCGCCGACGCCGTGAAGGTGGGTGTGGGGCCCGGTTCCATCTGCACCACCCGGATCGTGGCCGGGGTGGGCGTCCCACAGCTCACGGCGATCCACGAGTGCGCACGGGTGGCCGCGCCCCATGGCGTGGGCGTGATCGCGGACGGCGGCGTCCGCTACTCCGGCGACATCGCCAAGGCCGTCGGTGCCGGCGCCGACGTGGTGATGATCGGCAGCCTGCTCGCCGGGGTCGACGAGACCCCCGGCGACATCATCCTGAGCCAGGGCGAGCGGTACAAGGCCTACCGGGGCATGGGGTCGCTCGGCGCGATGAACGCGCGGTCGTTCTCCAAGGACCGCTACTTCCAGGGCGAGGTGGACTCCACCGAGAAGGTCGTCCCGGAGGGCGTGGAGGGGCGGGTGCCCTACAAGGGCCCGGCGCAGAAGATCCTCTACCAACTGATCGGCGGGCTACGGTCCTCGATGGGCTACTGCGGCACCCCGACCATCGCCGACCTGCAGACCGGGGCGCGCTTCGTACGCATGAGCCCGGCCGGGCTCCGCGAGGCGCACCCCCACGACGTCACCATCACCGCCGAGGCGCCGAACTACTGGATGTGACCCGGCCCGTGCGGCACGTGCGGCGCGAGCCGCACCCCCGAACCACTCTTTCGCCCTGCAACCATCCCGCCTAGGGTGGGGGTCGCAGGGATGAACCGGAAGGGGATGGGACCGGTGACCGACGTGACGATCAGCGAGCTACGGGCCGCGGCCGAGTTGGGGAGGACCGTGCTCGACGCCCGGTCACGGGCGGAGATGGCACTGCACCTCCGACGGCTCCGGCACCTCGTGCCCTTCGACGAGGCGAGGATCCGCCTCCGCCATCCCGGTGAACCCGAGGTGCTGGAACCCACCCCGGCGCTCCCGAACTGCGTCGAGGCCACCGAGATGGTGGGCGGGGCCCGGGTAGGGATCACCCTGATGCGGCTGCGACCGCCGTTCGAGGACCGGGAGGTGGAGCTGCTCGAACTGGTCCGCCCCTACCTGGCCGTGGCGGCCAGCGCGGTGTGCCCGGACGGGATCGAACTCATCGAACTCGGCGGGACCTGGGCCTCCACCCCCCACCCGGCCGCCGGCGGTGGCCGGGTAGCCGGCCCGGCGCAGCGGTGGGTGACCGACGAGGCGACGCTCCGGGCTGCCGCGAGCTGACCGGCCGTCGGGTGGCGGCCCGGCGGGCGGCGGACGACACGGCCCGACCGCTCGGCATCAGAAGACGCTGCGCTCCTGGTCCGGGGTCAGCCGGAACCCCGACGGCGCCCCGCGCGCCGGGTCGTTCTCCTCGTCGCCACCCGGGTCGGCTCCGGTGAGCCGGCACAGCAACTGTCGCAGCATCGCCGCCGTTGCACCCCACACGGTGTCGCCGACCAGTTCGAAGAAGTACACGGGCCGACCGTTCACCTCGTCACCCCAGCGTTCCTCCCGGAACACCTCCGGCCGGAGCAGCTCGGCGAGCGGCACGTGCAGCACGGCGTCGACCTCGCCGTCGTTCGGGTGGAGGTCCGGCCGACCGGCGAGCAGCCCCACCACCGGCACGATGTAGGCCCGCCGCGTGACGGTGGTGAGGTGGTCCAGCTCGCCCAGCGGCTCCACCCGGGCGGGGTCGAGCGCCACCTCCTCCAGCGCCTCCCGCAACGCCGTGGTGGTGAGGTCCTCGCCGGGGTCCGCCCGGCCACCGGGGAAGCTGACCTCGCCGCGGTGGGTCCGGAGGTTCCAGTCGCGTCGCGTCAGCACCACCTCGAGGCCGTCGGCGCCCTCGTACAGCGGCACCAGAACTGCCGAGGGCGTGCCCCCCTCGTCCTCCACGGGTGAGGGTCGCCCCCTGCGTCCGGACGGCAGCACCTCGCGGACCCGGTCCGGGCCAGGGCGCAGCACCTCCGGGGGGAGGTCGGCCCAGGGGGCGGGCCGACCGGGCGACCACACCGACGGGCGGGGGATCTCCTGCGGACCTCCCCGACCCGGCGGGGGCTCCGGAGCGGGCGGCGACGGCGACGCGTCCGGCTCAGTCACCCGGTTCGGCGGCGAGCCCCTCGAGCAGGTCGCGCAGGCCGTGGGTCTTCAGGTTGCTCATCACCCGGCCGGGGGGCGTCACGCCCTGCTCCCACTCCATCCAGTCGGCGAGCAGCTTGGCGGCATCGGGCGCGGGGCGGTCGTCCATGGGGCGGAGGTTACGCCCCCGACCGGGCGACCACGGCGGCGACCGCCTCGCGCAGGGCACCGGCGTGGGCCCAGTAGTCGTAGTCCACGTGGCGGGTGGCGCAGAAGTCGAGCTGGCGCAACTGGGGACACTGTGGGAGCAACTGGAAGATGCTGAGCCACCACTGCGCGGTGCAGGTCCCGTCGAAACGACCGCACCAACTCGTGGTGCGGTCCACGAGGTCGTCCGGCACGTACGGCGTGCGGGCACCCAGGAGGCCGTGGCCGGACGGCAGCTCGGCCCCCGTGTCGCGCAGCCACGGTCCCACCACCAGCCGGGGATCACCGAAGAGCACGACGGCATCGATCCGGGCCCGGACCCCGGCGGGTACGCCCGGCAGGCCGCTGCCCACGGCGTCCGCCCCCATCGAGGTGCCCACGACCACGAACCGCGTCTCGGGGCAGTCGGCACCGAGCGTGCCCACCACGGCGGCGAGCTCGGCCGCACCCACCCGCCGGGACTCGTTGTAGCCGCCGATGACCCAGATGTCGTCGGGCGCGGCCGCCGGGTCGAGCCCGGGGATGCGGTCGAAACCGTAGGCCGGGTACCCGCCCGGGTCCGTCACGCCGTCGCCGTCGAGGTCGCCGAGCTCCAGGACCCGCAGGCTGCGACCGGGGACGAGGTCGGCGGCCGCCTCGCGGAACCGGCGCCACACCGAGCGGGTCTCGGCGTTGGCCACCGCCGAGGAACTCCCGCGGGCGGTGACCAGCGTGACGTCGGCGCAGGGGGCCGCGGGCACGGCGAAGGAACCGCGTGGGGCCGGCGCGGTACAGGCCGCCGCCACCGTCGCCAGGGCCGCCGCGAGCACCACCGCCCGCACGCCCGTACGCACCTGTCCGCCGTTGCCGGCCGCCCCCCGACGCATCCCCACATCGTGGCCCAGTCCCCGGCCCCGTGCCGAATCCCGTTCACGGACCGCGCCGGCGGAACTGCGCAGGACGCGGGACGGGGCCGGCCCGCAGGCCGGCCCCGTCCCGGGCGTGATCGTCACCGCCACGACGGCGGCGGGTGGGCCCGCGGGGCGGGCCCGGCGGTCACATCATGCCGCCCATTCCGCCCATGTCGGGCATGCCGGCACCGGCGCCCGCACCCGGCTCCTCGGGCTTGTCGGCCACGAGCGCCTCGGTGGTGAGCAGCAGGCTGGCGATGGAGGCGGCGTTCTGCAGCGCGGCCCGGGTGACCTTGGCCGGGTCGATGACGCCGGCCTTGAGCAGGTCCTCGAACTCGCCGGTGGCGGCGTTGAGGCCGGTGTTGCCGGTCTCACGCTCCAACTGCTGCACCACGACCGCGCCCTCGAGCCCGGCGTTGTCGGCGATCATCCGGGCCGGGGCGTCGAGCGCCCGGAGGATGATGGTGGCGCCGGTGCGCTCGTCGCCGTCGAGCTCCTCGACGACCTTGGCAACGGGGGCCTTGGCCCGGACGAGGGCGGTGCCGCCGCCGGCGACCACACCCTCCTCGATGGCGGCGCGGGTGGCGGACAGCGCGTCCTCGATGCGGTGCTTCTTCTCCTTGAGCTCCACCTCGGTGGCCGCACCGACCTTCACCACGGCGACGCCGCCGGACAGCTTCGCCAGACGCTCCTGGAGCTTCTCGCGGTCCCAGTCGGAGTCGGTCTCGTCGATCTCACGCTTGATCTGGGCGACCCGGCCGGCCACGTCCTCCGAGGTGCCGGCACCCTCCACGATGGTGGTGTCGTCCTTGGTGATGACCACCTTGCGGGCACGACCCAGCAGGTCGAGCGTGGTGTTCTCCAGCTTGAGGCCGACCTCCTCGGCGATGACCTGGCCACCGGTGAGGATGGCCATGTCCTGCAGCATCGCCTTGCGACGCTCGCCGAAGCCCGGGGCCTTCACGGCCACGGACGAGAAGGTGCCGCGGATCTTGTTGACCACGAGCGTGGCGAGGGCCTCGCCCTCCACGTCCTCGGCCACGATCACGAGCGGCTTGCCGCCCTGCATGACCTTCTCGAGCACCGGGACGAGGTCCTGGACCGAGGAGATCTTGCCGTTCACGAAGAGGATGTACGGATCGTCGAGGACCGCCTCCTGGCGCTCCGCGTCGGTCACGAAGTAGGGCGACAGGTAGCCCTTGTCGAACTGCATGCCCTCGGTGAACTCGAGCTCCATCCCGAAGGTCTGGCCCTCCTCGACGTTCACCACGCCGTCCTTGCCGACCTTCTCGATGGCGTCGGCGTTCACGTCGCCGATCTCACGATCACGGGCGGAAATGGTGGCGACGCGGGCGATCTCCTCCTTGCTGGAGATCTCCCGGCTCTGCTGGTGGATCTCGCCGACGACGGTGTCGACGGCGCTCTCGATGCCGCGCTTCAGACCCATGGGGTTCGCGCCGGCGGCCACGTTCTTGAGGCCCTCGCGCACGATGGCCTGGGCAAGAAGGGTGGCGGTGGTGGTGCCATCACCGGCGACGTCGTTGGTGGCCGTGGCCACCTCGCGCACCAGCTGGGCGCCCTGGTTCTCGAAGGGGTCCTCGATGTCGATCTCGCGGGCGATGGTCACGCCATCGTTCGTGATGGTCGGCGCACCGAACATCTTGTCGATCACGACGTAGCGACCCTTCGGGCCGAGCGTCACCTTGACGGCGTCGGCGAGGATGTTGACGCCGCTCTCGAGCGCGCGCCGGGCCTCCTCGTGGAACTTGATCTCCTTGGCCATTCTCTAAGCGTCCTTTCGCGTTTCCCGAGGTGCCTTACTTCTTGCCCTTCGCGGCCTTCTTGGGCGCGTCGAGCTTCGCGAGGATGTCGTGCTCGCTCAGCACGACCACGTCCTCGCCATCGATGTTCAGGTCGGTGCCGCCGTACTTCGAGTAGATGACCACGTCACCCACCTCGACATCCGGCGCCACGCGCTCACCATCCACGACGCGACCCGGGCCAACGGCCACGACGGTTCCGCGCTGCGGCTTCTCCTTGGCCGTGTCGGGAAGCACGATCCCACTGGCCGTGACTTCCTCGGACTCGCCCGCGGTCACGATGACGCGGTCACCAAGCGGCGTGATGCTCATCTGTCCTCCATGTCGAATATCTGCGACTGCGGGGCGATCCTCGTGGCACTCGCCCCGCCTGAGTGCCAGAAGGCAAGGTAGGGGACGATGCCCCGCTTGTCCAGCACTAACGGTCCGGTTCAGGAAAATCCTGCAAAAGGCGCCATTAACCTGATGCGCTGGCACTCACATGCCCTGCTGCCAGCAACGCGCCCGCGCGAGGAGCGCC
>CAIPVR010000188.1 GCA_903868545.1 uncultured Actinomycetes bacterium
CGCCGGTTGATCTCCAGCAGCTTGGCCGGGACCTCCCGGAACGAGGTGGCGGTGGGCACCGCCAGGCTCGCCTCCATGTTGGCGACGATGCGTGCGCCCACCCCGCGGATCGGCTCGCCGGCCTCGCTGCCGTTCGTGGTGGCCGGGGCAGCGGGCGCCGCCGGGGGCGCCGGGGGCGCAGGGGCGGCGGCAGCAGGGGCCGCAGGAGCCGGAGGGGCCGGAGGCGCCGGAGGGGCAGGTGCAGCAGCAGGTGCCGCCCGACCCGGTGGCCGGTAGTCGGCGAAGAAGTCGCGCCAGGTGGGGCTCACCGACATGGGGTCGGTCTGGTAGGCGTCGAACATCTCCTCGACGAGCCACGCGTTGGGGCCGAGGGGTTCCGTGGAGGCCGGGTCGGGGGAGGGCGACGGTGCCGGCGGCTGGGGGGTGGTCACGGGTCGAGCCTACCGGCGCCGTGGGCCACCACCCGGTGCACCGCCGGGGCCGGGACGGGGGCGGAGGCCGGGTCGCGGCGAGCGCCTAGATTCCCCGGCGTGCTCATCGCCACATGGAACGTCAACTCGCTCAACGCCCGGATGCCCCGGGTGGAGGAGTGGCTGGAGGCCGTCCGGCCCGACGTGGTGTGCCTGCAGGAGACGAAGATGTCCGACGCCCAGTTCCCGGGCATGGACTTCCAGCGACTGGGCTACGACTCGGTCCACCACGGCCAGGGCCGATGGAACGGCGTGGCCGTGCTCAGCCGGGTGGGCATCGAGGACGTGGTGTCCGGGTTCGACGACGGTCGCGAGCCGGATCCCGACGCCCGTGCACTCTGGGCCACCTGCGGCGGCGTGCGCGTGTGCTCCGTGTACGTGCCCAACGGACGCGAGGTGGGCCACGACCACTACGTCTACAAGCTGGACTGGTTGGGCCGGCTGCGGGCCCACCTCGATGCCCACCACGACCCGGACGAACTCCTCGTGGTACTCGGCGACTGGAACATCGCGCCCACCGACGACGACGTCTGGAGCGCCGCCGCGTTCGAGGGGTGCACGCACGTGACGCCGGACGAGCGTGGCGCGCTGGCCCGCGTGAAGGACTGGGGCCTGGTCGACACGCTGCGGGAGCGGTACCCGCAGTCCGGCATCTACTCGTACTGGGACTACCGCAACGGCGACTTCCACCAGCGGCGCGGCATGCGCATCGACTACCTGCTGTCGAGCCGGGCCCTCGCGTCGCGGTGCACCGCCGACCTGATCGACCGGAACGCACGGAAGGGGACCAAGCCGTCGGACCACGCCCCCGTGATGGCCACCTACGAGGTGGCGGTCTCGTGAGCGACGGCAACGATGCCGACAACAGCGGGGCTGGCACCGGTGGGGAGGACGCGAGGTCGCTGATCGCGGAGCGGCTCGGCGCCGACCGCCCGGTGAGCTGGCGGGTGGAGGGCTTCCGCACCCTCGAGGCCACCCGCCGCCGGTCGGAGGTGCGGCGTCTCGCCGCAGCGGCACGGGCCCTCATCGAGCACCTCGTGACCACCACCGCGCCGGAGGAGGACGTGGTGGCCGCGGCCGACCGGCTGGAGGAGCTGGTCCGGGTGATCGGCGCCCTGCCCTCGGGTCAGGCCTACGAGGGGTTCCGCGAAGCAGCGAACGCCGGCGCGGCGATGGCCCAGCCGAGGCCCGCGGGCACGGCGGGTCGGGCGCCGACCATGGCCGCGGACGACCCCGAGCTCTTCGCGTTCTTCGACCACAGCCCGTACATCGGCCTCGCGAACCCGCTGTCGCCACCGATGGTGCTCGACCACGTGGGCGACCGGATCGTCGGCCGGGTGACGTTCGGCGCCGCCTACGAGGGGCCACCCGGGTGCGTGCACGGCGGCTACGTGGCCGGTGCCTTCGACGAGGTGCTCGGGGCGGCACAGTCCCTGTCGGGCCTCACCGGGATGACGGCCCACCTCGAGGTGGACTACCGGCGCCCCACGCCACTGCACCGGCCACTGGTGCTGGAGGCGTGGTTGAGCGAGCTCGACGGCCGCAAGGTGCGGGTCCGCGGCACGCTGCACGCAGGCGAAGAGCTCACCGCCGAGGCCGAGGGCCTCTTCATCGCGTTCGACCCGGCGAAGTTCGGCGCGATGCGGGCGGCGCGTGACGCCGGTGGACAGTTGCCCGATCAGGGCTGAGCCGGACGCGTCGGGGGATCAGGGCGGGGTCGGCCGGCGGACGGGGTACCCGGGGCTCACCCGTCGTCGGCGACCAGACGGAGCACCTCGTCGCCGAAGCGCTCGGCCTTGGCCGGGCCGATCCCCGGGACCTCGAGCAGCTCGGCCCGTGTTCGGGGCCGCCGCTCGGCGAGCGCGGTGAGGGTGCGGTCGTCGAAGACCACGAACGCCGGCACGTCGGCGGCCGCGGCCCGGCGCCGACGCCACTCGCGGAGGGTGGCGAAGAGACGCCGGTCGGCCGCGTCGGCGGGCTCCTTCCGGCCGGGGCGGTCGGTGCCCGCGCCCACCGCGGC
>CAIPVR010000189.1 GCA_903868545.1 uncultured Actinomycetes bacterium
CACCTCCTCCAGCACCACCCTCCCCACCACGACGAGCAGCAGCACCACCTCCTCCAGCACCACCCTCCCCACCACGACGAGCAGCAGCACCACCTCCTCCAGCACCACCCTCCCCACCACGACCCTGCCCACCACGACCGCAGCCCCTGCGGCACGCGTGCTCGCGGAGAACACCTCAGGACGCACCCAGGACCTGGTCCTGGTCTGCGAGCGCCCCGGCTCGCGCGCCCCCACCACCACCCGCCTCCGGCTCGCCGCCGGTGCCGGCACCGCCGTCCGCGGCGTGGCCCGTGGGGCCTACTGCAGCCTGTTCGCGGCCGACGGGGCGGGCGACGACTCCATGGTCGTGCCGTGGGCGAACGGTGTCGCCGGAGCCGAGGACGACGGCCTGTGGTCCTACGGCGGAGCCTGGCTCTGCGGCGATGAACTGCGCTTCTCGGTGGTCACCGTCACCGGACCCACACCGCTCCAGGCCCCCGCAGGGGCGCGCCCCGCCCGTGGCTGCGACGAGCCGGTCGCCCTGACCACCACCGGACCCGCAGGCCGGCCGTGGTGGCCGTTCCTGGTGATCGTGGCCGTCGTGGCGGGACTCGGCGGCTGGTACCTGGCCCGCGACCGACGGGACCGGAGGGTCAGCCCGACCCGGTGACCGCCATCGCCACGACGAGGGCGAGCAGCGCCACCACCGAGACCCCCACCGCCACCCAGCCCACCACGATCGCCGCCGCCGCGCTCCGGGCACCGCCGAGGGCCCCGTCGGCGGCACGGATGCGGGCCCGCGCCGAGTACCCCATGGCCACTCCGACCGCACCCACCGGCAGGCAGCCCAGCAGTCCGATCACCGACAGCAGCAACGCCACGGTGGCACCCTCGTCGGTGCGGGTGGGAGCGTCGGTCACGCCGGCAGGCTACCGATCGGCCGAGCGCGGTCCACGCGGCCCGCGACCCTAGGGTCGGCACATGGACCGCCCACTGAGCGAGGTCTCCTACGACGGGTTCACCGACGACCCCGACCGACTCGGCGTGGAGGTTCCCGGCACTCCGCCTCCGCTCGGCCACCTCGTGGAACCCGACGAACAGCCCGCCGTGGCGGTCGACGCCCCCGGGGACCGGGAGCCCCTGGTGTGGCTCGCGCACCGGCGGATCCGCACGCTCGGCTGCTACTGGCACGTGGGATGGTCGGCCGCCCGGCCCGACACCCTGCTCCGCTCCGGCGCCGCGGCCCGCCTGGGCGAGGTGGCCGACGCGCTCCCCGAACCGTTCGGCCTCGCGGTCTTCGACGCCTGGCGACCACTGGCGCTCCAGGCGGAGCTCTGGCACGCGGCCTACGACGACCACCTCGTGCCGCCCGGCTTCGTGGCCGACCCGGACCCCGACCCCGCCCGGCCACCGGCGCACCTGACGGGTGGGACCGTCGACCTCACGCTCACGTGGCACGGTCGACCCCTGGCGCTCGGATCACCGTTCGACGCGTTCGACGACCGGGCGGTGACCTCGGGCCACGAGGACCGGCCCGGACGGGTCCGCGACCTCCGCCGCCTCCTCGTGGGGGCAATGGCCGGCGCCGGGTTCGTGGTGCTCGACCTCGAGTGGTGGCACTTCGAGTGGGGCACCCGCCGATGGGCCGCGCTCCGGGACGACGTACCCCGCTACGGGCCGGCCCGACCCGGGCCGGGACCCCGGGAGGGAGTCTCTTGACTTCCTCAAGGTACACTCAACTCCAGATCCGTCCTGCCGACGGGTTCACGGAAGGAGCCCGGGCCCGCCGGGGGACGTCGATGACCACGATCCCGAGCATCAACGACATCCCGAGCATCGACGACGCCGTCGCCCCACCGGGCCGGCCGCTCGACCTCGGGCCGTTCTTCCGCTCGGCCCCGGTGCTCGCGGCCACTGCCACCGCCGAGGGCTACCTCGACCAGCTCGGCGGCCAATGGGGCGAGGTGCTCGGCTGGAGCGACGAGGAGCTCACGAGCCGGCCGTTCGTCGAGTTCGTCCACCCCGACGACCGGGATGCCACGTTGGCGGAGCTGGCCGGGCTGAACGAGGGCGCCACCACCGTGGGCTTCGTGAACCGCTACGCCACGCCGGACCCCGACCGGTGGGTGCACCTCCGCTGGCACGCGCACGTGGTGGGCGGAGCCATCTACGCGGTGGCCTGGGACGTGAGCCACGAGATCGTCCAGGAGCGCGAGCTCGGGATCCGCACCCGGGCCCTCGAGGCACTCGGCCGGTTCCAGCAGCGGGCCATCGAGACCGACCTCCACGAGGTGGAGGTCGACGAGGTGCTGGCCGACCTGCGCCTCGTCACCGGCGCCGGCGAGGCGCTCCTCGCGATGCTGACCGACGACCCGTCGACGGCGCCGGCGATGGTGGCGCTCGGCGGGACCGAGGGCTTCCTCCGCACCGCCACCGGTTCGGACCCCGACGACCGCCCGCTGCTCGAGGACCTCAACACGCTGGTGGGCGCCGTGGTCCGGACCGGTGAGCCGGTGGTGTGCACCGACCCCGACACCGACCCTCGTCGCAGCACGCTGCCCGGGCGGGACCCCGGCGTGGCCAACCTGCTCGGCCTCCCCCTCCCCGGCCGCCGCGGAATGGTCGGCGTCCTCGCCCTCGCGGACCTCCCGCAGGCACCGTCGGGCTCCGACGTGGAGCTCCTCGAACCGCTCTGCCGGACCGTGGGCGGTGTGCTCGAACAGCTCGAGCTGCGCCGCGAGGCCGAGTCGGTCGGGCGCGAGGTCAACCGCCTCACCACGCTGTTCACCGCGGTGATCCAGGATCTCGACACCTGCCTGTTCGTGACCGGCACCGACGGCACGATCCAGTTCCTGAACCCGGCGACGGAGCGCCTCCTCGGGGTCCGCACCGACCAGGTCGCCGGGTTGCTGACCCCGGCGGCGTTCGTGGCCGGGACCGAGGTCGACGCCGCGACGGACGTCCCCGCCGACGGGTCGAGGTCCGACGGCCGCACCTCGTACCTCGAGTGGATGGCCGACGAGCACCACGGCCGCACCGAGTGGGAGTTCGTGGCCGCCGACGGGCGCCGGGTCCCGATGCTCGTCGGCCTCTCACCCCTGCGCGACGACACCGGCGGGCTCGAGGGGTGGGTCCACCTGTGCACGGAACTGTCGGCGCACCGCGAGGTGGCGGCCGAGCGCACCCGGACCGCAGTGCTCGCGAGCGAGATCGACGCGCTGAGGGCCCGCGAGCGCGAACTGGGCCTGCTCGCCGAGGCGACCGAGTACGTGATGTCCAGCGCCGGTCCCCACGACGCACTCGAGGTGGTGCGCAGCTACGCACCGGGCATCCTCGGCCACCACGGGTGCCAGGTGCTGCCGGTGGCCGACACCCCGGCCCGGCACGCGCCCGAGGGGTTGCTCGGGCCCGAGGACTGCTGGGCGCTCCGGGTGGGCCACGGCCACCTCACCCGCGAGGAGCAGGCGACGCGCTGCGCCCACCTGCCGGCCTCCGGCAGCCACGTCTGCGCGCCGCTCAGCGACGGGGAACGCACCGTGGCCGTGCTGAGCACACCGGTCGACGAGGTCGACACCGGTGACTCCGCGGAGCCGCGGGGCCGTGCCGCGGTCGGCCGGGTGGAGGACGTGGCCCGCCAGATGGGCGTGGCCCTCTCGTACCTCCGCCTGCGGAGCACGCTCCAGCACCAGGCCACGGTCGACGCGCTCACCGGCGTGGGCAACCGCCGCACCGCCCAGCAGGCCCTCGACACCGCGCTGTCGGCACGCCGCCACCGCGGCGAGTCCTTCGCGGTGATGATCCTGGACCTCGACCACTTCAAGCAGGCTAACGACCGGCTGGGCCACGAGACCGGCGATGCAGTGCTCCGCCTGGTGGCCGAGGCGCTCACCGACAACGTCCGGCCCCACGACACGGTGGCCCGTCTCGGCGGCGACGAGTTCCTCGTGGTGCTGCGCGACCTCGGCGAGGCGGACACGATCCGCATCGGCGAGTTCCTCCGCCACACCGTGGAGGCCCACCTCGCCGATGGCCCGGCACCCTGCACCGCGTCGATCGGGGCCCTGTTCGTCGACGACGTGACCGACCTCGACACCGGAACGGTGCTCGCACGGGCCGACGCCGCGCTGTACCGCGCCAAGGCGGACGGGCGGAACCGCTTCCGCATGGCGGGCACGGCAGGGAACGGCCTCGGCACACCGACCGGCAGCGACACCCCCGACTGGGAGACGGCACGATGAACACCAGCGGACCGAACGGCACCATCCGGACCGACGCGGAGGACGCCGCCGATCTGGCCCGACAACTCGCCGACGGGTCCGGCCCGGCCGCCGCGCTGCTGTCGGCACTGCCGATCGGCCTCGTCGTCCAGGCCACCGATGGTTCGATCATCACCTCCAACGACGCCGCGTCGCGGATCCTGCGGCTCACCCGGGAGCAGCTCGAGGGCCGCACGTCGATGGACCCGTCCTGGAGGGCGGTCCACGCCGACGGCACACCGTTCCCCGGCGAGGACCACCCGGCCATGCGGACGCTGCGGACGGGCCGAGTGGAGCGCTCCACGATGGGCGTGCACACCCCCGAGGGCGAGGTGGCGTGGATCGACGTCACCGCCCGCCCCGTGCACGGGCGCCGCGGCGACCTCGTGGCCGCGGCCACGACCTTCGTCGACGTCAGCGCGGAGCGGGCCGCGCGCCGGCTCCAGGAGGAGCTGCTCGAGCGGTACCGGACCCTGGCCCGCGAGAGCTCCGACGTGGTGGCCCTCCTCGACCGTGACGGGGTCGTGCGCGAGGTCAGCGGGGCGACCGACGAGCTGCTGGGCCGCAGCCCCGACGGGCTCGTGGGCCGAGCACTGGCAGGGCTGTTCGCCGACGCCACGAGCTTCGAGGGCCTGCTCGTGCGGGTGGGGGCGCAGCCGTGGGCGAACGGGCGCGTGACGCTGCAGGTGGTGGGATCCGACCACCTGCGCGGGCCCCGGTGGTTCGAGGTCCGCCTGCGGAACCACCTCGAGGAGCCGTCGGTGGCGCACCTGGTGGCCACCCTGGTCGACGTCCACGACCGGGTGGTGGCCGAGGACGGCCTGCGCGAGGTCAACGAACGCCTCGCCGCGCGGCTCGCGGAACTCGACCGTGCCCACCGCCAGGACCAGGCCCTCGACCACGCCACCGAGCTGCTCGGCCGGGGACGCGGGGCCCAGGAGGTCGCGGCCCTCCTGTGGGACGGACTCGACCGGGTCTTCGCCGAGGGTGACCTGAGCCTGCGGCTGGCCAACGAGGAGCTGGAGGTGCTCACCACCTACCGCTCCCGGGGTGCCGAGCTCGCCCCGGGCCGGCTCGGCGACTGCTGGGCGGCGCGCACCCGCCGGGTGCACGTGAACGAGGTGGGCGGCCTGAGGTGCCGCCACGATCTCCCCGACGGCTGCAGCGCGTGCATCCCGTTCGTGGCCGACGGCCGGATCGTGGCGACGGCCACGGTGGGTGCCGGACCCTTCACCTGCACCGAACTGGCCCGCGTGGCCGAGACGGTCGCGGGCAGGATGTCGACCGCCATCCCCCCGAGGACGATGGCGGTCGCAACGGCCTGAACCACGTTCGACCGCCGGCGCGGCGGCGGTCTACCGTGCCCGCATGTCGAGGGGGGTCGCAGCGCCGGCGGCGCTGCTCGCGGCGGTGCTGACCGTCACGGCATGTGCCGGCCTGCCGGCCGTCGAACCTCCCCCACCGCCGCCCGGGGTCGGCCCCGACCTCCCCGGTCCCGGCCTCCTCGCCCGGGGCGGCGTGGAACAGGTCTACGTCACCGGCGCCACCCCCGGGGCGACCGTCCGCCTCGAGGACCGTGGCGGCGCGCAGCCCACCTCGGCCGAGGTCGTCGCCGACCGACTCGGCTCCGCCGTGTTCCGGAAGCTCGTGCAGGGGGCCACCTACCGGGTGACCGACGGGGCAACCGGCACCGGCAACGACGTGCGCGTGCTCACCGCCGACGACCATCCGCCTGCGGACTTCTACCGACGCACCCGCCTGCAGGAAGGGCTCAACTACCTGCCCACCCGCGACGGCACCACCTTGGCCGTGGTGGTGCGCCCGCCGGTCGGACGCTCCCTCTCCGACGGCCCCTTCCCCACCCTCATCGAGTACTCGGGCTACTCGGTGGGCGCACCGCAGGACCCGGTGGCGGAGAAGGTCGCCGGGTTGCTCGACCCCGCCCGGCCCGGCGACCCGCTGGCCCCCGGCTCGGAGACCTTCGTCGGCGGCGTGGTGGCCCGACTCGCCGGCTACGCGGTGGTGTCGGTGCAGCTGCGGGGCTCGGGCTGCTCCGGCGGCGAGGCCGACCTGTTCGACCTGCCGAGCGCCCTCGACGGCTATGACGCGGTGGAAGGCGTGGCGGCACAGGACTGGGTGCTCGGCGGCCGGGTGGGGATGATCGGCATCTCGTTCTCCGGCTACTCGCAGCTGCCCACCGCCGGGATGCGCCCGCCCCACCTCGCTGCGCTGGTGCCACTGTCGTACCTGGGCCGAGTGTGGGACGTGGGTCGGCCCGGCGGCATCTTCAACACCGGCTTCGCCGAGTCCTGGCTGGCCGAGCGCGTGGCGGCCGCCCGGCCCGCCCCCGACCCCGGCGCCCTGGCGTACGCGAACGCCCTGGTGGGCACCGACGAGCGATGCCGCCGCAACCAGGAGCTACGGCTCCAGACCCGCGACGGCAACGGCATCTTCCGCGACACCGTGCTCAACACCGAGGACTACGAGCGACGGAACTTCGAGCAGTGGTACGACCGGATCGACGTCCCGGTGTTCGGGTCGCTGCAGTTCCAGGACGAGCAGACGAGCTCGTACGCGATGGTCCACGCCGACCGCCTGCTCCGGGCCGACCCGCGGGCGAAGCTCCACCTCAGCTCCGGCGAGCACACCGACTCCGTGAGCCCCGACACGCTCGTCGACATCTTCCAGTTCCTCGACATCTACGTGGCGGGCCGCTCGCCGGAACCGAAGCTCGGCCTCTACCTCACACAGTCGTTGATCTTCGGCCGGGACGCCGCGCCCTTGCCGTTCCCCGACCTGTGGGGCCTGGACCTCGACACCGCCCGGGCCCGGTGGGAGGCCCGGCCCACGGTGACGGTGGGGATGGAACGGGCCCGGGGCGAGTCGGAGGGCGCGTCCGGGACCCGCTGGAGGTTCACCTCCGCGTCCTTCCCCGCGCCGGACGCCACCCTCGTGACCCGCTACCTCGGGCCCGGCGGCGCGCTCGCCACCACGGCCCCCGCCGTGTCCGGTGAGACGGCCTACCGGTCCGACCCCTCGGCCCGGCCGGCGTCCAGCCTGCCGGTCTGGTCGTCGCCGCCCGACGGCACCGCAGTGGGCTTCGTGTCCGAACCCTTCGCCACCGACACCGTGCTCGCGGGACCGATCGCGGCCGACCTGTGGCTCGCCTCCACCGCGACCGACACCGATGTGCAGGTGACGGTGACGGAGGTGCGGGCCGACGGCCGGGAGCAGTTCGTGACCACCGGCGTGCACCGCGCCTCGTTCCGCACGGTGCGGCCCGGGGCCACCCCGACCGACGACGCCGTCCGGCCCGACATCGACTTCACGGACCAGCGACCGCTCGCCCCCGGCCTGAACCGGGTGCGGGTGCAGGTCCTGCCGGCGGCGTGGGCGCTGCGCGCCGGGAGCCGGCTCCGGGTGGTGGTGGGGCCGGTGGGTGGCGAGCGCACCGCCTGGCGCTACGACTCGGTGGACCGGTCCGACCCGCCGACCAACTCGATCGGCCACGGCGGGACGGTGGCGTCGTCGGTGAGCTACCTCACGGTGCCGGTGACGCCACCGCCGGGTGACGCACCGTGCCCCACCCGGGGCCAGCCCTGCCGGGACTACCGGGCATTGCCGAACGGCGGCTGAGACCGCCGGGAGCGGCCGGGCCGCCGGGTCCGTCGGCGGAAGGTGACGTAGCCGTCGGAACCCGGGTCGTCGAGGTAGGTCACCCGGACGGTGGTGACGATCACATCGAGCCACGGCAGACGGCTGGGCCGGACACGCTCCTCACGCTCGAGCACCACCCGGCGGCGCGCCGGGTCGACCCGCGCCGTGGCGTGGGTCCCCCTGAGTTCGACCGCGTGCCCCCCGGCCATGTCCGGAACGCTAGGGCGGGTGACCGGGCCGTGTGGTGGATACCGGGGGCCGGGGGCTCAGCCCCGGAGCTCGACGAGCCGGGCGCGACGCTGCACCAGCGACTCGTCGAGCAGGGCCCCCAGGTCCGACGCAGGGAGCGGCGGGCACAGCCCGAAGCCGCTCACGGCGGTGCAGCCCATCGCGACCAACTGGTCCAGCTGGGACAGCGACTCGACCCCCTCGGCGATGACCCTCAGGCCGAGCGTGCGACCCAGGCCGGCCACGGCGGTGGCGATCGCGGTGGCGTCGAGGTCCTCGCCGAGGCCGGCCACGAAGCTGCGGTCGATCTTCACCACGTCCACCGGGTACCGCCGCAGGTAGGACAGGGACGAGTAGCCGGTCCCGAAGTCGTCGATCGCCAGCGGGCACCCCACCTGGTGGAGCAGGTGCAAGTGGTGCTGGTAGGTCGGGTCGGCCTGCATCCACATCGACTCGGTGATCTCGAGCCCGAGGTGGTGCGGATCGAGGCCCACACGGTCCAGGGTGGACCGGACGGTGTGCACGATGTCCTCCGACAGGAGCTGGCGGGCCGACAGGTTCACCCACATCGTGCGGCGGCGGCCGGGGCGGTCGAAACCGAGCGCGACCGCGGTACGGGCGGCCCGCTCGATCACCCAGTTCCCGAGCTCCTCGATCTGGCCGGACCGTTCGGCGACGTCGATGAAGTGGTGCGGGCCGAGCAGACCCCGTTCGGGATGGTCCCAACGCACGAGGGCCTCGACCGAACTGACGACCCCCGTGGAGGTGTCGTAGGCCGGCTGGAGGTGCAGCACGAGTTCGTCGCGACGGATGGCACCACCGAGGCTTCGCTGCACCTCGAGGCGGTCGAGCAGGACCGCACGCAACCCGGGGTCGAACTCGGAGGTGCGGTCGCGGCCGGACTCCTTGGCGGAGTGGAGGGCGGCGCCGGCGTCACGGAGCGATCCGGCCACGTCCGCACCCGGGTCCGTGAGGGTCAGGCCGACGCTGGCCGTGAGGCGTCGTCCCGCTCCCGACACCGCGAAGGGGCGGGCCACGGCCGACCGGAGCCGTTCGGCCACGGCGACGGGGTCGAACCTTCCGGCTCCGTCGGTCGACGGGTCGGGACCCACCACCGCCACGGCGAACTCGTCGCCGCCGAGCCGCGCCACGGCGTGGGGCCGGCCGACGGCCGCCCCCACCTCCTCGAGCCGGCGGGCGACCTCCACGAGCACGCGGTCGCCCTCGTCGTGGCCGAGGGCGTCGTTGAGCGCACCGAAGTGGTCGAGGTCGAGCACGAACAGGGCGACGTAGGCGGCGGCGCCACCCTCGCTGACCATTCCGGTGACGCTCTCGAGGAAGTGGGTCCGGTTGGCCACACCGGTGAGGTCGTCGACCGACTCCCTCCGCCGGAGCGCCTCGTGGGCCGCACGCCGGTCCGACACGTCGCGGAGGTGCAGCACCACGCGGCCGTCGTCGGTGTCGGGAACGGCCCACCACTCGGCCTCGAACCAGCGGTGGCTCCCGTCGGCGTGCAGGCCGCGCAGTTCGACCGGACCGGCCTGACCCGCCTCGGCGGCCTCCCGGCGTCCGGCGACGGCGAGCTCCAGGTGGTCGGGATGGACCCAGTCGGCCGCGAACCGCCCCACCAGCTCGGTCGGCGACAGCCCGAGGACCGAGTTGCACGCCGGGCTGGCGTAGAGGACCCCGCGGTCGGGGTGCAGCACGAGGGCGGCGTCGGCGCTGTGGCGGAGCACCTCGTCGCGAAGGTCGGCCGGCAGCGGGAGGGCCGGTCGACCACGGGTCGGGACCGGCTCGGTCCCGGAACCCGGGCCGGCGAACCGCGGGGTGGACGACGACGAGGCCAGGTCACCGGCGAGGAGGGGCGACGGTCCCCCCGGGACGAAGGTCGACGACACGGCACGGATGCGCTCCGTCACCACGGCGACGAGCTGGTCGCGGGCGAACGGGGCGCCGCCGGCGGCACCGAGGACACCGGCACATCCCAGGCGGGCAGCCACTTCGGCCTGCCGTTCGGTATCCACGCCCTCGGCCACCAGCTCCAGCCCCAGGTGCCGGGCGAGGGTGGCGGCGGCCGCCACCTCGGTCGGCACCACCGAACCGCCTGCCATCAGGCCACCGCCGAGCGTCCCACCGGCCGCCGGCTCGCCGACCACGGCACCAACCTTGATCCGTTCGACGAGTCGCGGCTGCAGGTAGCGCAACGGCAGGCCACCGGCGCCGAAGTCACGGAGGCCCAGGCGGACGCCGAGCACCCGCAGGCGGCGCAGGACACCGCTGTCGGTGTCGAGCGCGGAGCGGAAACAGTCCTCGGTGACCTCGAGGCCGAGCCGACCCACCGGCACCCCGGCCCGGTCCGCGGCGTCGAGGAGCTCGTCCGGGAGGTCGTCGGTCAGCTCCCCGCGGGCCAGCGGCGTCCAGGCGACGAGTCCCACCGCGCCGGAGTGGTCCAGCGCGGCGAGGGCGGCGGCGGCCTCCTCCCGGAGCCAGCGTCCCACCGGGGCCCAGGCGCCGGTGGCGTCGGCCCGCTCCACCAGACCTGACCCGGTCCCACCGGCGACGCGCGACCCCTCGCTCCAGTCGAGCTCCACCTCGATCGCCGTGGGCCGGCCCCCACGCGGCACCACCACGGTGCGGAACGACGGGCGCAGGCGCTGCTGCGCCAGGGCCGCACGGAGGCGGTCGCCCAGCGCGAGTTCTGCGAGGAGCTCCGACCGCAGCGACTCGTCGAACTGCGAGGCGCGGTTCCGGCCGCCCTCCTTGGCCCGGTAGGTGGCCGCGTCGGCGTCACGGATGAGGTCGTGGCAGTCGCGGCCGGGGGCGCCGAGCGCGATGCCGACGCTGGCCGTCACCGACACGGTCCGGCCCTCCACCCGGAACGGTTCGGACATGCTCCGCAGCACACGGCCGACGACGGCGGAGCGGTCCTCCAGGGTGCCCGGACCCCGGCAGCACACCACGAACTCGTCGCCGCCGAAGCGGGCGAGCACGTCGGAGGCCCGGAGGCAGGACCGCATGCGTTCCGCCGCCTCGCGGAGCACGTCGTCGCCGGCGGGGTGGCCGAGGGTGTCGTTGACCGCCTTGAAGTGGTCGAGGTCGACGAACAGCACCGCCACCTCGTCCGGGTCCGCGGCGAGCGCGGCGTCGATCACCGACTCCACGTGGGCCCGGTTCGGCAGGCCGGTCAGGGCGTCGTGGGACGCGCGCTGCTCGAGCTCGCGCACGGCCCTCACCCGGTCGGAGATGTCGTGGGAGATGACCGCCACACCGTCGCCGAGCGGCACCACCTGCTGGCGCATCCAGAACGGCCGGCCCTCGGCGTCGTGGAGTTCCACCTCCTCGACGAGTGGCTCGTCGCCCTCGAGGGCGCCGCCCCAGAGCTGCACGAGCCAGTGGGCGCTGTCGGGGAAGAGCTCGCTGATGGGACGGCCGGTCATCTCCTCGACCGACCGGCCGACCATCCGGCAGGCCACCTCGTTGGTCACCGCCACCCGGAAGTCGACGAGGGCCCCGTCGGCACCGCGGACCGCGGTGAAGATGGTGGTGGCATCGGCGGACCGGAGCAGTGCGCGCCGGAGCAACGACAGCTCGGTGTCGGCGTCCATCGGCGTCCCGCCGGCCTGGAGCGCCAGATCCACCGCCACGGATCGGGACTCACTCACCACTGCTAGTAGTCAACCGCGGCCACCCGCAGCGAACATCAGGAACCCCTCAAGGTTGCGGCTGGAATGCATCTGGTACCGCACGTCGCCGCCGGATCGACGCTCATCCACCCCACGGGCCCGGAGCCGGTAGATTCCGGGCTCCGGGAAGGAGCGAGCGTGAGATGCACGAACGGCCATGACCTCGATGACGCCGCACGTTTCTGCCCCCAGTGTGGCGCCCCGGCTGCGGTCACGCTGTCGTGTGGCCGTTGCGGAGCGCCGCTCCCGGTCGGCGCAACCGTCTGCCCCACGTGCCACACGCCCGTCGGGCCGCTCCAGCCCCAGGTCCTCCCACCGCCCGCTCCCAATCGCACCGGACTGTGGATCGGACTCGGCGTGCTGGGCGCAGTGGTTATCGCCGGGCTGATCGTGGCGCTCGTCGTGCTGATCAGAGGCGGCGACGCGGCTGATCGAATCGACACCACCGCCTCCACGACGGTCCTGCCCAGCACCACGAGCACCACCACGACCACCACGCTGGACCCAGCGGCTGCTGCTGCAGCCGCAGCAGCAGCAGCGGCCGAGGCCCGCCAGCGGGACTTCGTCGTCCAGATCGACGGGATCCTCCAACAGGCCTCCGCCGGCCGCGGCCGGGTGGGTCCACTGGTGGCGGGCGTCCAGGACTGTTCGATCGCGCCCCTGCGGGCGGAGGACGAGATCGACACGGTGATCTCCAACCGGCAGAGCGTCCTCACCCGGGCGACATCGCTGGACGCAGGCGCGGATCCGGCGGTGAGCGGTGCGCTCACACAGCTCCGGCTGGCCCTCCAGGCCTCCATCGACGCGGACGTCGCCTACGCGGCGTGGATGAAATACCTCTACACCGACTACTACTACACCGAACCGGTCGGCTGCCCCAGCGGCGCCGCGCCGACCAACGACGACTTCGACGATGGTGAGCGCGCCTCCGGACGGGCCAGCGCTGCGAAGTCGGCCTTCGTCGCCGCCTACAACCCGCTCGCCACGAAGTTCGGGCTCCGCACCTGGTCCGAGGGGGAGATCTGAGCGCGCCGCCCCTCGCGAGGGCAACTCTGGCAATGGCCGTTGCTGCCCTGCTCGGGAGCGCCACGGCATGCGGGGGCGCCGACACGCCTGCGGCTCGACCCGCCACACAGCTGACCGTGAGCACCACTGCGCCGGGCAGCACCACCCCGGGCCCTTCCGCGACCAGCGGCGCGACTGCGAGCACCACCACGCCGGCGCCCACCACCACGCCGGCGCCAACCACCGCCGGACCTGCCATCGGCGCCACCGGTCGGTTGGCCGGCAGGGTGGTGACCATCGATCCGGGCCACAACGGCGGCAACGGCGCCCACCCCCGGGAGATCAACGCGCTGGTCGACGCCGGGAACCGACGCAAGGAGTGCGACACCACCGGCACCGCAACCGATGGCGGTTATCCCGAAGCAGCCTTCACCTGGGACCTCGCGCAGCGGGTGCAGCAGATGTTGCAGGCCGAAGGCGCCCGTGTCGTGCTCACCCGTTCCGACAACACCGGGTGGGGGCCGTGTATCAACCAGCGGGCCGCCATCGGCAACCTGAATCGCTCCGATGCCGCGGTGTCACTTCACGCGGACGGTGGGCCTGCCGGGGGCCGCGGGTTCCACGTGATCCTCCCGAAGGCGGTGCCGGGGCTGAACGACGCCATCGTCGCGCCCTCGGAGCGTCTGGGACGCGATCTCGCCGACGCCTACGCGGCGGGGACGGGGATGCCCCCGGCCACCTACGTGGGCCGCGGCGGCCTCGACCGCCGCGACGACCTCGGCGGGCTGAACCTGTCGACGGTGCCCAAGGTCTTCATCGAGACCGGCAACATGCGCAACGCCACCGACGCCGCGCTGCTCTCGGACCCCGGCTTCCGCCAACGGGCGGCGCTGGCCCTGACGGAGGGCATCAGCCGCTACCTCCGCACCTCGTAGGCCGCCGGGGCGCGGAGCCCCACCTGTCGCCCCGGACCGTCCGCTGCGTAGGGTGCCGCATGCCCGATGTGCCGTCCTCGTTCGCCGACCTCGGGCTCCGGGCGGAGGTCCTCGCCGCGCTCGAGGCGCTGGGCTACGAGGAGCCCACCCCGATCCAGGCCGAGGCGGTCCCGGTGGTGCGCTCCGGCCGCGACCTGCTCGCACAGGCCGCCACCGGCACCGGCAAGACAGCGGCCTTCGCGCTCCCGGTCCTCGAGCGGATCGCCCCCGGCGAGCCGGCCGCGCCCGTGGCGCTGGTCCTGGTGCCCACCCGGGAACTCGCCGTGCAGGTGAGTGAGGCCGTCTACCGCTACGGCCGCGAACTCGGCGTGCAGGTCCTGCCGGTGTTCGGGGGCCAGCCCATCGTGCAGCAACTCAAGGTGCTCCGCCGGGGCGTGCACGTGGTGGTGGCCACACCGGGCCGGGCCGTCGACCACGTCCAGCGCGGCAGCCTGCACCTCGACTCGGTGGCGGTGGTGGTCCTCGACGAGGCCGACGAGATGCTCGACATGGGCTTCGCGGACGACCTCGACACGATCCTCGAGGCCTGCCCCGAGGACCGCCAGACGGTGCTCTTCTCCGCCACCCTGCCGCCCCGCATCGACCAGGTCGCCGACCGTCACCTCCGCGACCCGGTGCGGATCCGGGTGGCGGCCGAGACGCCGGCCGAGGGCGAGGCCCCGAGGGTCCGACAGGTCGCGTACCTGGTGGACCGGGCCCACAAGGCCGCGGCGCTGGGCCGCGTGCTGGACGTGGAGTCACCCACCGCCGCCCTGGTGTTCTGCCGCACCCGTGGGGAGGTGGACGAACTCGCGGAGACGCTCAATGCCCGCGGCTACCGGGCCGAGGCGCTGCACGGCGGGATGGACCAGGAGCAGCGCGACCGGGTGATGGGCCGTCTCCGCTCGGGCACGGCGGACCTGCTCGTCGCCACCGACGTGGCGGCACGCGGCCTCGACGTGGAGCACCTCAGCCACGTGGTGAACTTCGACGTCCCGAGCGCGGCGGAGTCCTACGTGCACCGCATCGGCCGGGTGGGCCGCGCCGGCCGCGAGGGGGTGGCCATCACCCTGGTGGAACCGCGGCGGCGACGGCTGCTCGACGAGTTCGAACGGGCCACCGGCCAGCCGGTGCGCATCGCTCGGATCCCCACCGTGGCCGACCTGCGGGCCCGCCAGATGGAGCTCACGCTCGATCAGGTGCGCGAGGCACTCGAGGCCGACGACGAGGCCGGCCCCGACGGGAGGGCCGACGAGCGGTTCCGGCCGGTCCTCGACGCCCTCTGCGAGGACTTCGACCTCGACCACGTGGCCCTCACCGCCCTTCGCCTCGTCCACGAGACGAGTGGCGCCACCGACGACGACGTGGAGATCCCCGAGGTCCGCGACCGGCCCCGTGGTGACCGCCGGGCCGGACGCGACGGCCGCGGCCGGCCCGAGCACCGGGGCGGTGACCGGGGCGGTGACCGGGGCGGTGACCGCACGAGCGGCGCGGCCGTGGGCCGGCTCTGGGTGGGAGCGGGCCGGTCCGCCGGCGTGCGGCCGCAGGACCTCGTGGGTGCGATCACCGGCGAGACCGACCTGTCGGGCCGCGACATCGGAGCGATCCGCATCTTCGACCGCTTCTCGCTGGTGGAGGTGCCGGCGGGCTCGGTGGACCGCGTCATCGACGCCATGGGCGGCGCCAGCATCCGCGGCCGTCGTGTGCCGGTCCGGCGCGACCGCGGCGAGCAGGACCGGGGCGGCCGGCATCGGGGACCGCGGCGCGGCTGACCATGGACGAGCCCACCGGAGACGCGCCGGGGACGACCCGCGACGAGGAGCTGCTCGCCGTCCCCGGGTCGGCGGCCGTCGCCGCGGCCACCGACCCCGAACGGCTCCGTGCCGTCGGCGAGGAGTTGCGGGTGGGGTTCGCGGCGATGGCCGGGGTGGGTCCGGCCGTGTCGGTGTTCGGCTCGGCCCGGACCGACCGCTCGCACCCGGACTACGAACTGGGCCGTTCCGTCGGCGCGGCGCTCGGCGCAGCCGGCCTCGCCGTGATCACCGGCGCCGGGCCCGGTCTGATGGAGGCCGCCAACCGGGGTGCCCGGGAAGCCGGCGCCCTGTCGGTCGGCCTCAACATCGAACTGCCCCACGAGCAGGTGCCGAACGAGTACGTGGACCTGCTGCTGCGGTTCCGGCACTTCTTCGCCCGGAAGGTCGTGTTCGTGCGCTATGCCCGGGCGTTCGTGGTGCTGCCCGGCGGGTTCGGCACCCTCGACGAGCTGTTCGAGGCGCTCACACTGATCGAGACGGCGAAGATCACCGACTTCCCGGTGGTGCTGGTGGGTTCCGACTACTGGGGCGGCCTGCTGGAGTGGCTACGCACCACCGCCGCCGGCAACGGCCGGCAGGCCCTCACGCGGGGGGACCTCGACCTGCTCGACCTGGCCGACGATCCCGACGAGGTCGTCCGGATCGTCACCGGGTCGGCCTAGGCAGCCGCCCTCCGGGCCGGCGCGCTCAGAGCTCGACCGAGTCGCCGTGGGCGGGCACGGAGGTGTCCCACCCCAGGGTGTCGCGCAGGTCGCGTCGGAGCGCGTCGGCCGCCGCCGGTTCGCCGTGCACGATGCTCGCCGAGCGGGGGCGGCCGCCCATGCCGCCGAGCCAGCGGATGAGTTCCGGCCCGTCGGCGTGGGCCGAGAGCGTGTCGATGCCGAGCACCTCCGCGCGCACCGGCACGTACTCGCCGTAGAGCTTGATCCGGTCCACGCCGGCGAGCAGTGCCTCTCCCCGGGTCCCCGCGGCCTGGTACCCGGTGAACAGGATCGTGCTGCGCCGGTCGGGCGCGAGACGCTCGAGGTGGTGCAGCACCCGGCCCCCGGTGGCCATGCCGCTGGCCGCCAGCACGATCATCGGTCCGGACCGGTCGTTGAGGGCGATCGACTCCTCCGCGGTGCGCACGAACTCCACCCCCGCACACATGGCCCGGCACTCGGCCGGGGTGAGCCGGTGGTCCTCCGGGTGGGCCACGAACAACTCGGTGGCGTTCACCGCCATCGGGCTGTTGAGGTACACGGGCACGTCGGGGAGGCGACCCTCCGCCCGGAGCCGGGCGAGCAGGTGCAGCACCACCTGGGCTCGACCCACCGCGAAGACCGGCACCAGCAACGTGCCGCCCCGGCCGAGCGTGCGGGCGGCCACCTCGGCGAGCTGGTCGGCCGGGTCGATCGTGTCGTGGCGGCGGTTGCCGTAGGTCGACTCGGTGACCACGTGGTCCGCCGGCAGCGGGGGCGCCGGCGGGCGCATGACCGGATCGTGGGCCCGGCCGACATCACCGGTGAACAGGATCGTGGTGGCCCCGTCGTCGAGGCGCACGCACGAGGCGCCGAGGATGTGGCCGACGGGCGAGAAGCGGGCGGTGAGGCCCGGCGCCGGCGCGACGTCGTCCCCGAAGGCCACCGGGTGGAGCAACCGCAGCGCCGACCCGGCATCGGCCTGTGTGTAGAGCGGTAGGGCCGGGGTGTGGCGGCTCGAGTGGCGACGGTTGGCGCGCTCGGCGTCCTCCTCCTGCAGGTGGGCGGCGTCGGGCAGCAGGATCCGGCAGAGGGCCGCCGTGCCGGAAGTGCACCAGATGCGACCGGTGAACCCGTCGCGCACGAGGCCGGGCAGGAAGCCGCTGTGGTCGACGTGGGCGTGGGTGAGCACCACGGCGTCCAGCGAGGCCGGGTCGATGGGGAACGGGTCCCAGTTCCTCGACCGGACGGACTTGACCCCCTGGAACAGGCCGCAGTCGACGAGCACCCGGGCCGTGGAGGTCTCCACGAGGAACCGTGAGCCGGTGACGGTGCCCGCCGCACCCCAGAACGTGATCCGCATCAGACGTCGGGACGATCGGATGTCGGAGAGGTCGTCACCGGAGCCGGGGGGGGGTTCGCCGGACCGGGTCAGCCGACCCCGCCGACCGGCCGCAGGAGCACTTCCCGGAAGGGCTCGGCGGGCGGCCGGGCGGGACCCGACCGGACGGCCGGTCCCGGCAACGAGTAGGCATCGGCGGCGGCGAGGTCCACCGAGTAGCCGAAGTCGCCGAGGGCCGCGATCGTGAGGCGGCTGAGCGGATCGGGACCGTTGCTCGTGTACCCGGTCATCAACTCGGCGCCGAAGGTGGACTCCCGCCAGTGCGAGTCGGTCGTACCCGGCACGCCGTTGTTCTCCACCGGCACGGCGCCCGAACCACCCAGTTCCTGCCAGGCGCCGCGGGCCCGGACGCCGGTGAAGGACACGCCGGGGGTACCCGGGCCGGCGAGGTTGGACGACCACCCGCCGAGGGTGCCGAAGCCGAGGACGTGGGCCATCTCGTGGGTGACCACGTCGACGAGGTCCCCGGAGGCCTCGAGGGCGTCGATGTCGGCCACGTCGAAGCTCATCGAGCCGGCGAGGGCGAGGCCCGAGGCCGTCCGGAAGTAGCAGGGACCGGCCGACGCCAGCACGTTCGACGGGCCGTCGATCGGCACCACCGCGGCCACGATGGTCAGATCGTCGATCACGCCGTTGAAGGCCGGCGCGTCGGCACCGCAGCCGGCGGCCGGGTAGCTGAGCGACAGGTTGGGGAGGCCGGCGTGGATCACCTGGGACCACCGTGCCGCTGCGGCCTGGAACGCCGCCGTGCGCACCGGCGTGAAGGTGCCGACGAACTGGAGGTCGATGTCGAACGTCTCGGCCGCCGCCACGCCGGCGTTGATCGAGGCGGTGGCGACCGTGGGTGGCGCCGTCCCGTTGTCGACGGTGAGGGTGAAGGTACGGGTACCGGCGGTGGGCACGTTGACGGTGCGGACCGAGTCGCTGGTGCACGGGGCCACCGTGAGGTCGGTCGACCCGTTGCCGTCGGTGTCGACCCGGCAGATCAGCGGCAGGCCGCCGGGGTCGGAGATCGTCCACGTGAGGGCGGAGGCGACCGGGGCCGGGGCGCCGTTGCCGGATGCGTTGAACGCCGAGATCACCGGGGAGGCGGGGTCACCCGGTGCCGTGGTGGTCGTGGTGCTGGTGGTGCCGCCCGTCGCCGGGGGCGGCGTGCAGGCCGCGAGGACCGCACAGGTGGCCGCTGCCGCAGCAGCGAGGACACGTCGTCGCATTTTCTCGATCCCTCCGGCGTCTCGCCCGATCGCCCCCTCCATGGGTTATCGCACGGCGGGGGCGTGCGCAACGACCGCCCTGCCCGAGGGCGGGTCCCGCCGCCACCGGGGACTCCGGCCTTCTCCTGCGGTTCCGGTTGTGCGTACTCTCCATGAACGCCATTCAGGCCGATCAGGGGGAACACCATGGACCAGACCACCGGACACACCACGCCCAGCACCGGCGACGAGCGCACCCGCTCCCGTCGCCGCAGGGCGCTGCGGGCCGGCGCCCTCGGCGGCGTCGTCGGCAGCGCCGCGGTGCTGAGCACCGGCTGCACGCTCGAGGACGTCTCCACCATCCTGTCGATCCTGCGGTTGTTCGGGATCCTCTGAGCGACGCACCGACCGGTCACCACGGGCCCCCGGCGTCCGCGCCGGGGGCCCGTGCGCGACCGGGGCGACCCCGGGGCGCGAAGGTGGTGTGGTGACCGGCGACCACGTCGAACGAGCTGCCGCCGAGCTGGCGGCCACCGACCTGGCGGTGGAGGACCTGCGCGGCGACGCGCTGCACGGCCTCATGCGCCGGGCCCGGGAGGTGGGACCCGTGGTGCCCGTGAGGTTCATGGGGGTGCCGGCCCACCTGCTCACCCGGTTCGACGTCGTCCACGGGTTCCTCGCCGACGACGAGCACTTCCCGGGCGGGGTGATCTACCGGCACACCACGCGTCCGAGCGTGGGCAGCACGTTCATCGACCTCGACGGCGCCGAGCACGACCGCACCCGCCGGCTGGCCACGCCGGCGTTCCGGTCCCGGGCGGTGCGGCGTTTCGTCGACGAGGAACTCACGCCGCTGGCCGAGGAGGTCCTCGACCGGCTGCCCGGCGAGGACGAGGTGGATCTGGCCGGCGGGTACGTGCAGGTGCTCCCCTTCTGGGCGATCAGCCGGAAGCTCGGCCTGCCCCGCGGGTCGGAGGAACGCCAGCGGGCCTGGGCGCTGGCGTTGCTGAGCCATCCGGTCGACCCCGAGGGTGCCCGCCGCGCCGCGGCGGCGGTGGACGAGTTCCTCCGACCCACGCTGGCCGAGCGCCGCGAGCGACCGGCGGGCGACGTGATCTCCCGCCTGCTCACCGCAGACGTGGACGGGTACCGCCTCGACGACGCGCAGGTGGCCGCCCACGTGCGGCTGCTGTACGCCGTGGGGGCCACCACCACCTCCGACGGCCTCGGCACCCTCCTCCGCCGGGTGCTCACCGAGCCGGGGCTGTGGGGACGGCTCCGGGAGGACCGTGACCTGCTGCCCCCGGTGGTCCACGAGTCGCTCCGGACCGAACCCCCCGTGGCGGTCCTCCCCCGCCTCGCGGTGGACGGGGGCGAGGTGGCCGGGCACGAGTTGCCGCCCGGGGCGCTGGTGCTGTGCGGGATCGCCGCCGCCAACCGCGACCCCGCGGTGTTCGGCGATCCCGACCGGTTCGACCCGGAACGCCCCGAGGGGGAGGTGCTCACGTTCGGCTTCGGGAGCAAGTTCTGCCCCGGCTCGCACCTCGCCCGCCAGCAGCTCGCGGCTGCGCTCGACGTGCTCCTCGACCGGCTGCCCGACCCCGTGGCGCGCGATGCGCCGGAGCCGGCGGGCGCCGTCCTGCGCCGGGTGGAGCGGCTTGTCGTCAGCCCCCGGGGAGGGTGAGATCGGCCACGACGACCGAGATGTTGTCGTGGCCACCACCGGCGAGCGCGAGCTCGCGGAGCACCACGGCGAGGTCCGCCGCCGCCACCCCGTCGGGCAGCGGGACCGACGCCGGATCGACGAGATCGCACAGGCCGTCGGAGCACACGAGGACCCCGTCGAGGCCGTCCCAGGTGTGGACCGAGGTGTGCACCTCGGCCTCGGTGAAGCGGGCCTCGCCACCCAGGCAGTTGGTGAGCATCGAACTGCCCGGCGCCACCACGTCGTCGCGGGTGGCCTGCTCCCAGACACCGGAGCGCCGCAGGTACACCCGGGAATCGCCGGCGTGGAACACCACCACGCCCTCGGCCGACGCCACCACCCCGGCCACGGTGGTGCCCATCCCGGCGGTGGCCGGTTCCTCCACCATCCAGTCGTACAGCGCCCGGTTGAGCCCCTCGAGCCGCTCGACCACCGCCGCCGGCCCGACCGGCGCGGTGAACCCGGCGGCGAGGCCGTCGGCCACTGCACCGCTGGCGACCTCACCCGCCGCGTGGCCACCCATCCCGTCGGCGACGGCGAGCACCAGCGGCCCGTCGGAGGGATCCCACTCCCCTGCCACGGTCCCGTCCATGTCGCCGGTGAGCAGGCCATGGCCCACCACCACGGCATCCTCGTTGTGGTCCCGGACGAGGCCCACGCAGGTGAGGGCCGCCCAGTGGAGCCTCACCGCCGACCCCTACGGGCTTCCGGGGGCGACGGGCGACGCCGTACCCTCGCGGACGGGCGCGAGGACGGCCGGACGGGGGGCGACATGGAGCGGAACGCTAGCGGCGGTGGCCGTCACGATCGACGGAGCCGGCGGCGCGGCACACCAGCGCCGGCCGTGACCCTCGCGGTGGTCGTCGCCGTGGCTGCCGCCTGCGCGGCACCTCCCCCGGGCGACCTGCCCCCGCTCGGGCCGAGCGGGTTCCGCGTGATGACCTGGAACCTGCTCGGCGCCCAGGCCGACGACTCGGTCTACTCCGAGCACGCCGGCTGGGCGGCCCGGGTGCTCCAGTGGCGGCCCGACGTGCTCGTCCTCCAGGAGGCGCAGTCCGAGGACGTCGCCGCCGTCACCTCGCGGACCGGGTACTCGATCGCCGCGTACCGGTGGTGGACCTGCGACGCCAAGGGCAACCCCGAGGGCGTTGCCGTGCTGGTGCGGCCGGGGCTCGCCACCACCGGGGGCGGCGGCACCGACCTCGGTACCGCCTGCACCGATCCCGACGTGCGCCGCGTGCTCGTCTGGGCCGACGTCGTGCCGGAGGGCGCCACCGCAGCACTGCGGGTCTACGGCACCCATCTCACCGCCGGCGGCGGGACCGCCACCGGGTCGCGGCGCAACCAGATCCGCGAACTGCGCGCCCGGGTGGCCGCCGACGACCCCGACGGTTCGGGCCGGTGGCTGGTCACCGGCGACCTCAACGTGAACGCCGACTCGGTCGACCTCGGCCTCGTCCTCGACGGCACTGCCGGCGAGACGGGGCCCGGCGCCCTCGTCGACACCTTCGCCGAGGCGTCACCCGACGCGGCGGGCCCGGCCTGCCCGAGCCGGGCCGACACGCCCGCCGACCAGGCCCTGCTCCTCGCCGACCCCGGCCTGGTGACCCGCTGCGGCTACACGGCCGGCTGGGCGAAGGACGAGAACCCGCTGCTGTGCGACGCGCTGTCGATCTGCCTGGCCTGGCAGGTGCGGCGCGACACCAGCGTGCGGAACCGGATCGACTACGTGCTGCGCGCCGGCGACGGCCCGGTGCGCACGGTGGCGGCCGCGGTGCCGGGGCGGGGCGATCCCGACTGGGCCGCGCCGGGCGCCGAGTGGTTCCGGCTGTCGGACCACCTGCCGGTCGTCACCGACCTCGTGGTCGATCCGGCGGGCTGAGCCCTCATCGGACGCGCACTCATTCCACGACGCGCACTCATTCCACGACGCGCAGGGTGCCGGGGACGTCCATGCGGCGCAGGCGCCGCAGCGTGAACAGCGGCGCCACCGTCACCGCCAGGGCGCTGAGCACCACCGCCGTGAGCACCGTGGCGGCGGTGAGCTCCACGCCCAACCCCAGTTCCGGCATCGTGACCCCGACGGTGGTCCGGATGAGCCATCCGCTGACCAGCACGCCGGCCACCACACCGACCGCCGCGCCGAGCAGGCCGATCAGCAGGCCCTCCACCACCTCGAGCGCCAGCACGCGGCGCACGGGCAGGCCGAACGCGAAGAGCGTGGCCCGCTCCCGGGCCCGTTCGTCCGCGTTGATGGACGTGGCGTTGTAGGCGATCAGTACCGCCAACAGGAGGATGAAGAACTCGAGGACACGGAACACGCCGGTGAACTCGGCCAGGCTGTCCTCCGCCACCTGCCCGGCCACGGCCACGGGCTGGACGGAGGCCACGCCGGCGGAGGAGAACAGCTCGCGCTGCACGTCGCCGGTCCCGCTGCCCGACGCGGGCAACACGTAGGCGGCGTTGGCCGCGCCCGCCACGCCGAACGCGTCGAGCTGGGACCGGTCGAGGTAGGCGTTGAAGCGGAACGGTCCCGTGTGGACCGCCGCCACCCGGACCGGGGTGCGCTCCACCACCAGGCCACCCTCGCGTCGGGCGGGATGGGTGAGCACCACCTCGTCACCCACGTCCACACCCAGGTCGTCGGCGGCCTTGCGGGCCAGCACCAGTCCCGGGCCACCGACCGGGAGCGAACCCTCCTCCACGGCGGGCGCCCACACCGGGCTCCCGAGGTCGACCGCCTCGAGGAGCACCTCCACCTCGTCGCGGCCGGGCCGGGACACGGTGGCCCCCACCCGCAGCACCGGCTCGACCGCGCCCACCGACGGGGCCGCACCGAGGGCCGCGAACTCCGGGCCGTCGTCGACCACCACGTCGGAGAGCGCCACGTCGATCCGATCCGGGTGGCGGGCGAGCAGGAGCGACTCGTTGCGGGCCATCGCCGCGCCGAACGAGTCGAGGAGGCCGAGCACCACCACGAGCGCGGCGATGGCCGCACCGATGCCGAGGGCTGTGAGGAGGGTGCGGCGCGGCGTGCGCAGCACGTTGCCCACCGGCATCCGCCGGAACGCGCTGCGGGGCCAGCGCAGGCGCCGCAGCAGCGGGGCGAGGCCGCTGCGGGCCGCCGCGTGGGTGGTGGTGATCGCGTCCACGGGCATGACCCGAACCGCCCGCCACACCGGCCACACCGTCGCCAGGAACGGCAGCGCGAACCCGATGGCCGCCCCCCGCACGAACATCTCGGGCTGCCACGGGGTCCGCCACACCGGGAGCGGGAGCATCGAGGTGTACACGGGCCGCACCGCGGCCGTGACCAGCCAGGTCATGAGCACACCCAGCACCACGCCGGCCAGCGCGATCTGCGCCCCCACCAGCAGCGGTCGGGCGGCCAGGCGGCGGCGCGACCACCCCATCGCCATCCCGATGCCGATCTCGCGGCGCTGGGACTCCACCAGCCGGCCCGCCAGGTTGAACGCGCCGAACGCGGCGCCGGCGAGAATGAGCCCGGCCAGGATGTTCCAGAACCGCTGGTCGCCCTCGATGTCGTCGTAGAGGACTCGGTAGGCGGCCTCGTCACGGGCCCGCATCACGGTGACCCCGAGACCGCTGTCGGCGAACGCGGCCTCCACCTGCGCGGCCGCGGCCGCGGGGTCCACCCCGTCGCGCAGCGTCAGCACCAGGTCGTTCACCCGGTCGGGACGGCCCGCCAGCCGCTGGGCGGTGGGCAACGAGGTGAACAGCACCGCGAAGTTGGCCTCGGCGAAGAAGCCGCCCGCCTCGGTCATGACGATGAAGTACTCGGGGGCCTGCGCCAGGCCGGCGGCACTCACCTCCTCACCGCCCGCGACGCGGATCGTCGCGCCGGGCCGCAACCCGTGGAAGTCCGCGAAGTTGCGTTCCACCAGCACCACCGGTGCGCCGGAGTCGGCGGCGGTGAGGGCTCGGCCGTCGCCGTCGCCCACGTAGGTGTCGTTCACGGACGGGGCACCGTCGTCGAGCGAGGTCCCCACGATGCGACCCGGCACGAGGATCGAGCGGTCCGGGCCGCCGGCGTCGACCTGGGTGTCCACCACCAGCCGCTCCTCCGCCGCTGCGACCACCGACGGGTCGGGGAGGCGCCACAGGGCGTCGAGCATCGCGCCGGTCGGGGCATCCGCGCCGGCGGCCGCCACCACGCGGAGGTCGTACATGCGCAGCTGCGAGAAGGAGGCGTCGTTGGAGACGCGGCGCCACTCCGAGGTGCTGCCCAATGCGGCGTACACACCGGTGCCGATGGCGATCACCAACGCGATCGCCAGCACCTGCGCCCAACGTCGCCGCAGGTCCCGAGCGGCCCAGCGGAGGGTGAACCACATGGCCCCGCCCTACCAGTGGAGGTCGTCGATGGCGGCCCGACCCCCGACCGGTGGACCGTCGGACACCACCCGGCCGCTCGAGAGCTCCACCACCCGGTCGGCCACCCGTGAGATCTCCCGGTTGTGGGTCACCACCACCACGGTGCGGCCGGCCCGGGCCTGGTCCTCGAGCAGCTGCAGGATCTGGACGCCGGTGCGGAAGTCGAGGTCGCCGGTGGGTTCGTCGGCCACCAGCAACGGGTTGCCCGTGGCCAGCGCCCGGGCGATGGCCACCCGCTGCTGCTCCCCGCCCGACAGCTCGCTCGGGTAGTGGTCGAGCCGTTCGGCGAGGCCGACGCTGCCCAGCACCTCGGCGGCGCGGTGGCGGGCCTCCTTGGCGCCGCCGCCCACCTCCACCCCGCACTGCACGTTCTCGAGGGCGGTGAGCGTGGGGAACAGGTTGAAGGTCTGGAACACGAACGACACCACGTCGCGGCGGAAGGCGAAGAGGTCGGCCCGGGACAGCTGCGTGAGGTCGCGGCCCGCCACCACCACCGACCCCTCGGTCGGGGAGTCGAGCGCACCGATGATGTTCAGCAGGGTGGACTTGCCCGAGCCCGACGGGCCGAGCACCACCACGAACTCGCCCTGGTCGATCTCGAGGTCCACCTCGCGGAGCGCGTACACGTCGGTGGAGCCCACCCGGTACCGGCGCGACACCCCGCGCAGGTCCACGGTGGTGGGGACCCCCGGCCGGTGGCCGGGATGCGGTGCGGCCACGTCCTGGGCCCCCACGACTCAGGCCGTCCGCTCGGTGAGGTACGACACGAGCCCGTCGAGGGTCGCGAGCTCGCCGTAGTCGCGCTCGGGGAGCTCCAGCCCGGTGCGTTCGTGGAGGGCCTGGTACAGCGAGACGAGGTCCATGGAATCGAGGTCCAGTTCATCGGCCAACACGGCACCGCCTGCCGCGGTGGACAGGTCGGCCTCGGGGGCGATCGGGCGGAGGCACTCCGCCACCAGGGCCGTGGCGTCCTCGGGGGTCATACTCGTCGCTCCTCGTTCATGTGGCTGTCGTTCATGTGGCTGTCGTTCATGTGGCTGTCGTTCATGTGGCTGTCGTTCATGTGGGCGTCGGTGGGTCGGGACGGGACAGGTGGGTGTCGACCGAGCGGAGGAACCGGCTGGCCCGGCGGCCGTCGGTGACCCGGTGGTCGGCCGACAGGGTGGCCCTGACCGTTCGGTGCACCACCACCGACGTGCCGTCCGCGGCCGCCACCGGACGGGGTGCGATCCGGCCGAAGCCCACCAGCGCCACCTGCGGCGGGTGGACGATCCCGTCCACCTCGTCCACACCTTGGTCGCCGAGGTTGGTGACGGTGATCGACGCCGGAGTGAGGTCGCCGCTGCGCAGCGAGCCGCGGCGCGCCCGGTCGACGAGGCCGGCGAGCGCCGCCATCAGGTCCTCCGGCCCGCGGCGGTCGGCCTCCGCGAGCGTGGGGACGAGGAGCCCGTCGCGCAGGGCGACCACCACGCCCACGTCCACCGTGTCCGACTCGACGAATGCGCCGTCGCGCCACCAGCCGTTGAGGCCGGGCACGGCGGCCGCCGCCCGGGCCACCGCGCCGAGCAGGACGGCCGCGGGCAGCACCCGCTCGGCCGGGGGACGGCCCTCGTTGAGCCGGCCCAGCCACTCGAACATGGGCTCGAGGTCGATCTCGAGGGCCACACGGAAGTGCGGGATCTCCCGCCAGGCCCGCTCCATGGTGCGGGCCATGGCTGCGCCCCGGTCGACCTGCGGTGCCGGGCCACCCGGGGCGGGGGCCGGGGTGGGGGGCGGGGTGGGTGGCGGAGCGGCGGGCGGGGTGCCGGGCACGTCGGCGGCCCGCACGGTCCCGTCGGTCCCGCCGCCCGGGAGCGACTCGGCGTCCACCCCGAGTTCGGAGGCGAGGCGACGGGCCCGCGGGGTGGCGCGGTGGCGCGGCGCGGAGGTGGCCGGCGCCGTGGCGGCCCGGACCACGTCGTCACGGGTGACCCGGCCACCGGGGCCGGTGCCCTCGACCCGGGCGGTGTCGACGCCGAGTTCCTCTGCGAGGTGGCGGACCAGCGGCGACAGCACCACCGAGGCGTGGTGCCGGGCCGCGGACGCCGCCCGGGCAGGAGCTTCCGGCACAGGTCCGGGGGCAGGGGCGGGCGCCGCCACTGCGGCGACCACGGGCTCGGCCACCGCGGCGACCACGGGCTCGGCGACCACGGGCTCGGCCACCACGGGCTCGGCCGCCGCCGGCGCCGCTCCCGTTCCGATGCGGGCCAGGGGCGTGCCCACCGGCACGGTCGCGCCCGGCTCCACCAGCAGTTCCTGCACCACGCCGGACTCGAAGACCTCCACGTCGATGGTCGCCTTGTCGGTGTCGACCACCGCCACGATGTCGCCCCGGCGCACCGAGTCGCCCGGCGCCACCCGCCACTCGACGAGGGTGCCCTGCTCCATGTCGGCGCCCAGCGACGGCATGCGGAACTCGCCCATCAGGCCGCTCTCCTCATGACAGGACGGCCCTGACCGCCGACGCAACCCGCACCGGCGACACCAGCGCCGCGTCCTCCAGCTGCTTGGCGTACGGGATCGGCACCTCCGCTGCCGCCACGCGACCCACCGGGGCGTCGAGGTCCCAGAAGCCCTGTTCCGCGACCCGGGCCGCCAGCTCGGCGCCGATCCCACCGCTGCGCCACCCGTCCTCGGCCACCACCAACCGGCCGGTGCGTCGCACCGAGGCCAGCACCGTGTCGTGGTCGAGCGGGCGCAGGGTGCGCAGGTCCACCACCTCCACCTCCACGCCGTCGGCGGCGAGTTCCTCGGCCGCGGCCAACGAGGCGTGGAGGGCCGCGCCGTGGGCGGCGACGGTCACGTCGCGGCCCGGCCGACGCACCACCGCGCGGTCGAGGTCGACCGGCACCGGCCCGTCGGGCAGCTCACCGGTCAGGCCGAACAGGGCGCCGTGCTCGAAGACCAGCACCGGATCGGGGTCGGCCAGGGCGCTCAGCAACATGCCGGCGGCGTCGGCCACCGTCGACGGGGCCACCACCCGCAACCCCGGCACGTGGGCGTACCAGGCCTCCAGGCTGTGGCTGTGCTGCGCGGCCAGCTGCCGGCCGGCCCCGGTCGTCATGCGGATCACCAGTGGCACGCCGACCTGGCCGCCCGACATGTGCCGGAGCGTCGCCGCGTTGTTCACGATCTGGTCGAGCGCCAGCAGGCTGAAGTTGACCGTCATGATCTCCACGATCGGCCGCACCCCGCCGATCGCCGCGCCGATGCCCGCCCCCACGAAGGCCGACTCGGACAGGGGCGTGTCCATCACCCGCTCGGGACCGAACTCCTCGAGCAGCCCGAGGCTCACGCCGAAGCACCCTCCGTAGCGGCCGACGTCCTCCCCCATCAGGAACACGCGGTCGTCGCCGGCCAGCGCGGCGCGCAGGCCCTCGCGCAGCGCCTCGCGGTAGGTGACGGTGCGGTCAGGGTTCACAGGGCGGTCCGGGTTCACAGGGCCGGCAGGGGTCACAGCGCCGTCCCGTTCCGCTCGGCGTACACGTGACGGGTGAGATCCTCCACCGGCTCGACGGTGCCCGCCTCGGCATGGGCCACCGCGTCGTCCACCTCGGCGGCCACCTCGGCCTCCAGCGCGTCCCAGCCGGCGTCGTCGAGGGCGCCGAGGCCGCGCAGCGTCGCGGCGAGCGTCTCGATCGGGTCGCGGTCGCGCCAGCGGTCCACCTCCTCGTGGTCCCGGTAGCGCTCGGGGTCGTACATCGAGTGGGCGCGGAAGCGGTACGTGTGCAGCTCGAGGAACACGGGGCCGTCGCCGGAGCGCACCGCCGCCACCGCCCGCGACGTGGCATGGTGCACCGCCGGCGCGTCCATGCCGTCCACCGCCCACGCCGGCATCCCGTAGGAGGCCGCCTTCACCGCCAGGTCGACGTTGGACTCGGACCGCTCCAGCGCCGTGCCCATCGCGTAGAGGTTGTTCTCGCAGCAGAAGAGCACGGGGAGGTCCCACAGCGCCGCCAGGTTCATCGACTCGTGGAACTCGCCCTCCGCCACGGCACCCTCACCGAAGAAGCAGACGGTGATCCCTCCGGAGCCGGTGCGGCGCTGGGCGAGGGCGAGGCCGACGGCGAGGGGCAGGCCGCCGCCGACGATCGCATTGCCCCCGTAGAAGCCGTGCCCCACGTCGAACAGGTGCATCGAGCCGCCGCGGCCCCCGCTGCAGCCCTCCACCTTCCCGTACATCTCGGCCATGACCGACCGCATGGACAGGCCGCGGGCGAGGGCGTGGCCGTGGTCCCGGTAGGTGGCCACCACCGCATCGTCCGGGCCCAGGGCGTCGAGCACACCGACGGCCACCGCCTCCTCCCCCACGTAGAGGTGCACGAAACCCCGGATCGCCGTGGAGGAGTAGAGCTCGGCACAGCGCTCCTCGAACCGACGCACGCGGAGCATGGCCCGCAGCAGCCGGAGGCCCAGCGCCGGGTCGACCGGTGCGTCAGCGCCCACGGTCGGCCCCGGTTCCGTCGGCCCCGGTTCCGTCGGCACCGTTCCCGCCGGGGGCCCGGCCCGGCTCGAGGGTGGACACGTCGCCCTCGGGCAGGCCCAGCTCGCGGGCGCGGAGGAGCCGCCGCATGATCTTGCCGCTGCGGGTCCGGGGCAGGTCGGCCGCGCACTCGATTCGCCGCGGCGCCACGGCCGGACCGAGCCGCGACCGGGCGTGGCCGACGAGTGAGAGTCGCAGGTCGTCGGACCACTCCACCCCCGGCCGTAACGTCACCCACGCGGCGATCACGTTGCCGGCCACCGGGTCGGGGAGGCCGATGACGGCGGCCTCCACCACGTCGGGGTGCTCGAGCAGGGCCGACTCCACCTCGAACGGGCCGACGAGGTGTCCCGCGGTCTTGATCACGTCGTCGGCACGGCCCACGAACCGGTGGAAGCCGTCCTCGTCGCGGGTGGCCAGATCGCCGGACAGGTACCACCCGCCGGCGAAGCACCGCCGGTAGCGGTCGTCGTCGTGGAGGTAGCCGCGGAACATCGACGGCCACGGCGTGCGCACCGCCAGCATCCCCGGGGTGTCGGGGTCCCCCACCTCGACGGGTCGGCCCGCGTCGTCGAGCACCGGCCGGGCCGCGCCGGTGGCCGGGTCCTCGGTCATGGCCAGCAGGGCCACGTCGATGCCGGGCAGCGGCCGACCCATCGAGCCGGGCCGCACCTCGCAGCCGACGAAGTTCGACACCATGATCCCGCCGGTCTCGGTCTGCCACCAGGTGTCGAGGATGATCCGACCGAGCACTCGGTCGCCCCAGCGCACCACCTCCGGGTTGAGCGGTTCCCCCACCGAGGCGATGACGGCGAGGGCCGACAGGTCGTGCTCGCCGGGCTCGTCGTCGCCGGCGGCCATCAGCATGCGCAGCGCGGTGGGCGCGGTGTACCAGACCGTGACGCGCTGGGCGGCGAGCGTCGCGTACCAACGACGGGCGTCGAACTCGCCCTCGTCGACCACGACGGTGACGCCGTGCAGGAGCGGGGCGAGGATCCCGTAGGACGTGCCGGTCACCCACCCCGGGTCCGCGGTGCACCAGTACACGTCGTCGGGGTGCAGGTCGAGGGCGGTCCGGGCCGAGGCGTGGTGGACCACCCCGGCGCCGTGGACGTGCAGCGCCCCCTTCGGCATGCCGGTGGAGCCGGAGGTGAAGTGCAACAGCGCCGGGTCGTCGGCGGTGGTGGCGGTGACGGGCCGCTCGCCCGTCGTGGCGGCGAGGAGCGCGGCGAGGTCGTGCACGCCGGCCGCCGGGTCCACGAGGTCGGGGGCGTCGGCACCGTCCACCAGGAGCACGTGGCGCAGGTCGGGCAGGTCGCGGCGGCGGTCGGCCAGCCGCTTGCGGTACAGCGACGCCGTGGTGAGCACGGCGCGGGCGTCGCCGCGCTCGAGGCGCTGGCGCACCGGGTCGGGACCGAAGGCGGAGAACAGCGGGCAGAACACGGCGCCGACGCGGAGGATGCCGAGCGCCCCGGCGTACAGCTCGGGACGCCGGCCGAGCAGCGAGGCGACCACGTCGCCCCGTCCCACGCCGAGATGGTCGAGGACCTCGGCAAAGCGGCGGGTGTGGTCCGCCAGCTCGGCGTAGCTCCACTCGGTGACAGCCCCGTCCCGGTGGAGGAACCGCAGCGCCGAGCGGTCGCGACGCGGGCCGGCCGCGTGGCGGTCCGCGGCCTCGTGGCAGAGGTTGAGCCCGCCGCCGGGGAGGCCGTCGAGTGCCGCCGCGGCGTCGCCCCAACGGAACGCCGTCCGGGTGGCCGCGTAGTCGACGAGGTTCGGCACCCGCCCCGGCGTGGGCCGCGGCGCGAGCACCTCGCCGTCGACCGGCCCGGGACGACCCGACACCGCAGCGGCCTCCATTCGGTCCTCCTCCGCCCGACCGTTCCATCGGCCGGCAGTTCCGTCGGCCGACCGGGACGTGGCCGACCTCATGGTTGCGTAGCGTAGGACCTTCGGCGGGCCGCTGCCGCCACCGGGGTGGTGCAGGGGCCGCCGGCCTAGCGGCGGGCACCCCGGTCATTCGTTGCGTAGCGTAGGACCATGGTCGCTCCCCGCCCCGCCCCCGGTCCGTCCTCCGACCCCGAGCCCGGCGCCGAGACCGTCGCCGACCCGGCGGCGCCCCTCGCACCGACCCTCGCCGACGACCATGCCCGTCGGCGTGCCCACATGGTGGCGGCGCACATCGCCGGACGGGGCGTGCACCACCCCGGTGTGCTGCGGGCGATGGGCGAGGTGCCTCGGGAACGCTTCGTGCCGGAGTCGATGGCCGAGTTCGCCTACGAGGACCACCCGCTGCCCATCGCCGAGGGGCAGACCATCTCCCAGCCGTTCATCGTGGCGCTCATGGCGGAGGCCGCCGAGGTGGGTCCCGACGACCGCGTGCTCGAGGTGGGCGCGGGCTCCGGCTACGGGGCCGCCGTGCTCGGCCGGGTCGCGGCCCGGGTGTGGACCGTCGAGCGCCACGCACCGCTCGCCGAGGGTGCGGCCCGGGTGCTCGCGGACCTCGGGTACGACAACGTCGCGGTGGGCACCGGCGACGGGACGCTGGGCTGGCCGGAGGCCGCGCCGTTCGACGCGATCGTCGTGACGGCGGGCGGGCCGTACGCCCCGGCGGCCCTGCTCGAGCAGCTGGCCGAGGGTGGGCGGCTGGTGATCCCGGTGGGACCGTCGGACCGGGAACAGGAGCTGCTGCGCATCCGCCGGACGGGTGACCGATTCGTGGAGGAGTCGTTGGGGCCGGTGCGCTTCGTCCCCCTGATCGGGGTCGAGGGCTTCGGCGGCGCGGGTCCGGGCGGTGCTGGTCCCGGTGGCGACGAACCGTCCGGACCGTCGCGTGTGGTGGTGTCGGGCGGCAGCTCCGCGTCCGGCGGCAACGCGGGGCCGGCACGACCCGGGGCGGGCCGGCACCCGGGCGTGCACGGGGTCAGCGCGCTGGTCGCGGAGGTGGCGGAACCGTTCGGGTCGATCGCGGGGGCGGAGGTGGGCCCGCTGCTCGACCGCATCGGCGACTGCCCGGTGGTGCTGATGGGTGAGGCCTCGCACGGGACGTCGGAGTTCTACCGGATGCGGGCGCACCTCACCCGCGAGCTGATCCTCCGCAAGGGGTTCACCGTGGTGGCGGTGGAGGCCGACTGGCCCGACGCCGCGCACGTCGACGCCTGGGTCCGGCACCGCCCGCCGGCGCAGCCGGAGCTCGCTGCGTTCAGCCGCTTCCCCACCTGGATGTGGCGCAACCGTGAGGTGACGGCGTTCGTCGACTGGCTGCGCGCCCACAACCAGGGCCGGGACGACCGCGACCAGGTGGCGTTCTGCGGCCTCGACCTCTACTCGCTGTTCACCTCGCGCGACGCGGTGCTCGGCTACCTGGACCGGGTGGACCGGGACGCGGCGCGGACCGCCCGCGCCCGCTACGGCTGCCTCACCCCATGGGAGCACGACCCCGCCCGCTACGGCCTGGCGGTCACCTCCGGCCGCTTCGCCGGGTGCGAGGCGGGCGTGGTGGCGATGCTGTCGGACCTGCTCCACCGGCGACTGGAGTACGCGGCGAACGACGGCGACTCGTTCCTCGACGCCGCGCAGAACGCGCTGGTCGTGGCCGACGCCGAGCGCTACTACCGGGTGATGTACCAGGGCTCGGTGGCGTCGTGGAACCTGCGCGACCAGCACATGTTCGAGACCCTGCGCACCGTGATGGCCCACCGGGGCGCGGGGACGAAGGTGGTGGTGTGGGAGCACAACTCCCACATCGGCGACGCCTCGGCCACCGAGATGGGGGCACGGGGCGAGCACAACGTGGGGATGCTGTGCCGCCGGGAGTTCGGCGACGATGCGTTCCTCATCGGGTTCGGCACCGACCACGGCACGGTGGCCGCGGCCTCGGAGTGGGGCGGACGGATGGAACACAAGGCCGTGCGACCCTCGCACCCGCGGAGCTACGAGCGGGTGTTCCACGACAGCGGCGTGCCGGCGTTCCTGCTGCACCTGCGCGATCCGCGACGACCCGAGGTGCGCACCGAGCTCGCCGATCCGCGTCTCGAACGGGCGATCGGGGTCATCTACCGGCCCGAGACCGAACTGCAGAGCCACTACTTCCACGCGGACCTGGTGCGGCAGTTCGACGAGTACGTCTGGTTCGACGCGACCACCCCGGTCGACGCGCTCCCGACCCGTGGCAGTGACGGCGGGGCGGACACCTACCCGTTCGGCGTGTGAGCGCCGTCCCGTTCGGCGTGTGAGCGCCGTCCCGTTCGGCGTGTGAGCGCCGTCCCGTTCGGCGTGTGAGCGCCGTCCCGTCCGGCACGTCGGCGGGCCCCCGGGCCGGCCGGTCGGGTGTCACATCCGGACGGAGATGCTGCGCCCCGCAAGGAACCGGTCGATACTGGTGGTGAGGGAGCCGACACGGAGCGGGAGGTGGAGGTGGAGTTCCACGAGCACAGCCGTCCCGGCAACGTCGACGTCGACGGCCACCCCGCGGTCCTCGGTCGGCGTCACCCGTTGTCGGTCGTCTACGGCGGCGGCGGGGTCTTCGGCATCGGGTACTGCGTGGGAGTGGCCCACGGCCTCGCCGAGGGCGGGATCCCCGTGGCCACCGCCCCGTCGCTGGGCACGTCGGCCGGGTCGTGGGCCGCGTCCGCGGTGGCCCTCGGCACCTCCTACGACGACGTGGCCGACATCGAGGCACCGTCGGTGCCCAACGGCCGCAGCGGGCTGCTGGCCGAGGTGGCCCGCTCGCTGTTCGGCGAGGCGACGCACCCACTGGTGGCGGTCTCGGCGGTCTGCCTGCGCACCCGACGCCGCCACATCCTCGACGGGGGCCGGTACCCGCTCGCCGACCTGGTGGCGGCATCCTCCGCCGTGCCCGGCCTCCTCCCCCCGCACCGGATCGACGGGCGCCTGTACGTGGACGGCGGCATGTGGTCGACCACGTCGGTGGACGCCGCAGCGGAGGCCGACGAGGTGATCGTGGTGGCGCCCCTCGCAGGGCCGCACATGGGTCCGCTCGGCCGCGGCGCCGGGTTCCTGCTCGAACGCGAGCTCCGGGCCTGGCGACGCCGACACCCCGACCACCGGATCACCCTCATCCGGCCCAACCGCACGATCGCTGCCCGCGCCGGCCGCAACCCGATGAGCCTCTTCGAGGCCGGCCGGGCCCGCGCGGTGTACCCGCTGGCCCACGAGCAGGGCCTCCGCTGGGCCCGGCGCCTGCGGGCCGACGGCGACCCGCCCGGCCGGGCCGACGATCCCGTCCGGGCCCTCGGGTGACCGAGTCGCTCAGCCCGGAGGACGCCACCCTCCTGTGCGCCACCACCCCCGAGGTGCAACTGCAGATCGGTGCCCTGTGCCGCTTCGACGGTGGCCCCCTCCGCGAGGGCACCGGGCGCCTGCGGGTGGAGGAACTCCGCACCCACCTCGCCGGCCGGCTCCACCGGGTGCCGCGGTTCCGCCAGTGCGTGCGTCCGGTGCCGTTCGACCTGGCCAGGCCGGTGTGGGTGGACGACGAGCGCTTCGACCTCGACCGCCACGTGCACGTGGCCGGCCTGCCCCGGCCCGGGGGGCCCGCCGAGCTGCGCGCCTTCCTGGCCGACCTGCTCGGGCGGCCGCTCGCTCCCGACCGGCCGCTGTGGGACCTGTGGCTGGTGGACGGCATGGACGGCGGTGACGTGGCCGTGGTGCTGCGGGTGCACCACGTGGTGGCGGACGGGCTGTCGCTGCTGCGGGCCGCGGCCGCACTCCTCGACCTCGAGCCGGACCCGCCGACGGAACCTGCCCGGCGGCCGTGGCGACCCACTCCCCCGCCGGGCCCGGCCACACTGGTGGTGGGCGGCCGGCTCGAGCGCGAACGCCAACGAGCCGGACTGGCAGTCGCCGCCGCACGGGCACTGCTCGACCCGCACCGGGCGGCGGGCGCGCTCCGCTCCGCGTTGCGGGCCGCCGTCACGTCGCCTCCCGCCGCCGCCCGACCGGACCTGACCGGGCGGGTGGGCCGACGGCGTGACGTGGTGTGGACCTCCGTGCCGCTCGGGCCGCTGCAGGACCTGGCCCACCACCGCGGGGCGACCCTCAACGACGTGGTGCTCACGGTGGTGAGCGGCGCCCTGCGCCGGTGCCGGAGCGACGGACCGACCGGCCCGGCGCGTCCGCCGCACGTGCTGGTGCCGGTGGGTGACGCCGAGGGTGGCGACGGCAACGCGTTCTCGTTCGTCGTGGCCGAACTCCCCGTGGACGAGGCGGATCCGGGGCGGGCCCTCGACCGGGTGCACCGGGAGATGCGGGGACGGAAGGGCTCGGGCCAGTCGCAGGGGATGAGGTCACTGTTCTCGGTGGTGGACGTGGTGCCCGTGCCGCTGCTGCGCCGGCTCGCCCCCGAGCTGCTGGCCCGACAGCCGTTCGTGGACCTCGCGGTGACGAACCTGCCGGGATGGGACACCCCGCTGTACCTGAAGGGCGCCCGGCTCAAGGAGCTGCACCCGTTCATCACCGGTGTCGGCAACATCGCCTGCATCGTGGGCGTGCTCTCCTACTGTGGCACCTTGGGTGTCTCGGTGACGGTGGACCCCGACGTGGTGCCCGACGCCGACCGGCTCCTCACGGCCATCGAGCGCGAGGCCGGACGCCTCGTCGGCGGCGGCTGATCCAGCTGCGGGGTCGGGCCGCGCCCGACGCCGCGGATGATCCACCCGACCCGTCCCCGACCCACCCCCGACCCACCCCCGACCCGAGAGGGGCCCGATGACCGACCGACTCACCACCGTCCTCTGGTTCGACCACGGCGAGGCCCGCACGGCCGCCGAGTTCTACGTTCGGACGTTCCCCGACAGCCGCCTCGACGAGGTCAGGTCCGCGGCCTCCGACTACCCCGGCGGGTCGGCCGGCGACG
>CAIPVR010000190.1 GCA_903868545.1 uncultured Actinomycetes bacterium
CAACCCGGGGAACACCGCGTGGGCCACCGCGTCGCCGATGAAGGCCATGCCCCGCAGCACCACGTGGGTCCCGACCACCCCGCACAGCACCGAGGCCAGCACGGTGATCACCAGCGCCCGCCGGAGGAACGCGAGGTCCGGGTTGAACAGGTCGGTGAGGAAGTCGGCGACCGGCACCGTCACCCCTCACCGAGCAGTCGGAGGACCGGGCTGTCGGGGCCGACGCCGAAGGCCCGCCGCCACGGCGCCGGGTCGCGCAGCTCCGCGGGGCGGCCGACCGCCACCATCGTGCCGTTGACCAGGGCCAGGCGGTCGCAGCCCTGGAGGGCGCCGAGGAGGTCATGGGTGGTCATCACCACCGCCCGACCCTCGGCCGCGAGCGCCGCGAAGAGGCCGGCCAGCTCCTCCTGGGTGGGGAGGTCGAGGCCCGTGAACGGCTCGTCGAGGAGGAGGACCTCGGGCTCGGCGGCCAGGGCCCGGGCGACCAGGACCCGTTGGCGCTGGCCACCCGACAGCTCGCCCACCGGCCGACGGGCCAGCGCGTGGAGCCCGACCCGCTCCACCGCCTCGGCCACCGCGGCCCAGTCGGCGACCCGGGGTCGGCGCCACGGCCCGATCACCGCGCTGCGTCCGGTCATGACGGCCTGCTCCACCGAGACCGGGTAGTCCCACGCGAACTCGTGGCGCTGGGGCACGTAACCGACGGCGGGGCGGCGCCGACCCACGCCGCCGTGCAGGTGGACGGAGCCGGACCGCGTCGGCACCAGGCCGAGCACGGCCCGGAGCAGCGTGGTCTTCCCGGCGCCGTTGGGACCCAGCACCCCCAGGAACTCCCCGCGGGGAACCACGAGGTCGACGTCGCGCAGCACCGCCCGGCCACCCAGGTCGACGGCGAGCCCGCGGATCTCGAGCCCGCCGTCACCGGGTCCGGGTGGCGCCGACCCACCGGGCGGACCGCCGGCCCCCGTCGCGACCGTTCCCGTCACAGTTGCGGTCCCGAGCGGCCCCGAACGGCCCGCCGGCGGTCCGCCGCGGTCCGCGCCGCGCCGAGGCCGACCGCACCGAGGAGCGCCGCGGCGGCGACCAGCGCGACCACCGGGAGTACCGCGGAGCCTCCCGCCCGGCCGGTGTCACCGTCACCGGAGCCGGCAGCGGCCCCGGACCCCGTTCGGCCGTCACGGCCCTCCCGGGCGGGCAACGGCGGGGCCTCCACCCCCGAGAACGCCAACGTCGCGGCCGCCGCGGTCGGGGTGGCGTCACCGACGGCGAGACGCACGTCGGCGGTGTCCCGCACCTCGGTGCCGTCGAGCAGCTCGGCGACGGCCTCGATCCGCAGCACGTACGGCCCGGGCGCCGAGAACACCCAGTTCGCGTGGGTGTGGGTGTTGACGTCCACCCACAGCGGGTCGGCCTCCTCCGCACCCGAGCGCCAGAGCACCTCGGGGCCGGACAGGTCACCCGACTGCAGGTACACCGAGACGTCGCCGGGCCCGTCGGCGCCGATGAGGCGGAGCCGCACGCCCCGGTCGATGCGCTCCATCACCTCCGGGTCCTGGGTGTTCCACCCGAGCCACACCACGCCGGGGTTCTCGGTCTGGGGGATCACCCACACCGGTTCCCCCGGCCGGGCGCCCACGAACCCGTACCGCGGGTCCTCCGGCACCGGCACCCGGCCGGCGTCGCCGACGCGGAGCACCACGTCGTCCGACGGCCGCCACACCGGCGGTCGGGTCACCGTGTCGTGCACCAGCAGCCGCCAGTCGCCGTCGACGAAGCGGGGTCCGAGGTCGACGTGGCCCGACGCCAGCTCCGCCGGGCCGGTGACCACCGGCTGCTCCCGGGGGATGGTCTGGGTGAGCGCCGGGTTGTCGTCCTCCTGGCGGACCGAGGCACCGGCCGGGGTCGGACCGGACCAGCCGACCCAGACCACCAGCAGGACGAGGAGCGCGGACCGGACGGCGAGCCCCGACCCCGGGGGCGGTCGTCGGGACCCGGACGGACTCGGACGGGCGTTCACGGCGCGAGGCACCTCCGGAGTGAGCGGGCGTTGGCCCGCATGAGCTGGACGTAGGTCCGGGCGCCGGCGTCGAAGGTGTCGCCGCGGAGCGGGCACACCTCGACCCCCTCGCTCTCGGCCACCTCCGCGAGGACGGAGGCACGGGCGATGAGGTTCGGCTCGAGGAACACGGCGGGGACCCGCAGGTTGCGGATCGTCTCGGTGAGCCGCCGGCGGTCGGCCAGTGACGGCTCGGTGGCCGGGTTCGGCGTGACGAAGCCGGCCACGTCCAGGTCCCGGTCCCGGGCCAGGTACCGGAACGCGTCGTGGGTGGTGATGAGGTGACGTCGGGCCGGCGGCACCGCCGACAGCAGGACGTCGATCTCCCGGTCGAGCGCCTCGAGGCGCTCGACGTAGCGCGCCGCGTTGGTCCGGTACGTGACGGCGCCGGCCGGATCCGCCCGGGTGAGGGTGTCGCGGATGATGTGGACGTAGGCGACCGCGTTGTCGATGTCGTGCCAGAGGTGGGGATCGATCTCCCCGTGGACGTGGCGGCCCAGCACGGCCTGGGGCAGCTGGTAGATCCGTTCGCCGGGACGACCGAGGAAGCGCAGGGACGGATCGGCGGGGACCTCCTGGCGGGCCCGGTTCGGCACGGCGACCACGGTGGCGGCCGGATCGTGGCGGACCGGATCGGCCGCCTCGCCGTCGGCGTCGTGGTAGAGCACGATCTCGTCGCGGTCGAGGTCGACGGTCACGTCGGCGTGGCCGGCGTCGAGCACCGCCGCGGCCTCCATCCCCTCGACGGAGGTCGGGTCCACGCCGACGGCGAAGGTGACGGTCGCGGCGGCCACCCGTCGGGGCCGGTCGGTGGCCGACCGGGCGAGCAACGCACGGAGGTCGAGCCGGTAGACGCCCGGGTCGGTGAACGCCCATGACATGTGGCTGTGGGCCGCGGGCGGCAGCGCCGACGTGTCCCCCTCGAACCCCGAGGCGGGGTCGAACCCGTCGGAGGAGTCGACGGCGAACGCCGGCTCGCCGAAGGAGCCGGTCACGTAGGCGACGAGGTCGCCGGGCGCGTCGAGCGCCGTGGCGTGCAGCAGCACCCGGGAGGACCGGTCAGCGCCCTCGTCCTCCCCGGTCCCCCGGACGCGCAGGCCGAGCCACAGGGTGTCGAGCGTGACGTCCTCGACCAGCGGGATCAGCTCCGCCGAGTAGGCGACCGCCTCCTCGGCGAGCGACACGTTCTCCGCCTCCGGTGGCAGGTTCGCGTCGAGCGCCGCGATGACCGATTGCTGCTCGAAGAGCAGGTAGTTGCTGAAGGCCACGTCGGCGTAGACGACGTCCCGCACGGCGCGGAGGGACGGCTCGTGGACGTGCGGGTCGGCGCCGTCCGGCACCAGCGAACTGACCCGGACCCGGCCGCCGCCGACGTTGGCGACCAGGTCACGGAGGATCCCCGTCGTCGTGACCACCTGGACCCGGCCGTCGGACGGCGACAGGCCGGCCGGCTCGGCACACCCCGCGCCGGCGGTCGCGACGACGAGCACGAGGCGGAGCACCACGGGGAGGCGACGACGGCGACGACTCCCCCCGGGCGGGGGTCCGGCGGCCGGTGTCACGGGATCGGCGGCGGGAC
>CAIPVR010000191.1 GCA_903868545.1 uncultured Actinomycetes bacterium
CGGGCCCGGTCCCGGCCTGTCCGCCGACGGCCCCCCGGCGCTCGAGCTCGTGGGTGTCACCCGTCGCTTCGGGGGCATCAGCGCGGTGGACGACGTGTCGTTGGCGGTCGCACCGGGTCGGATCGTGGGGCTCATCGGCCAGAACGGGGCGGGCAAGACCACGATCTTCGATCTCGTCTGCGGGTACCAGCCGCTCGACGGGGGCCGGGTGCTCCTCGCCGGCACCGACGTGAGCCGCCTCGGCCCGGCCGAACGCGCCCGCCGTGGTCTCGGCCGGACGTTCCAGGGCGGGCGCCTGTTCCCGGGACTCACCGTGGCCGAGACCCTCGCCGTGTCGCTCGACCGGACGGTGGACGTGCGCGACCCGGTCAACGCTGCGCTGCGGTTGCCCGCGCACCACGACAGCGAGCTCGCCGTCCGCCGCCGGGTGGCCCAGCTGACCGAACTGTTCGGCCTGGGCGACTACCGCGACAACTTCACCGCGGAGCTGTCCACCGGCACCCGCCGCATCGTGGAACTCGCGTGCGCGGTCGGCCACCAGCCCACCGTCCTCCTGCTGGACGAACCTGCCGGCGGGGTCGCCCAGCGCGAGGTGGAGGCCCTCGGCGGACTGTTGCTGCGCATCCGCGACGAACTGGGCTGCGCGATGGTGGTGATCGAGCACGACATGCCGCTCATCGCACAGCTCTCCGACCGGCTCCTCGCGCTCGAGGCCGGTGCCACCATCGCCTCGGGCCCGCCCGAGGCGGTCCTGACCGATCCGGCCGTGGTGGCGTCCTACCTGGGGGAGGACCGCCACGCCGTCCACCGTTCCGGCGCCGGTGCCGGAACGGCCGACCAGGGGGGAACCGCATGAAGGCAATGGGACCGGAGGATCCGGGGACCTCGAGCTCCGCGCTGCGGAAGTGGGGTCCGCTGGCCGCGATCGGGGTGGTCGTGGCCGTGGTGGCAGGGATCCTGGTGCTCGGGAGCAGTTCCGGCGGGGAGGACGGTGAGGCACTCGACGCGCCGGCCACCACGACCGCCGGCCGACCGACCGGCGCGCAGCTGCCCGAGGGCGTGGTGTCGTTCAGCTCCGCCAAGGAGAAGGGTGAGGAGGGCTCCATCGACTGGGGTGAGCGCTGCGACACCTCCACGGGGCGCCTCGCCCTGCCCCTGTCGCCCCCGCCGGAGTGCTTCAAGCCGTTCACCGGCGACAACGGGGGCGCCACCGAGACGGGCGTGACCGCCGACAGCATCAAGGTCGTCGTGTACCTGCCGCAGGCGAACGATCCGATCCTGAGCTTCATCTACAAGCAGATCGGCAACACCGACACGCCCGACAAGATCTGGGCCACCTACCAGGGGTTCAGCGACCTCTTCAGCACCTACTACGAGACCTACGGCCGGAAGGTGGAGCTCGTCCGCTACGACGCCACCGGCAACATCCAGGACCCGGTGGCCGCCACCTCCGACGCGGAGACGATCGCCCGCGACGTGAAGCCGTACGCGGTGCTCGGTGGCCCGAACCTGACCGAGGCCTTCGCCGACACCCTGGCGGCCAACGAGGTCATGTGCATCTCGTGCAGCCCCGGCCAGCCCAACGACTGGTACGAGGAGCGCGGCCCCTACGTGTGGGACATCGCCAAGAACACCGACCAGAACTCGATCATGGTGGCCGAGTACGTGGGCAAGCGGCTCGCCGGCGGCAAGGCCCAGTACGGCGGCGACGCGGTGAAGGACCAGGCCCGCAAGCTGGGCCTCGTGTACCTGGCGGCCACTCCCAAGGCCCAGGAACTGAACGACAAGTTCGTGGAGCGCCTCGCAGATTACGGGGTGGAGCTCACCGAGCAGGTGAGCTACACGGACCCGATCGCCCTCTCGGGCCAGGCCCGCGACGTGATGGCACGGATGAAGTCCAAGGGCGTGACCACCGTGCTGTTCACCGGCGACCCGCTCGCCCCCCAGACGCTGACGCAGAACGCGACCGAACAGGACTACTTCCCGGAGTGGGTCATCATGGGCACCGCGTTGGTGGACACCACCATCTTCGCCCGCACCTACGACCAGGAGCAGTGGAAGCACGCGTTCGGGCCGTCGAACCTGTTCGCCCGCATCAGCCCCGACGTGGCGGGTGCCGGCTACCTGTACCGCTGGTACTACGGCACGCCGCCCCCGGCGCAGCAGTCGGCGCTGGTGACCCCGAGCCTCCAGTTGCTGTACGGCGTTCTCCAGGGCGCCGGTCCGAAGGTGACCCACGACCAGTTCCGGGCGATCATCTTCAACTCGCCGATCATCGCCTCCACCGTGATCTCGCCGCAGATCTCGTGGGGTGACCGTGGCATCTGGCCCGGCACCGACTACGCCGGGCTCGACGACCAGACCGAGGTCTGGTGGGACGCCACCGCGACGGGCCAGGACGAGATCGGTGTGGACGGCACGGGCATGTGGTCCTACGCCGAGGGCGGGAAGCGCTACCTCCCGGGCCAGTGGCCCAAGGGCGAGCCGCAGCTGTTCGGCAAGGCGAAGAACTCGGTGACGCTCTACACCACGCTGCCGCCGGGCATCACGCTGCCGCAGTACACCCCGTTGAAGCCCGCCGGGGGCTGAGCCGCTGCGACGGGCGCCCGGTCCGACCGGCTCCGGTGGGACCGCTGCCGGGTGACGCCGGGCCGGGCGGTCGGGGGTCGGGTCGGCCGGGGCCGGGTCAGTCCTCGTCGCGGTGCTGCAGGAACTCCTGCAGTTCCGCGGCGAGCTCGTCGCCCGACGGGATCCGGTCGAAGCCGATCGTCGGCGCGTCGGCCACCTGGTCGGCGAGGCCCTGGTCCACGAACTCCTCGAGCTGGGCCACCATCGCCTGGTGCTGCGGGTTCTCCGCGACCAGTTCGTCGAGCCGAACCCTCGTGGCACGGGCCTCCACCGGGAGGTCGCCCTGGTGCGCCTCCACCCCGGCGAGCTCGCGCAGCCCCTCGAGCAGCGCCACGCTGGCGGCGGGGTAGGGCATCGACGAGACGTAGTGGGGCACCTGGGCCCAGAGGCCGGCGGCGGGGATGCCCGCCTCGTTGAAGGCCAGGTCGAGCACGGCCTGGATCCCACCCGGCACGTCGAGCGTGCCGCGCACGTAGCCGTGGAGGCGGTCCGACAGGTCCGCCGAGGAGGTGGTGATGGCCAGGTTGGTGGTGCGGGTGTGGGGGACCGGTGCGGGGTAGGCGCCGAGCGCCACCATCATCCGGCAGTCGAAGTCCTGGGCGAGGTCCACCACGGCGTCGCAGAACGCCCGCCACTCGAAGTCGGGCTCCGCGCCCACGAGCAGGAGCACGTCCTGGCCGGCGGCGTCCGTGCCGGCGCGCAACTCGATGCCCGGCCAGCTGAGGCCGGTCACCAGGCCGTTGACCAGGTGCATGATCGGCCGCCGGGCCCGGTGGTCCAGGAGTCGGTCGGCGTCGAAGGTGGCCACGGTCTCGGCGTCCGCGCCGGTGAGGAGGGCCGACATCGCGTTGGCGGCGCCCATGCCGGCGTCGATCCATCCCTCCAGCGCCACGAGGAGGACCGGGCGGTCCAGCTCGGGGAACCACGTGCGTTCCACCAGGTCGTCGGACACGTCAGCCGATCCCTTCCGCCGCCACCTCGGTCTGGGTGGCCAGCGAGTCGAGCATGTGGCGGAACCCGAGCACCTGCTCCTCCGGTACCGACCCCATGGCGCCACCGGCGTAACGGGCGTAGACGCCCGCGATGATGCAGGTGAGCTTCCAGTAGCCGAAGGCCACGTAGTAGGGGAGGCGGGACAGGTCGCGGTCGGAGCCCGCCGCGTAGCGGTCGATGAGCTCGCGCTTGCGGGGGAACCCGGCCAGCGCGGTGGGCGACGCCTGCGGCAGCACCGCATCCTCGTCGGGGTCGGACCAGTAGACCCACAGCAGGCCCACGTCGGCGAGCGGGTCACCCAGCGTGCAGATCTCCCAGTCGAGCACGGCCACCACCGAGCCGTCGTCGCCGAGCATGCAGTTGTCGAGGCGGTAGTCGCCGTGGACGATCGCCGCGCCCTGCTGCTCCGGGATCGAAGCGGCGAGGCGGTCGTGCACCTGGTCCACCGCCGGGAGGCCCAACCCGCCGGGCACCTGCTCGTCGGAGGCGCGGAACTGGCCGTACCAGCGCTTCAGCTGGCGGGCGACGTAGTCGCCCTTGCGGCCCAGGTCGCCGAGGCCCACGGCGTCCACGTCCACGCCGTGGATCTCCGCCATGACGTCCACGAGTGACTCGCCGGCGCGGCGGCGCTGGTCCGGGTCCAGCGACTCGGCGTCGGCGTGGGACCGCACGACGCGGCCGTCGACGAAGTCCATGACGTAGAAGGGGGCGCCGTTCACGCCGTCGTCGGTGCACAGCCCGGCGGTGCTGGGCACCGGCACCGCGGTGGGCCCGAGGGCGGAGATGATCCGGTGCTCGCGGCCCATGTCGTGCGCCGTGGCCAGCACCTGGCCCAGGGGCGGTCGACGCAGCACCCACCGGGCGCCCGACGGGTCGGTCACCGAGTACGTGAGGTTGGAGTGGCCGCCGGCGATGAGGCGGTACTCGAGCGGCGACCCCGCGGCGGGGACGTGGTCGGCGAACCACGCGCCCACCCCGTCGGCGTCGATGCCGTCCGGTGCGGTGCCCTCCGTTGCTGTGCCCACCTGACCCCCTGTCGTCCGGTGGGCGCAGGCTACCGCCCCCGCCGCGACCGGCCGGTGGGCGGCCGGTACAGTCGCGGTCCGACCCACTCCCGGACGGGAACTGCTGCGACATGACCGATGTGACCGATGCCGACTTCGAGACCGCCGTGGTGGAGCGGTCCCGCGAGGTGCCCGTGGTGGTGGACCTCTGGGCCGAGTGGTGCGGCCCGTGCCGGGATCTCGGGCCCATCCTTGAGTCGGTCATCGCCGCGACCGGGGGCCGCGTCGAGCTCGCCAAGGTCGACATCGACGCGAACCCGGCGGTGGCCCAGGCGTTCCAGGTGCAGTCCATCCCCGCCGTCTACGCACTCAAGGACGGCAAGGTCGTGGACGGCTTCCTCGGGGCCCAGCCCGAGTGGCAGGTCAAGGAGTTCGTGGACCGCCTGCTGCCCACCGAGGAGGAGACCGAGGTGTCCCGCCTGCTGGCCGCCGGCGACGAGGCGTCGCTGCGGGCCGCGCTCGAACTGGAGCCCGCCGAGGAGCAGGTGATCGTGGCGCTGGCCGAGCTGCTGGTGGGTGACGGACGTTCCGAGGAGGCCCTCGGTCTGCTCGAGCGCATCCCGGAGACGCCGGCCACCCGTCGGATCGCAGCTCTGGCGCGCACCGGACCGGGAGGGGGCCCCGAGGAGGTGGAGGCCCGGCTGGCGGACCTGCTGGACCGGGTCAAGGGCGACGACGAGGCCCGCGAGGAGTTCGTGGACCTGCTGGAACTGCTCCCCGAGGGAGACCGGGGGGCCTGGCGCCGCCAGCTCTCGGCCCGGCTCTTCTGAGTCCGGGGCCGGGTTCCGACACCCGCACCGACACGCAGACCGCCGGCCGCCGCCGACGTCGACGTCCCGAGGAGTTCACCATGACCGTCCGCCGTCTCACCCATCACATCGACGGGGTGCCCGTCGAGGGCGCCGCCGACGCCCGCACCGCCCCGGTGTTCGACCCCGCCACCGGTGCCGAGACCGCGCGGGTGCCCCTGGCCTCGGCCGCCGAGGTGGACGCTGCGGTCCGGGCCGCGGCGGCCGCGTTCCCGGCGTGGCGTGACACGCCGCTCGCCCGCCGCGCCGAGGTCATGTTCCGCTTCCGGGAGCTGCTGGTGGCGCACCGCGACGACGTCGCGGCCGCCATCACATCGGAGCACGGCAAGGTCCTGTCCGATGCCGCCGGCGAGGTGCAGCGGGGCATCGAGAACGTGGAGTTCGCCTGCGGCATCCCGCAGCTGCTGAAGGGCGGGATGAGCGAGCAGGTGGCCAGCGGTGTGGACGTCCACGGCCTGCTCCAGCCGCTCGGGGTGGTGGCGGGCATCACCCCGTTCAACTTCCCTGCCATGGTGCCCATGTGGATGTTCCCCAACGCCATCGCCTGCGGGAACACCTTCGTGCTGAAGCCGTCCGAGAAGGACCCGTCCGCCTCGCTGCTGCTGGCGGACCTGCTCGGTCGGGCCGGGCTCCCCGAGGGCGTGTTCAACGTCGTGCACGGCGACAAGGAGGCGGTGGACGCACTGCTGACCCACCCGGTGGTGCAGGCGGTCAGCTTCGTGGGCTCCACGCCCATCGCCCGTTACATCTATGCCACGGGCACCGAGCACGGGAAGCGGGTGCAGGCGCTCGGCGGGGCGAAGAACCACATGGTCGTGCTGCCCGACGCCGACCTGGGCATGGCCGCCGACGCCGCGGTCTCGGCGGCCTACGGCTCGGCGGGGGAGCGCTGCATGGCCATCTCGGTGGTCGTGGCCGTCGGGGAGATCGCCGACCCGCTCGTGGGCGAGATCGTGGCCCGGGCGGAGAAGGTGCGGATCGGGCCCGGGACCGACCCCGACGCCGAGATGGGCCCGCTCGTGACCCGTGAGCACCGCGACAAGGTGGCGTCCTACCTGCCCGCGGCGGAGGCCGACGGGGCCACGCTGGCGCTCGACGGCCGTGATGCGTCGTTCGACGGCGCCGGGTTCTTCCTCGGGGTGTCGGTGCTGGACCACGTCCGCACCGACATGTCCTGCTACACCGACGAGATCTTCGGTCCGGTCCTGAGCGTGGTGCGCGTCGACAGCTACGAGGACGCGATGCAGCTGCTCGAGGCCTGCCCGTTCGGCAACGGCACCGCCATCTTCACCCGCGACGGGGGTGCGGCCCGCCGCTTCGCCCGTGAGGTGCCGGTGGGCATGGTGGGTGTGAACGTGCCCATCCCCGTGCCGGTGGCCGCCTACTCCTTCGGCGGCTGGAAGGACTCGCTGTTCGGCGACAGTCATGCCTACGGCCCCGAGGGCGTGCACTTCTACACGCGGTCGAAGGTGGTCACGACCCGCTGGCCCGACCCGGCCACGAGCTCGGTCGACCTGGGGTTCCCCCAGAACCGCTGACGCGTCGCCGCCGGTCCCGGTCCGCGACAGGGACCGGGGCGCCCTCCCCGGTCCCGCGCCCGGCGGGACCGCCTAGGTTGCCGATGGCTTCCCCCTCACCGTCCCGGGCGCATGCCCGGGTGTCACCAGGGGATCGCCGTGGAGAACCTCCTTCCGGGTTCCGACCCGACCCGGGCCCGCCGGGACGCGCTCGACGAGCTGTTCCGTCCGGGGCCGCGGCGCCGACCACTCTTCCGCCGGGACCAGCACGGTGTCACCCGGTCGATGCCACCGGGTCCGTCCGGCGATCCGTCCGGGGGCGCACCACCGACCCCGGCCACCGGAGCGGGTGCTGGTGAGCCCGGTGCCGGCGCTGCTGTCGATGCGGCCGTGCGGGTCAGCCGGGTGGGACGTCGGCGAGGGTCCGGCGTGCCCGACCTCCTCACCCGTCCCCCGGCGTGGCTGGTCGTCGCCGCCGTGGTCGTGGTCGCGGCCGTCGGCTGGTGGTGGATGCGCCGCCCGGCGCCGGCCGAGGACCGTCTGCCGAGGGCCGTGGCCTCGGCCGGGATCGGCCCGGCTCCCACGTCGGTGGCGGCCACCGGCTCCGGGTCAGCGCCCCTGCCGGTCCCGGCGGGTCCGGGGAGTGGCCCCGGAGTGGGGTCGTCGGCCCCCGGCACGGCGGGTGGTCCGGTCACGGTGCACGTCGCCGGCGCCGTCGTGCGTCCCGGGGTGGTCACGGTGGCCGACGGTGGACGGGTGGTCGACGCCGTCCAGGCCGCCGGGGGGATGGCAGCGGGCGCCGATCCCGACCGGGTGAACCTCGCGGCCCGGCTCGTGGACGGCGAGCGGGTGGTCGTGCCGTTCGTGGGTCAGCCCGTCCCGGCCCCCGTGACCGCCGAGGTGCCTGCGGTGACGGGCCGCTCGGATGCGGGAGGCCCGGGCGCGGCGTCGGGAGGCCTCGTCGACCTCAACCGGGCGACCGCGGAGGAACTCGACGCCCTTCCCGGGGTCGGGCCGTCCACGGCCACGGCGATCATCGCCCACCGCGAGTCGCAGGGCCCGTTCCGCACCGTCGAGGACCTGCTCGACGTGCGGGGCATCGGTGACGCCCGGCTCGAGAACCTGCGTCCGCTCGTCACCGTCGGCTGATCCGGTGGAGGACCGCGAGGTCGTGGTCGGGGCGGGTCTCGTGGCGGCCGCAGCTCTCCGGGGATGGCCGTCGTCGGTCCCCGCGGTGTGGACCACCCTCGGACTGATGGTCCTCGCCGCGCTGCTGCGGCGCCCGGTGCTGCTGCTCGGGGCCGTGGCGGTGCTCGCCGGGAGCCGGTCCGCCGCGACGGTCGAGGCGCTCGACCGCACACCCGTCGGGGTGGTGCACGGGGTCGCGGAACTGGTCACCGATCCGGAGCCGGGGAGGTTCGGCACCCGGGTGCAGGTGCGGCTGGGCGCGAACCGCTACGCCGCGGAAGTGCCGCGCTCGTCCGAGTCGCTGGTCGCGCCGTTGCTCACCGGCGAGCGACTCGTCGTCCGTGGCCGGGTCGGACCCCTTCGCGGCGTGTCCCGCGACTGGCGACTCTCGCGGCACCTCGCCGGCACGCTCCGCCTCACCCATGTGGAGCGGGGCCCGCCCGCCGATCCGTGGTACCGGCTGGCGAACGGGGTGCACCGCCTCCTGGCCAGGGGTGCCGGCAGTCTCGGCGAGGAGCGTCGGGCCCTGTTCCTCGGGCTCGTCCTCGGCGACGACCGGGCCCAGACCGACGTGGACAGGTTCCGCTTCCGCTCCACCGGCCTGGGGCACCTGCTGGCGGTCAGCGGACAGAACGTGGCGTTCGTCCTGGTGCTGGCGCGGCCGATCCTGTCGAGATGCGGGCTGCGGGCACGCGTGCTGGTGGGCCTCGCGGTCCTGGTGCTCTTCGTGCTGGTCACGCGGGCCGAGCCGTCGGTGCTGCGCGCCACCGCGATGGCGGCCGTCGCCCTCGTGGCGGCGGGCACCGGCCGGGTGGCATCCGGCCGGCGCATCCTCGCCCTCGCCGTCGCGGGCCTGCTGGTGGCGGATCCCGTGCTCGTGCGCTCCGTGGGGTTCCGGCTGTCGGTTGCCGCGTCCATCGGTCTGCTGCTGTTCGCCGGGCCGCTGGAACGCCGCCTTCCCGGTCCCTCGTGGTTGCGTGAACCTCTCTCCGCCACCCTGTCGGCCCAGGCCGGGACGCTGCCGGTCACCCTCGGCCTCTCGGGCGGGGTGCCGGTGGTGTCGGTGGCGGCGAATCTCCTCGCGGTGCCGGCGGCCGGCATGGTGATGGTGGTGGGTCTCGGCGCCGGTCTGGTGGCCGGCACCGTGCAGGACGGAGTGGCGGCGGTGCTGCACCTCCCCACCCGCGTGCTACTGGCATGGATCGACGGGGTCGCCCGCGTCGGCGCACGGGTCCCCGCCGGACAGCTCGGACCTGCCCGCCTCGCCTGGCCGGCGCTGGTACTGGGGCTGGTCCTGGTGTGGTCGTGGTGGCGCGGGGAGCGGGTTCCGGCGGGTGGTGCGGGGCGGTCCGGCCCGCCCACGGTCGGCCTGTCCGCGGTTCGCTCGCGCTGGCGTCTCGTCGCGGTCGCCGTCCTGTGCTCGCCGGTGCTGCTGCCGCCGCCGCTCGGCCCACATCCGAGGGTGGCGGCGCCCGGCGCCGAGGTGCGCGCCACGGCCTGCGGGTTCGTGGTGGCGGTCGGCCCGGCTGCCCGCACCGGTCCGGTGCTCGAGGGGCTCTGGCGCCTCGGCGTCACCACGGCCGTCGAGGTCCGTTCCTCCGGGGCCGACCGGGAGGTGGTGGCCGAGGTGGGAGGGCAGTTGCTGGCGGCGCAGGACCGGCCCGGCCCGGCCTGTAGCGTCCGGGGTCGTGCACCTCCTCCTCGGCGACCGTGAGCTCGACCTCACCGACCGGGTCGCGGTGCTGGACCCCCACGACGGTTCGGTGCACGTCGTGACCGCCGACATCGACGGCATCGACGAGGTCCGGTCGGCGGCTGCTCCCGCCGGCGCCACGGTGTGGTGGTCCGCCCCCGGGCCCACCGACCCCTCGTGGTGCACGGCGGCGGCCGAGGTGATCGCGACCGGCGGCATCGATCCGGCCCGTGTGGTGCTCGACGACCGCCTCGACCTCGTCGACACCGGGTCGCTCGCCGGCCGCCTCCCTCCCGGCCCGCCACCCCCGGGACCGGTTCTGGCCATGTCGGTCCCGGTCGGCGCCGACGGGGCCGCGCTCGTGGCATCGCTCGTGCTCGCCGTCCGGGCCGGCCGGCGGGCGGTGCGCGTCGACGACCCCGTGGCGGCCCGTCGATGCCTCGGCGTGTGGGAGGTGCTGCACCGGGAACGGACCGGGCGTTTCGACCTGGCGGCCGGGCACGCGGAGCCGGACCGGTGAGCGCGCCGCGCGTCCAGCTGCTGAAGGGTTCCAACGCGACCGTGCTCTCGAACGCCGCCCACGACGCGGTCGTGGCGGCGGTGGGTGACGCGTCACGCGCCGAGGTGCTCGACGAGTTCGTCGGCGACGACTACGACCTCCAGGCCGTGGTCCTGGCGGCCACCACCGTGTCGATGTTCGGCGACCGGGTGGTGGTGGCTCGCAACCTGGCCCGTTTCCCTGCGGCCGAGCTCACCCCGCTGCTCGAACTCCTCGAGGACCCGCCGCCGGACGCGAGCATCGTGCTCGTGTGGGACAAGCCGACCGCGTCGTCCCTGAAGGCGCATCCGGTGCCGAAGAAGCTCGCGGACGCGGTGACGGCCGCCGGTGGCACGATCACGGACACGGGCCCACCTTCGGGGAAGGCGCTCGGCGCCTGGCTGGCCGACCGGTTCGACTCGGCGCCGGTCCAGTTCGGCCCGGCCGCGCGGCGGCTGGTGACGGAGCGACTCGGGGAGGACGTGGCGCGCCTCGACGAGTTGTTCGTGACGCTCGAGGGGGTGCACGGCACCGGGGCCGGTCCGCTCGGGCCCGACGAGGTGGAGCCGTACCTGGGTGATGCGGGAGGCGTGCCGCCGTGGGACCTCACCGACGCCATCGACGCGGGCGACGCCGGCCGGGCGGTGGCACTCGCCCGCCGGATGATCGCGGGCGGCGGCCGCCACCCGCTACAGGTGATGGCCACCCTGGGCACGTACGTGGAGCGGATGCTGCGACTCGACGGTGCCGGCGTGCGCGACGAGAAGGCCGCAGCGGCCCTGCTCGGGCTCAAGGGCTCCACCTTCCCGGCCAAGAAGGCGATGCAGCAGGCTGCCGCTCTGGGTCCGGATCGCCTCGTCCGGGCGGCGGTACTGCTCGCTGAAGCCGACCTCGACCTTCGCGGCCGGACGGGTACGCCGGCCGAACAGGTCCTCGAGGTGCTCGTCGGGCGGCTGGCGCGGTTGTCCGCCCGACGCGGCGGGGCCGGGCGCAGCGGCCCGGCCCGTCGGAAGTAGCAGTCGCCGGCGGTGCCGGCGGATCGGTCAGTCGGACGAACCGGCCGACCGCATCAGCCGCGACTTACGGCGGGCGGCGGTGTTCTTGTGGAGCACACCCTTCGCTGCGGCCTGGTCGATGCGCTTCACGGCCAAACGCACCAGCTCGTCGCGCTCCTCGCCCGTGGCCTGCTCGGCCGCCTTGGTGCGCGTCTTCAGCTCCGAGCGCACCGCACGGTTCCGCTCGCGTGCGGCCTCGTTCTGGCGGTTGCGCTTGATCTGGCTCTTGATGTTGGCCACGGTCCGTCCTGCGATCCTTCTCGGGGGCCGGCCACCCGTGCGGGGCCGACGGTCGGGGCGTGCGGACACGCCCGGGCGACCCCGAGAGGATAGCGGGACGGACCGCCGCCGTCAGGTCCGTCCGGTGGGTCGCCGCGGCGACCGATGCGGACCGAGGCGCGCGGCGCGTGCAGACTGTGGGCGCCGTGACCGAGCTCAGCCGCATCCGGAACCTGTCGATCATCGCCCACATCGACCACGGCAAGTCGACGCTGGCCGACCGCATCCTCGAGTTGTGCGGCGCCGTCGACCCCCGTGACATGCGGGCCCAGTACCTCGACTCGATGGACCTCGAACGCGAGCGCGGCATCACGATCAAGCTGCAGTCCGTGCGCCTCGAGCACCGCGGGCACGTGATCAACCTCATCGACACCCCCGGCCACGTGGACTTCGGCTACGAGGTCTCCCGGTCGCTGGCGGCCTGCGAGGGCGTGATCCTGGTGGTGGACGCGTCCCAGGGGATCGAGGCCCAGACGCTGGCCAACTGCTACCTCGCGCTCGAGAACGACCTCGAGATCGTGGCCGCGCTCAACAAGATCGACCTCCCGGCCGCCGATCCCGACACCTACGCCGCGGAGATCGAGACGGTGCTGGGGATCCCGGCCGACGAGATCCTGCGCATCTCGGCCAAGACCGGCGAGGGTGTGGAGGACCTGCTCGACGCCGTCGTGGAGCGCATCCCCCCGCCCGTCGGTGATCCCGACGAACCGTTGCAGGCCCTGATCTTCGACTCGCACTTCGACCAGTACCGGGGCGTGGTGAGTTCGGTGCGGGTGGTCAACGGCCACCTCCGCACGGGCTCCACCCTCCGCTTCATGCAGGCCGGCGCCACCCACGAGGCCATCGAGGTGGGCGTGCGCACGCCCGACAACCTGCCGGTCGCCGGCCTCGGCCCCGGTGAGGTGGGCTATCTCATCGCGGGGATCAAGGACGTGGGGGAGGCCCGCTCCGGCGAGACCGTGACGGAGGCGGCCCGCACCGCCTCCGAGCCGCTCGCCGGCTACCTGGAGCCGAAGCCGATGGTGTTCTGCGGGCTGTACCCGGTGGACGGCGACGAGTTCGACGACCTCCGCGAGGCGCTCGAGAAGCTGCGGCTGAACGACTCGAGCTTCAGCTACGAACCGGAGACCTCGGGTGCGCTCGGATTCGGCTTCCGGTGCGGGTTCCTCGGCCTGCTCCACATGGAGATCGTGCGGGAGCGGCTCGAGCGGGAGTTCGACCTGTCACTGATCGCCACCGCCCCGTCGGTGGAGTACCGGGTGCGCACCACCGCCGGGGAGGACCTGGTGGTTGACAACCCGGCCGAGCTGCCGCCCGCGGTCGAGCTGGAGTCGATCAGCGAGCCGTACCTGATGTGCTCGATCATCACGCCGTCGGAGTACGTGGGCACGCTCATGGACCTGTGCCAGACACGCCGCGGCGAGCTCTCGAAGATGGAGTACCTCTCGCCCGAGCGTGTGGACCTGCAGTACCGGCTGCCGCTCGCCGAGGTGGTCCTCGACTTCTTCGACCAGCTGAAGAGCCGTACCCAGGGGTACGCGAGCCTCGACTACGAGCCGGTCGGCTACGACCGGGCGGACCTCGCAAAGGTGGACATCCTCCTCAACGGTGAGCCGGTCGACGCCTTCTGCTCCATCGTCCACAAGGACAAGGCCTACGACTACGGCAAGCGGATGACCGAGAAGCTGCGCGAGATCATCCCCCGCCAGCAGTTCGACGTGCCGATCCAGGCTGCCATCGGGAGCCGGATCATCTCCCGCCAGACGGTCAAGGCGTACCGCAAGGACGTCACCGCCAAGCTCTACGGCGGCGACATCTCGCGGAAGCGCAAGCTGCTCGAGAAGCAGAAGGCGGGCAAGAAGCGGATGAAGAACCTCGGCCGGGTGGAGGTGCCCTCCGACGCCTTCATCACCGCCCTGCGCCTCGAGGAGTAGGGCGGCGCACGGCTGCTCCCGCCGGGAATTGGCACTCGCGTACACTGAGTGCCAATGCTCGACGATCGGAAGTCCGCCATCCTCCGTGCCGTCGTCCAGCAGTACATCTCCACGGCGCAGCCGGTCGGGTCGTCCACCGTGGCGGCCCGCCATGACGTGGCGGTCTCCTCTGCGACGGTGCGCAACGACATGACGGTCCTCGAGCGCGAGGGCTACCTCGTGCAGCCGCACACCAGCGCGGGTCGGATCCCCACCGAGAAGGGCTACCGGTTCTTCGTCGACGGCCTCGGCGGGGCGGGGGAGGGCCTGAGCCCCACGAACGTGCGGCGGGTCCGGGACTTCTTCACCGCGGCCCACGGCGAGCTCGAGCAGATGCTCAAGGACACCACCCACCTCCTGGCGTCCCTCACCGACAACGCGGCGGTGGTGGTGGGCGAGCAGCCGGAGGCGGCCACGCTCCGCTCGGTGCAGCTGGTCGACCTGTCGCCGCGCACCGTCCTCGCAGTGGTGGTGCTCTCCAACGGGGTGGTGCTCAAGCGCACGGTCGAGCTCGCGGCGGACGTGGACCGGGCCGAGGTGGACGACGCCACGGCGCTCCTCGCGACAGGGCTGGTGGGAAGGTCGCTCCACGAGGTGACGGGGTGGTCGGCACCGGCCGAAGCGGCCGGTGCCAGCCTGGCCGGTGCTGCGGCGGGCGCCCTGTACGACGCGGCCCAGGGTGAGGGTGCGCAGGTCTTCTTCGACGGCGCCTCCCGGATCGCGGGTTCCTTCGACGCACGCGAGACCGTGGCCCGTGTCCTCGGGATCCTCGAGCAGCAGTTCGTGGTCGTGACGCTGCTCAAGGACCTGGTGGACCAGGGCATGACGGTCGCGATCGGCTCCGAGACCGGGATCGACACGCTGGCCGAGTGCTCACTGGTGGTGGCCCCCTACGGCGTCGGCGGCGAGGTGGCCGGCACGATCGCCGTGCTCGGGCCCACCCGCATGGACTACTCCGAGACGCTCTCCGCTGTCGCGATGGTGAGTCAGCGGCTGAGCCGGATGCTCACCGAGGGCTGAGCGGCGACGATGGCTGACCCGTACGACGTCCTCGAGGTTCCCCGTGACGCCTCCGACGATGACATCAAGCGCTCGTACCGTCGGTTGGCCCGGCAGTACCACCCTGACGCGAACCCCGACGATCCCGATGCCGAGGCCCGCTTCAAGGAGTTGGCCGCGGCGTACGAGATCCTCTCGGACCCCGACAAGCGCGCCCGCTACGACCGCTACGGCTCGGCCGAGGGGTTCGACCTCGGCGACCCGTTCGGCTCGGGCGCCGGCGGCCTCGGCGACCTCTTCGACGTGTTCTTCGGGGGAGCGGGTCCGTTCGGCGGTCAGGGCGGTGGACGCGGGGGTCCGGCCGGGCCCCGTCGCGGGCCGGACCTCGAGGTGACCGCCACCCTTCCGTTCACCGAGGCCGTGTTCGGCACCCAGACCGCCGTGACCGTGCACACGGCGCTCGCATGTGAGGACTGTGACGCCACCGGCGCGGAGGCGGGCACCCGACCCGAGCCCTGTCCCGACTGCGGGGCCACCGGCGAGGTGCGCACGGTGCGACAGACCGTGCTCGGTCAGATCGTCTCCGCCGCCCCCTGCCGCGGCTGCGGCGGCACCGGCCAGGTGATCGCCTCGCCGTGCCCCACCTGCGGCGGCGACGGCCGGGTCGCCACCGACACCACCTACACCGTCGATGTCCCGCAGGGCGTGGACGACGGCTCGACCCTGCGGCTCACCGGCCGTGGCGCGGTGGGGCCCCGCGGCGGGCCGCCCGGAGACCTCTACGTACGGCTGCGGGTGCAGCGACACCCCACCTTCGAGCGCCACGGCGACGACCTGGTGGAGCGGCGGTCGATCTCCATCGCGCAGGCGGCGCTCGGTGCCTCGCTCCTGGTGGAGACCCTCGACGGGGTGGAGACCCTCGTCGTCCCCCGCGGCACCCAGACCGGTCGGGTGTTCCGCCTGAAGGGCCGCGGCGTGCCGCACCTGCAGGGCCGGGGCCGCGGCGACCTGCACGTGGAGGTGGTGGTGGAGACACCCTCGAAGCTCTCTGCGGAGGAGGAGGACGCGCTCCGCGCCTATGCAGCGTTGCGCGGCGAGGAAGTGGCCCCCCACGACGAAGGGTTCTTCTCCCGGATCCGCTCGGCGTTCAGCTGAGCGCGGACGGTACGGGCGTGGCTGACGACGTGCGCCGCCGGGCCGCGGCCCACGTGGTGGTGGCCGACCTCGACGCCCCCGACCCCGACGACGACGACCGGCACCACCTCGCACGCGTGCTGCGGCTGCGCCCCGGCGAGATCGTGACCGTCACCGACGGTGCCGGCGCCTGGCGACCCTGTGAGTTCGGTGACTCCCGGGGTTCCGGCCCGTTGCTGCGGCCGAGCGGACCGGTGGTGGTGGAGCCGGCGCCGGCCGGGGAGCTCACGGTGGGGTTCGCTCCGGTGAAGGGCGACCGACCGGAGTGGGTGGTGCAGAAGCTCACCGAACTGGGCGTGGACCGCATCGTGGTGCTGCGCGCCGCCCGCTCCGTGGTGCGCTGGGACGGCGAGCGGGCCGACCGTCACGTGGAGCGGCTCGGGCGGGTGGCCCGGGGCGCAGTGGGCCAGTGCCGCCGGGTCCGGTTGCCCCGGATCGAGGTGGCCGAGCCGGTGGACCTCCTCGGTCCGGGAGCGGTGCTGGCCGAGCCCGGCGGTCGGGAGCTGACCGCCGCCGACCGGATCGTGCTGGTCGGTCCCGAGGGTGGCTGGTCCGCGGAGGAGCTCGCCCTTGCCGGCGCCCGATCCACCGTCACGCTGGGTGGTGCCGTGCTCCGGGCGGAGACGGCGGCGGTCGCTGCCGGTGTTCGGCTGGGCGCGCTCCACGGTCGTTGAGCCCCCGTCCCGGCGGAATTGCCACGGAGGGTGCTGTCGCGGGTACTTTTCCCTCTGGTGCAGGTAGAGCCACCGACGCAGAGTGGTGACTGCGCTGCACCGGGGGCCTCCCCGCCCCGTGCCGGTCCGACGGACCGGCGATGACCAAGGGAAGGGCGACATGAGCCAGGACATCTCCGAGGACGAGGAACTGCGGGACGAGGGCTACGGCAAGATCGTGGGCGAGCGGCTCCGTCAGATCCGTCGCCAGAAGCGGCTCTCCCTCCAGGAGGTGGAGTCGGTCTCCGCCCAGGAGTTCAAGGCCAGCGTGCTCGGCGCCTACGAGCGGGGTGAGCGCGCGATCTCGGTCCCGCGGCTGCACCGCCTGGCCCGCTTCTACAAGGTTCCGGTCGACCAGCTCCTCCCGGGTGACGACGAGGTGGCCGACGACGACGCCGGGCGACGCGAGGCCGAGGCCCTCGGGGCCAAGATCGACCTGACCCGGCTGGAGCAGCTGTCCGGGGCCGAGGCCGACATGCTGTCGAGGTACCTGCGCATGATCCAGGTGCAGCGCCAGGACTTCAACGGTCGGGTGCTCACCATCCGCCGGGATGACATGCGGGCCATCGCCTGCATCCTCGGGGTCAGCGAGGACTCGGCGGACCGGCGCCTCGACGACCTGGGTCTCCGCCTCGGCTGATCCCGCCGACCCGCGGTCACCCCACCGGGTTCAGCAGCCCCGTTCCACGTCGTAGAGCGACCAGCCGTCCCCACCCGGGACACGGGTGATCCGCACGCCGCCGACGCATCCCTCCTCGGCCATGCGTCGCAGCAGGTCGGGTTCGTTGGAGCGCGTGTAGCGGTCGGTGTAGTCGTCGAAGGCCACCACGTGGTCCACGAGACGCCGGCGGAGGAAGGCCGCGTACTGGCCCTCCGACGAGAAGCCCCCACGGTGCAGGCCCTCGGGGAAGAACTCGGCGTCGAGGACACCGCCGGCCCTGGCCACGGCGTACAGCCCGTACTTGCCGTCGAAGGCCGACAGCACCCGGTACGTGTCGCCGTCGCGCACACCGTCGGAGGCGGCGAAGCGGTCGATCGCCGCCGGTGGGTCGCGGGTGAGCGACCCCCAGGCGAAGTCCATCCCGAACGGGACGTACATCGGGACCTGGAGCAGGAGGAACACCCCCGTCAGCGCGGCCGGCGACCAGGCGGGGAGCGGCCGCCGCCGCTGGAGTTGCAGCCCGACGAGCACCATGGGGACCAGCACCACGAGCAACCGCATGGCAACGGTCTGGAACAGGGCGGCGACCTGGGTCACGAGCGAGGTCTGGGCCACGACGGGGGACTGGAACACCGCCCACGCCGCCGGAAGGCTGACCACCGCCGACAGGATCCACCAGCCCACCAGGGACGCCCGCCGGTCCGGGCGCTCGAACGGCAGCCAGACCAGCACGACCACGGCCACGATCGGCATGACCACGGCGGGGTGGATCACCTGCGCCAGGACCGCGAACAGCACCGCTGCGCCCGTCCGGCGGCGGTGCCACGACCCCATGGCGAGCAGGCAGCAGGCCGCGGCCCACAGGAACGGCAGCTGTCCGAGGAGCGGGGAGATCACGAGCGACGGGTTGGCCAGGGTGGCCGCGGCCCACCAGCCGCGGCGCAGCGTGGGAAAGGTCCAGAACGTGGCCGCGACGGTGGCCGCCATGCCGAGGACGAGCCAGAGCGTCACGGCGCGGTCGCCGAGCAGCGGCCAGACGGTCGCGGACGTGAGCCACGGCACCGACGCGTACGGGAAGGTGAGGGCCTCCCCGTTGGCCAGCGGAGCGATGCGCAGCGGTACACCGTTGCCGCTCCAGAGCTGCTCGGCGATCCACCAGACGTGCACGTTGTTGCTCAGCGAGTCGTGGCTGATGAACACCGGCCGGGCCAGGGCCAGCAGGCCCATCACCACCCAGGCGGCGCCGATGACCGCGGTGGCGATGCGGCCCGAGCGGTCCCAGCCGCCCGCCGCCGCGCCACCGTCGGGGGCCTCTGCCCCATGGGCTGAGCCGGTGGCTACCGTGGTCACGGCCGCCGGGCCGGTGGGGACGGGATCTGCCATCGGTGGTGCTCGGAGCGAGTTGCGTCGGTCGGGTGGCGCGAGGAGGACCCGTTGGAACCAGGATCGGAACGGGCCCGGTGGGGTGCTGCTGCGACAGGTTACGGCGCCGCCGCGCTCTGCATGCCGATCCTGACCCTGGCGGCCGACGCCGGTACCCGGGCGCGGGTCACCACGGTGGTCGCCCTCGCGGTGGCGGTGGCCCTGTTCGCGGCCTACGTGCGGTGGGCCAGGGGTCGCATCGCCGTCTGGCTCGGCCCGGCCGTGGTGGCCGTGGCGGCGCTGCTCTACACGGTCACGCCCGCCGGGGCCGCCACGGCGATCCTCGCCGCGCCAGTGGGCGCGGGCGTGGGCCTCGCGTGCGGTCCGGGCGCCCACCGGTGGTGGCCCGGCCACCGGTCGGCGGCGCTGGTGGGGGGCTGTGCCGGGTTGGTCACCCTCGGGGCGGCGGGGCTGGCGCTCGGTCGGGGTGGCGCGCTGCTGGGCGTGGCGGCAGCCATGTCGCTGGTGCCGCCGGCGGTGGGGTTGCTGCAGCACACGGAGCCGGAGGTGGCCGCGGTCCGCCCGAGGCGGGTGCTGGTCGGCGTGGCGCTCGCCGGCGTCGTGGGCCTGGTGGTCTGGACGGGGGCGAACGACCCCCAGCTGTCGTGGTTCGGCCCGGTGGTCCCGAACGGGTCGCGGGACGCCGACGCCGTGGCCATCACCTTCGACGACGGCCCGAACGGGCGCTGGACCCTGGAGGCGGCCCGGCTGCTCGACGAGCGCGGGGCCAAGGGGACGTTCTTCGTGGTGGGCAAGGCCGTGGAGGCCCAGCCGGAGGTGGTGCGGCGCCTGATCGCCGACGGTCACCTGGTGGGGAACCACTCGTTCAACCACGACTATTGGCGCTGGCTGAACCCGCTCTACCCGGAGCTGCCCCGGACCCAGGCCGCGATCGACCGGGCGACGGGCACGTGCCCGGCGCTGTACCGGCCACCGCACGGCCAGCGCACCCCGTTCATCACGGCGCAGGTCGCGGCGAAGGGCATGCGCACCATCACCTGGGACGTCTCCGGGGGCGACTGGTCCACCGAGGACGGGGACCTGGTGGCCCGGCGGATCCTCGCCCGGGTGCGGCCGGGTTCGATCATCCTGTTGCACGACGGGCTCGACGGGAACGTCGGGACCAACCGGGACGTGGTGCTCCGGGCGCTGCCGCGGATCCTCGACGGCCTGGCCGAGCGGGGCCTGCGACCGGTGCGGGTCGACCAGCTGGTGGACGTGCCCACCACGCTGGACGGCTGCTGAGCGGCGGGGGGGGGTCAGCCCCGCCGGCGGAGCCGGCCCACGAGCCTGCCCAGCACCACGAGCTTCAGCACCCCCAGCCCGGCCAGGCCCACGGTGGCCGCCACCGGTGGCACGAGGCTCGGGACCGGCCGGTCGGCGGGCCGGCGCCGGGTGACGCGCACGGCCGCCGCAGCGGTGGCCCACAGGTCGATCACCACGTCCTTCATCCGGGTACGCGACCGGAACACCGGTACGGGCACGAGGATGTCGTTGCGCACCCGGTACCCGAGGCGGGACAGCACGATGGCCACCTCGACCGTCTCGGAGTACTTGTAGCCCTGGTAGTAGTTCAGCGCGTCGGCGAGGGCCCCGAGACGGAAGATCCGGTAGCCGGACTCCACGTCCTTGAGCCGCACCCCTCCGGCCCACAGGGTGGCCCAGGTGCTCATCACCCAGTTGCCCACCTGCTTGTAGGGCGGATAGGTCGACAGGTCCCGCTGCACGAGCAGCGCGTCGAGGTCCTCCTCCACGGCCCGCCGGTGGAGGTCCTCCAGCACGGCGAGCTCGTGCTGGCCGTCGGCGTCCACCGTGTAGACGAGGTCGTCCTCGGACAGTTCGCCGGCCTCGAGGCGGCGACGAAGGTCGGTGAAGGCCAGGTAGTAGGCCTCGCTCATGCCTTGGTTCACCTCGTGGACCAGCATCCGGGCGTCGGGGTGGTCCGGGAGGAACGCCTCGATCTCGGCCCGGGTGCGGTCGGTGGAGCCGTCGTCCACCACCACCAGCTCGTCGCAGTACCCGTAGAGCTTGCCGAGCACGTCTCGGACCGTCGGCTCCTCGTTGTAGGCGGGCACGACGGCGATGCGCCGCTGCGGCCGTGGCTCGTCGATGACGTTCACGCAGTTCCCTCCAGTGCGGCGTCCGGTGCGGCCGGCTCAGCCGGGTCGGTCAGCGGTCCGGTGTGTGACGTACCAGTCGAAGGAGCGCTTGAGGCCCTCTTCGATGCCGACGCGGGGCTCCCAGCCGAGCACCTCCCGCGACTTGTCGTTGCGCACCACCTGGGGCTTGAGGTCGCCCGGTCGGCTGGGACCGAAGCTGACCTCCACGTCGCCGGCCAGTTCGGCGGTGAGCTCCGCCAGCCGGCGGATGGTGACGGGTTCGGGGCCGTCGACGTTGAACACCTGGTTCTCGGCGTCCGGGCCGAGGGCGAGCACGTGCGCAGCCGCGAGGTCCTCCACGTAGACGAAGTTGCGGGACTGCATCCCGTCGCCGTCGATGGTGATCGGTTCGCCCGAGAGGGCCTTGCGGAAGAACGCCGACATCACTGTGCTCTCCCGCATGTTCGGGCCGTAGGGGATGCCGTAGCGGAGGACGGTGAAGGGTCGGCCGTAGAGGTTCAGGTAGTCGCGGCAGGCGAACTCGGAGGCGATCTTGGTGGTGATGTAGAGGTGCCGGTCGGTGTCGGGCGAGAACGGGGTGGTCTCGTCGACCACCTCGCCGACGGTGGCGCCGTAGACCCAGACGGTGGAGGCGAGCACGACCCGCCCGGCGTCGGTCCGCCGCGCGGCCTCCAGCACGTTGACGGTGCCCTGGACGTTCACCGCGACGGCGCGGGCCGGCTCCGCGAAGATGTCGTTCACGTCGGCCATCGCGGCCAGGTGGAAGGTGGCCTCGGTGCCCTCCACGGCCGGGCAGAGGGAGTCGACGTCGAGGATGTCGACCTCGTGGAACTCCACGTCGTCGCGCTCAGGTGCCCGGGTGTCGAGCACCCGGACCCGGCGACCGGACGTCACGAGGGCGTCCACCACGTTGGAACCGATGAAGCCGGAGCCGCCGGTGACGGCGACGGTGCCGGACGGGGAGGCACTCACGAGGCGAGCACCTCGTTCACGCCGCGGATCACCAGGTCGACCTGCTCGTCGGTCATGACCGCCGAGACGGGGAGGCACACGTGGCGTGCGCAGAGTTCCTCGGCGCCGGGCAGGGGGCCGTCGGCCCAGGGCTCGAACACCGACTGCAGGTGCAGCGGCAGTTCGTACACCTCACCGGAGAGCCCCACCTCGTACTCCTCCCGGAGCCGCTTCTTGACCATCCCGCGGTCGGCCTCGGGGGGCAGGAACGCCACGTACTTGTAGTAGTTCGAGCGGCTGCGCTCCGGGATGGCGAGCGGCCGCAGCGGGCCGTCGGCGAACGCCTCGTCGTAACGGGCCGCCACCGAGCGGCGGTGCTCCACGAACTCGTCGAGCCGGCGGAGCTGGCTGAGCGCGATCGCCGCGTGCGGCTCGCTCATCCGCCAGTTGTACCCGAGGCGGGTGTGGTCGTTGGTGAGGAACGAGGCCTTGCCCTGGTCGCGGTAGATCTTCGCCTCGTCCACGAAGTGGGAGTCGTTCGTGACGATCATCCCGCCCTCGCCGCCGGCGAGGACCTTCGTCGGGTAGAAGCTGAACGAGCCCGCCACGCCGAAGGTGCCGGCCATCTGTCCGTCGAGCGAGCTGCCGTGGGCGTGGGCGGCGTCCTCCACCAGCCAGAGCCCGTGCTCGGCGCAGATCCGCTGCACGTCGAGCACCGACGGTGCCACGTAGCCGCCGATGTGGACCATGACGACGCCCACGGTGTTCGGACCGATGGCGGCCTCGAGTGCTGCGGGGTCCATCGCCATGGTGGCCGGGTCGCAGTCGATGAAGCGGATGTCGGCGCCGGCCGACACCGCGGCGGCCGCAGTGGCGAAGAAGGTGTTGGCCTGTACCAGCACCTCCTTGCCGCGGCACTCGAGCACCCGAAGGGGAATCTCGAGTGCGCTCGTGCCCGAGCTCACCGCGATCGCGTGGTCCACCCGGTGCGCCGCGGCGAACTCGGACTCGAGTTCACGGCCGATGGCGCCCAGCGTGAGCTGGCCGGTCCGGAGGCACTCGTCGATCTGGCGGAGGATCTCCTCGCGGTCCTCGTCGGGGAAGTGGATGGCGGCTGCGGGGACGCGCATGGAGTGGCAGTGCCTTTCTCGTTCGACCGCGGACGTCGTGACGTCGCCGGTGTCTGGTGCCCGCCGGGCGGGGCCGGTGCCGCGTCGTTGCGCCGTCCGGTGCGCCGCACCCTAGCGGCGCTCGGGGGGCTGTTCCCTCATCGCCCCGAATGGCGGTCAGGTTCGAGATGCCAGCAAAATGGTCGACCTGCTCCGGGTCGGCCCCGCCGGAACGGTGCAGTATCCCGGCACACTGGGCGCCACGACGCGGCAGCCGGCCGGGCCAGGGGCGGCGGAACGGCCCCGGCGGGACATTCGGAAGGATCGACATGGCACGAACCGGCGCACGTTCTGGGACCGGACGACGCAGGACGCTGTGGGCGCTGGCGCTCGCCACCGCGGTGGTCGCCGTGGTGGGCCTGTTGCCCGGCACGGCGTCGGCGCAGGGGTCGATCGGCTGGATCGACGTGAACATCCGGCGCCAGCAGGCCATCGCCTACTCGCCGGACGGGGAGCTGCTGCGGCGCATCCCGATCTCCTCGGGGGCGAACGGCCGCACGCCCACCGGCAGGTACGCGATCTCCCGCAAGTCGGCCACCACGGTGTCCACCACGGACCCCCGCGTGTCGATGCGGTGGATGAGCAACTTCAACGGCGGGATCGGCTTCCACGGCATCCCCCGCAAGAACGGTGTGGCGTTGTCCACGCCGCTCGGTCAGCGGGCGGTGAGTCACGGCTGCATCCGAATGTCGGACGAGAACGCCAAGTGGATCTACGACAACGCCCCGATCGGCACGAGGGTGAACGTCTTCGCCAAGTGACCCCGCCGGCCCCGCCGGCCGACACCGCCACTCCACCACCGCCACTCCGCCACCGCCCCGAAATAGGGGTCCGCAACGCCCGTTCCGGGCGTGGAGCCGCCGGAGATCCTGCGGTCGGGGAAGATCTGCTCAGGCGGACGGCGGCGGGAGGCGCAGGACCTGGCCCGGGAGGATCAGGTCCGCGTTGGTGGGGTCCACGAGACGATCGAGGTTGGCGGCGATCAGGTCGCGCCAGTAGGTCGCCACCTCGGCCTCGCCGGCGGGCCGGCCGAGGTGCCGGGCCACGGCTTCCTGGGCGATGCCCCAGAGATGGTCGCCCGGCCGGACCACCACCTCCTCGTTCAGGGTGCCGTCGCCCGGCATCGCCGTCGACGCCTGCCCACCCGCCCGTGCTGCAGCCGGCCGCTCGCCGCCGCTGGTCGGCGGGGTGGTGGTCGGCGGGGTGGCGATCGGCGGGGTGGTCGGCGGAGTGGTGCTCGGCGGGGTGGTGGTCGCCTCGGGAGCGATGGAGGACGGAACCGGCCCCCGGTCGGTCGACCCCGGCGGGGCCGTGCCGGCCGTGGTGACCGAGGCCGCGTTCTCCTCGACCCACATCGTCGGCACATCCGTGGTTCCGCTCCGGGGAGCGTCGACCGCCCCGCCGTCGGTCGACGCTCCCACCGGTTCTGCGGTGAGGGCGACGGCAAATGCAGAGGTGAGCGCCAGTCGGAGCGGGCGTGGC
>CAIPVR010000192.1 GCA_903868545.1 uncultured Actinomycetes bacterium
CCGGGGCCGCCGCCGGCGCGGCCGCGCCCTCCGGCGGCGGCGCCCCGACAGGACGACCCCCCGGCGCGCGAGCCGGCTCCCGCTCCCGAGGCGTCATCCGACACGGCGGAGGAGGTGGTGGGGGCCCCGGCGCCCGCTCCCGCCGAGCCGGCACCTGCCGAGTCGGCACCCGCCGACCCGGCCGTGTCCGCACCCGCCGCGGCCACCGGCGCCGGTGGGGTCGACCGCGATTCAGTGGTGGTGGCGCTCGCCGACGTGGTGCTGCCGGGCCTCAAGGGCGTCGCCCGGGCCATCTGGTCGAACGGCCGGGTGGTGGAGGTCTCGGGGTCCACCGCCGTGTTCGAGGTGGAGAACGAACCCACCCAGCAACGGGCCGAGCGGACGCGGGCCGATGTCGAGGCGCTGCTGGCGTCGCACCTCGGTGCCCCGGTCCACATCCGGCTGCGTGTCGCCGGCGCCCCGGATGACGGCCCCGCCGGAACGTCGCCGCGGCGCCGTGAGCCGGCCGACCGCCGGCCGCCGGGCCAGGGGGGTGAGGGCCCTGAGGCCCCCGACCCTGCGACCGCTCCGGGTGTGCCGTCCACCGAGGCCCCATCGGCGCGAGCGGCTGCCGACGGTCCGGCCGCGCCCGCACCGGCCGAGTACGAGCCCGCCACCGACGAGTCCGCCGACGACGAGGTCGTCGACGTCGACGAGCTCGAGGACGCGGTGGACGTGGTCACCAGCGGGCTGGATCGTCTCACCGCGGCGTTCCCCGGCGCGGTGCTCATCGACAACGGCGAGGTGAACCAATGACCGGTCCGACGCAGGATCCCCATGAGCCGGCCGACGCCGCCCGGGGCGAGGTGGTGCCGGCCGAGGTGGTCGACGCCGATGCCGACCTGGGCGCCATGCTCGGCGGCATCGACCTCGGTTCGATGATGCAGATGGCCCAGGAGATGGGCGACCGCGTCGCCGAGGCGCAGGAGCAGCTGGCACACGCCCGGGTGGAGGGTACGGCCGGAGGCGGGGTGGTGCGCGTGGTGCTCAACGGCCACCTCCACCTGAAGGAGGTCCACATCGACCCGGCCGCCGTGGACCCGAACGACCCGACGATGCTCGAGGACCTGATCGTGGCCGCCTTCGCCGACGCGCAGTCGGAGGTGGCCGAGCTGCAGGCCGGGGCCGACCCGATGTCGGGGTTGGGCGGCATGGGCGGCCTCGGCGGCCTGCTGGGCGGCTGAGTGGGCTCCGCCTACGCCACCGCCGTCCAGGACCTCATCGACGCGCTCGGGCGTCTGCCCGGCATCGGGCCGAAGTCCGCGCAGCGGATCGCGTTCCACCTGCTGAAGGCCGACCCGGAGGAGTCGCGGCGCCTCGCCACCGCCATCACCGAGGCCAAGGAGCGGGTGGGCTTCTGTGAACGGTGCTTCAACCTGTCGGAGGGCCCCCTGTGCACCGTGTGCAGCGACGACCGTCGCGATGCCCATGTGGTGTGCGTGGTCGAGGAGCCCCGCGACGTGGTGGCGATCGAGCGGACCCGGGAGTTCAAGGGTCGCTATCACGTGTTGCAGGGCGCGATCGACCACCTCCAGGGGGTGGGCCCGGAGCAGCTCCGGATCCGCGAGCTGCTCGCTCGGATCGGGGAGGAGCAGGTGGCCGAGGTGATCATCTGTACCAACCCCAACCTGGAGGGCGAGGCCACGGCCCTGTACCTCACGAAGGTGCTCGACATGCCGGGCCTCACGGTCAGCCGGATCGCGAGCGGCCTGCCGGTGGGTGGTGATCTCGAGTACGCCGACGAACTCACGCTCGGCCGCGCGCTCGAGGGTCGTCGTGTGGTCGGCGGCGCGGGGGCGGGCGACCCCGCCGCGGGGTGAACGCACCGGTTGCCGGGCCCGTCGACTGGCGTGGGCCGGGTACGGAACCGCACGCACCGGTCCTGGTCGCGATCGCGGTGGCGGCGCTGCTCCAACTCGTCACCCCGTCGGTGGTGGACGCCAGGGTCGATCTCGCCGTGTTCGTACTGATGCTGGTGGCGCTCTTCGCCATGGTGGCCGCCGAGCGCGAGGACGAGATGCCGTTCACCACGCGTATCTCGGGCCATTCGAGGGTGGCCCGTCGGGCCAGCCGGGCGCTCGTCGCGCTGCTCTCCCTCGCGAACCTCGGGACCGGCCTCGTCCTCACCGCCAGGATCCTCGGCCGGTCCTCCGACCTCGACGCCTTCGAGCTGCTC
>CAIPVR010000193.1 GCA_903868545.1 uncultured Actinomycetes bacterium
CGCCGCCACCGCCGTGGTGGTGCTCACGTGGCGGTTCGCCCCCGGCACGTCGGCCCTCGGTCTCCCCACTCCCGACACGGCGCGGACGCTCGCCGACGCGGTCCGCGCCTCCTTCGGCGGCTTCGACCGGCTGGTGGCGCCGGTCCCGGCCACCGACGGCTTCCTGGTGGTGCTCGCCGCACTGCTGTGGATCTTCGTGTTCTTCGCCGACACCAGCGCCTTCCGCTACCGCAGTCCGGTCCAGGCGGTGGTGCCCTACCTGGCGGCATTCATGGCGTCGGGTGTGCTCGCACGAGACGCGGGGCGCACCACCGCGCTGGTGGCCTTCGGCGCCGGACTCGCCGTCTACGCGGTGACCCAACGTGCCCTCGTGGTGTCGGGCCGCCGGTGGCTGCACGGCGAGTCGCGACGGGGCACCGCCGCGGTCGCCGGCACCGCCGCCGGCCTCGTCCTCGTCGCCCTGCTCGTGGGCCTGCTCGTGGGCCCACGGCTGGTGGACCCGAAGGACCCGCTGGTCGACCTGCGCTCGCTCGGCTCCGGCGGCGGGGCCCGCACGGTGGTGAGCCCCTTCGTGGGGGTGCGCTCGCTCATCGGCGAACGCAGCGACCAGGTGGTGTTCACCGTGGTGGCCGACCGGCCCTCCTACTGGCGGCTCACCGCGCTCGAGGACTACGACGCCGCCCGAGCGATCTGGGTCTCACGGGGCAGCTACAAGGAGGTCGAGGGCGACCTCGGAATCCCCGCGCCGGACGTGCCGCTCGCTCCCCTCGCCCAGCGGTTCCGCATCGACGGCCTCGCCGGGCTGTGGTTGCCCGGCGCCTACGTGCCGTCACGCCTGGAGGGCGACGTGGCGGTGAGCGTCGATGCCGGATCCGCCTCCGTCATCACCCGCGACCGGGAGCTCCGGTCCGGTACCACCTACGACCTCGGGTCCGCGGTGCCGGTGCCCGACATGGCGCAGCTGGCGACGGCCACCGCCCGGGGCGCCGACCTCGACCCGGCCGACCGGGCCGCCACGACGCTCTCGCCGACGGTGCTCGCGGCCGCCCGGGGCCAGCTCCGGCGGGCGGGGGCCGTCGGACCGTACGAGGAGATGCGGGTGCTGCAGGACTGGTTCCGCAGCGAGTTCACCTACGACGACACCGTGGACTACCGCGACGCGACCGATCCGGTGGCGGCCTTCGTGGCCGAGCGCCGCGGCTTCTGCCAGCAGTTCTCCTCCACCTTCGCCCTCCTCGCCCGCTCGCTCGGTTACCCCGCGCGGGTGGCGGTCGGCTTCACCCCGGGCGACCCCGTGGACCTCACGGCCAACCCGGTCGGCTCAGCGCCCGCCGCCGACGGCGATGCGCCGGCCCCCGGCTTCGTGGTGCGGGGCCGCCACGCCCATGCGTGGCCCGAGGTGTTCTTCGACGGGGTGGGGTGGGTGGCCTTCGAGCCCACGCCCGGCCGCGGCAACCCCTCGGCCGAGCAGTACACCGGCGTGCCCGCCGAGCAGGCACCTGCCCCGGAGGAGCAGGCGGCCACCACCACGTCGGTCGCGCCCACCACCGCGCCGGCCGACCGTCCCGCGCCGAGCACCACCCCGCCGGACCCGGGCCGGGTGGAGGCGGGCGACGCCGCACCGACCTCCACGACCGGCGACGCCGGCACGATCCCCTGGTGGACGTGGGCCGTGCTCGTGGCGGTCCTCGCGGCCACGGCGGCGGCCGTTCGGGTCGGTCGTCGCACCGGACGGATCCGGCGCCTGCGCAACGACCCGCGGGCCGGTCGGGTGGCCGCCGCCTGGAGCGAGGCCGTGCGTTGGGCCGAGGTGGCGGGGGTGGCACCGGCACCGGCGGAGACACCACGGGAGTTCGCGCGCCGCGCCGCCTCGGCGGTGCCGGTCGAGGGCTGGGAGGAACTGGCGGAACTCGAGACCCGGCGGCGCTTCGGCACCCGGGTCCCCGACGATGCCGGCTCCGACCGGGCCGAGGCGGTGGCCGCGCAGGTGCGGGGGACGGTGGCCGAGGGACTGTCGGCCAGGCAGAAGGTGGCGGCGCTGCTCGACTGAGCGACCGCAGCGACCGGAGCGACCGGAGCGACCGAGCGGTTCAGGCCCGGATCAGGACGCGTCGTCGTCGGGACGGCGGAAACGCTCGCGGGCCTTGTCGCCCGCGTTGTTGAAGTAGGAGCGGAGGCTGCCGCCGCGGAGGGCGTTGGTGGCCTCGTTGATCCCGGCCCGACCCATGCGCCGGGCGTTGCGCTCGATGAACACCGCCGAGGCGACCATGGCCAGGAAGCCGACGAACGCCAGGGCGAAATGCACCGTGAGGAGTGCCACGGAGAGCACGAGGCTGGCGACGAAGGCCACCACGCCCCAGCGCAGCTTGCGGAGGGAGTCGGTGTAGATGGTGGTGGAACCCACCTGCCGGGCCAGGTCGGGATCACTGGCCCGCAGCTGGTTCTCGATCTCGCTCAGGATGCGCTGTTCGTCCTCAGACAGCGGCATGAGCTGGAACCCCCTCGGTCTCCGTCCTCTGCATGTTCGCACACGCTACCGGCTCTCGTCACCGCTCGGCCGGTCGCGTGACGGTTTTCCGCCCTGCGGGCCTTCCTCCCCGCCGGCGGGCCCCGGCGGGCCGGGTCGCCGACCGACGTCGGAGCCCGGTCCCCAC
>CAIPVR010000194.1 GCA_903868545.1 uncultured Actinomycetes bacterium
CCGAAGCCGGTGCTGACGCGGTCGTCGAGGCGGGCGCGCACGCCCGCTGCGGTGAGCGCGGCGACGAGTTCACGGGCCGCGTCGCCCACCGTGCCGTCCTCGTCGCGCACCACCAGCACCACGGCCTGCACGGCGGCGAGCCGGGGCGGCACCTGCAGACCCGCGTCGTCGCCGTGGGCCATGATCAGCCCGCCCATCATGCGGGTGGACACGCCCCAGGACGTGGTCCAGCAGAGCTGCTGCTCACCGGCCTCGTCGAGGAACGTCATCTCGAACGCCCGGGAGAAGTTCTGGCCGAGCTCGTGGCTGGTGCCCATCTGCAGGGCCTTGCCGTCGCCCATCATCGCCTCGCACGTGAGCGTGTTGATCGCACCCGCGAACCGTTCCTCGGCGATCTTCGCCCCGGTGAACACCGGGATGGCCAGAACGTTCACCATGAAGTCCTCGTAGACGTCGCGCAGGATGCGCTCCGCGTACGCCGCGGCGTCGGCGCGGGTGGCGTGCGCGGTGTGGCCCTCCTGCCAGAGGAACTCCGACGTGCGCAGGAACACGCGGGGGCGCAACTCCCAGCGCACCACGTTGGCCCACTGGTTCAGCAGGAGCGGGAGGTCGCGGTAGGACTGCACCCACTTGGCCATGAACTCGCCGATCACCGTCTCGGAGGTCGGCCGCACCACGACGGGCTCCTCGAGCTCCTTGCCGCCGCCGACGGTGACGATCGCCAGCTCGGGACTGAAGCCCTCCACGTGCTCGGCCTCGCGCTGGAGGTACGACTCGGGGATGAACAGCGGGAAGTAGGCGTTCTCGGCCCCGGCGGCCTTGATGCGGGCGTCCACCTCGGCGACCATCCGCTCCCACAACGCGTACGCGTAGGGCCGGATGACCATCGTGCCGCGCACCGGGCCGTTGTCGGCCAGCTCCGCCTTGTTGAGCACGTCCTGGTACCAGCGTGGGAAGTCCTCCGCCCTCGGGGTGAGGACGGGGGGCTTCCGCTTGCCGGACTGCTGGCCGGGGGGCTGCGACATGGGCGGGCATGCTACCGACTGCCGGCGGTCGGGCCGCGAGCCGTTAGCCTCGCCATCGATGGGCCGTTCCACCCCCGCCCGCGCCGCCGGGGCCGTGGCGCTCGGCGCCGGGATCGCCGCACTGGGTGCCGCCGCCGTCGCCTCCTCCCGCGGCCGGCGCATCCGTGCCCGCCGGCGACCCGAGCTCGACCGGCTCGCACTGCCCCCCGACACGGTTCGTCACCACCACCTGACCACCGCCGACGGCGGCTCGCTGCACGTGGTGGAGCACGGCACCGGCCGGCCAGTGGTGCTGTTGCACGGGGTGACGCTCCAGTGGTGGGTGTGGAGCGCGCTGTTCCACACCCTCGGGGACCGCTACCGGGTGGTGGCCTGGGACATGCGCGGCCACGGCGGCTCGACCGCCGGGACCGAGGGGGTGACCCTCCCGGCGGTGGCCGACGACCTCGCACTGCTCCTCGAACGGCTCGACCTGCACGAGGCGGTGGTGGTCGGCCATTCAATGGGCGGCATGGCACTGGCCGAGTTCTGCCGCCTGCACCACCGGATGTTCGGGAACCGGTGCTCGGCACTCATGTTCCTGGCCACGAGCGCCGCCCCGGTGGCCCTGCCGGCGCTCGTGGGCGGCGGCGCCGGACTGGTCAACGTCGTGCAACGCGTGGCGACCGCCGGGATGCGGTCCCCACGGCTCCGCTACGGCTGGCCCGACACACCCGCCACCGCGCTCGTGGTGCGCGCCGCGTTCGGCCGGGCACCGTCCGGTGAGGCGGTCGAGGCGGTCCGCCGGATGCTCTCCGAGGTGGAGCCCCGCACCGCGGCAGAGGCCGGGCGGGCCATCGCGGAGCACGACGTGCGGGACGACCTCGGCCACGTGGACCTGCCGTCGATGGTGGTGGTGGGCGACGCCGACCTGCTCACGCCGATCGCCCATGCCCGGGGCGTGGCCGAGTGCGTCCCCGGCTCGGACCTGCGGGTGCTCCCCGGTGTGGGCCACCAGGTCATGCAGGAGGCACCGGCGGAGCTCACCGCGCTCATCGACGAACTGGCCGAGCGGACCGCCCGCTGACCCCGGGGGGCCGAGGGCCGGGGACTCATCCCCCGGCGGCGTCGCGGTCGCGGAGGATGCGCCGGAGGATCTTGCCGCTGGCCGACTTCGGGATCTCGTCCACCAGGTGCACCGCGCGCAGCTGCTTGTAGTGCGCCACCTCGGCGGCCACGAAGGCCATCAGGTCCTCGGCCGTGGCGTCCTGGCCGGGCTTCAGCACCACGTAGGCCACCGGCACCTCACCGGCCTCGTCGTCGGGGCGGCCGATCACCGCCGCGTCGGCAACCGCCGGGTGCGTGAGCAGGAGCGCCTCGAGTTCGGCCGGGGGCACCTGGAAGCCCTTGTACTTGATGAGCTCCTTGAGACGGTCCACCACGAACAGGTGCCCGTCGGCGTCGATGTGGCCGATGTCGCCGGTGTGGAGCCAGCCGTCGTCGTCCAGTGTCTCGGCGGTGGCCTGCGCGTTGTTGAGGTAGCCCAGCATCACCTGCGGCCCCCGGACCCACACCTCGCCGTCCTCGTCCACGCCGAGGTCGGCCCCGGTGGAGGGGTCCACGATGCGGGTCTCCGTGTTGGGGGCGGTCACCCCCACGGAGCCGGGCTTGTACCCACCCACCGGGGTGAGGTGCGACACCGGCGACATCTCGGTCATCCCGTAGCCCTGCACCACCTCGCAGCCGAGCCGGGCCGCGGCCTCCTCGGCGAGTTCCGCCGACAGCGGCGCCGCACCCGAGAACACCTGGTCGACGTGGGAGAGGTCGTAGTCGTCCACCACGGGGTGCTTGGCCAGCGCCACCACGATCGGCGGCGCGACGAACGACCGGGTGACGCCGTGCTCCTGGTGCAGCTGCAGGAACTGCTCGAGGTCGAACCTCGGCATGGTCACCACCGTCGCACCGGCCCGCAGACCGGTGTTCATCAGGACCTGCATCCCGTAGATGTGGAAGAACGGCAGGACGGCCATCACGGTGTCGGACCCGTCGATCCCCGACGCGCCGATCACCTGGGCGATGTTGGCGACGAGGTTCCGGTTGGTGAGCATCACGCCCTTGGACAGGCCGGTGGTGCCCGAGGAGTACGGGAGCACCACCACGTCACCGCCGTCCACCGGCACGGGCGCCTCGAGGGGCTCCCCGAAGAGGTCGGCCACCGACGCGGCGCCGTCGACGGCCTCACCGAGCACGAACCGGTCCCCCACCGCGGTCCCCTCGGCGGCCTCGGTCGCCACCTCGAGGAACATCGGGACGGTCACCAGGATCGTCGCTCCCGAGTCCTCGAGCTGGTGGCGCACCTCGTGGGCGGTGTAGGTGGGGTTCACCGTGGTGATCGTCCCGCCGGACGCGGCCACGCCGAGGAACACCACCGCGTACTCGGGGAGGTTCGGCGCCATGAGCGCGAGGACGTCACCCTTGCCGAACCCGCGGGCCCGGAGGCCGCCGGCGAAGGACCGGACCTGACGGTCGAGTTCGGCGTAGGTGAGCACCCGTCCGGTCGGCCCGTCGACGAGTGCAGGCTCGTCCCCGAGCTCGGCGGCCCGGGCCAGGACGTAGGACACGAGGGGGACGTCGGGGATCTCGACGTCGGGGAGCGGGCTGGTGAACGTCACGGCCGGAACCCTCGCGCCGGATGTGACACCGGTCAACCATCAGGGCCGGCACCCGGTCGACCCGGAGCCGCCCGAGGGGTCGGTCAGTCGTACTTCTTGTGGATCAGCTCCACCTTCTGCTCCGACGCGTTGGCGTCGTCGCCCTGGATCTCGAGCAGCTCGGCCCGATCCTTCTCCGCCTCGCGGCGGGCCTTCTCGGTGTCGACCCGTGCGAGGGCCGCCTCGGTGCCGTGCTCGGCGATGAACTCCGCCCACTCCACCAAGGTCGGGACCATCTCGTCCTCCGGGACCACGGCGACGTTGGTGCCCTTCACGAAGAGGTGGCCCCGCTTGCGGCCGGCCGCGATGCCGAGGTCGGCGTCGCGCGCCTCACCGGGCCCGTTCACCACGCAGCCCATCACCGCCACCTGCAGCGGGAGCTGCTTGTCGGCGAGGGCGTCGCGGGCCTCCGACGCCACTGCGATCACGTCGATCTCGGCCCGGCCGCAGCTGGGGCAGGCGATCAGGTCGACGTTCTCCCGCTCCCGCAAGCCGTAGGCCTCCAGGAGCGCCCGGCCCGCACGGGCCTCCTCCACCGGATCGGCGGTGAGCGAGAAACGGATCGTGTCGCCGATCCCCTCGGCCAGCAGGGTCCCGATGCCGGCGGTGGCCTTGATCAGGCCCTCCGGCAGCGGCCCGGCCTCCGTCACGCCGAGGTGGAGCGGGTGATCGGTGGCCTCCGACAGCTGCCGGTACGCCTCGATCATGAGCGGCACGTTGGAGGCCTTCACGGAGATCTTCACGGCGTCGAAACCGACCTCCTGGAAGTAGGCCAGCTCCTGGAGGGCCGACTCCACCATCGCCTCGGGCGTGACCCTGCCCCCGTACTTGTCGTACAGCTCAGGGTCGAGGGAGCCGCCGTTGACGCCGATACGGATCGGGACGCCGCGGTCCTTCGCCGCGGCCGCCACCGCCTTGATGTGCTCGGGCTTGCGGATGTTGCCCGGGTTGAGCCGGAGGCCCTGCACACCGGCGTCGAGCGCGGCGAGTGCCATCTTGTACTGGTGGTGGATGTCGGCGACGATCGGCAACGGGCTGCGGGGCACGATGCGGGCGAGGCCCTCGGCCGCCTC
>CAIPVR010000195.1 GCA_903868545.1 uncultured Actinomycetes bacterium
GGCGCGCTGCCCAGCACGTCGTGGGTGAAGTAGAGCCCGAGCACCTTGTCCACCAGGTCCGGCGTGAGGCGCGGGTAGGTGCCCTCGTACCGGCTGATGTTCATCGCGAGCTTGCACACCACGCCCGGCAGGTAGGCGCGGAGTTCGCCGTCGCCGGTGGAGCGCGCCGCGGTGCGGAGCCGGTCCGCGGCCGCGGCGTCGACCTCCAACCCCATCTTCTGGGCGACCCGGGACAGGATCCAGTCGAACTGCTCGTCGGTGCAGGCGCCGATGTGGATCTTGTTGTGGATCCGGCGGAAGAACGCCTCGTCGCCGAGCTGTGCCGGGTCGAGGTTGGTCGACAGCACCACCTTGAGCTCGAACGGCACCTCGAACTTCCGGCCCTGCACGGTGAGGTAGTCGACCCCACGGTCGAGGGGGACGATCCAGCGGTTCAGCAGGGCGTCGGGGCTCATCGACTGGCGACCGAAGTCGTCGATCACGAGGACGCCGTTGTTCGCCTTCATCTGCAGGGGCGCCAGGTACACGCCGGTGTCGCGGTCGAGCTGGAGGTCCAGCATCCCGGCGTGGAGTTCACCGCCGGTCACCACCGCCGGGCGCAGGCAGGCGACGAACCGGCGGTCGAGGCCCTGGGGCTGCTCCGGGATCGCCTCGTGCAGTGTGGGATCGAACAGGGCCACCACCTGGCCGTCCACCTCCACGCAGTGGGGGATGAGGACGACGTCCTCGTAGGCGCGGACCACCCGCTCGGCAACCGACGACTTGCCGGTGCCGGGCGGGCCGTAGAGGAACATGGCCCCGTCGCCGTGGATGGCCGGGCCCAGCTGGTCGAGCAGGTCGGGTGCGATCACGAGGTCGGAGAAGCTGCGGGCCAGCCGGTCACGGTCGAGGTGCAGCTCCGGGCGCTGGGCCCGCACCACGCGGTGGTAGAGGTCGAGCGACACGGGCACCGGTCCCGCGTAGCGACACTCGGTGGAACGGCGGGCGCTGAAGGCGTGGCCGGCCTCGGTCACGGCCACGAGGTAGGCCCGGCCCTCCATGCCGTCGTACTCGATGAGCTTCCGCTCGCGGAGGCCCTGGAGCACCGTGTCCACCACGTTGATGGAGACGTGCAGCCGGTCGGCCAGCGTGGTCATCGGGGTGCGGCCCTCCACCACGGCCCGGCGCAGGAGGATGTCCTCCAGCAGCGCCGGCGAGACCCCCAGGGCCTCCGGGCTCGTCGGGATGCGGAGGTCGGGCGGCTCGGGGGCGTCGGAGTCGTGCATACCCCCGGACCATCGACGCGCACCCGGCCCTCCTTGACCCTCGGGGATCAGGGGCGGCCGCCGGCGGGCCCCACGGCAGGGATCTCCGGCGGTCGCACGCCCGTTCCGGGCGTTGCGGACCCCTATTTCGCCGGGTGGACGGGGTCAGGCCCGGCCGTAGCGGGCGAGGACCTTCTCCCGCTTCGGCGGGTGGATGTTGGCGAGCGTCACATCGCCGCCGTAGTGGGCGAGCACCCGCTTGTCCATCACGGCCCGCCACACCGGCGGCACGTAGGCCAGCCCGAGCATGAGCCCGTACCCCGACGGCAGCTGCGGCGACTCGTCGAAGTGGCGCAGTGCCTGGTAGCGCCGGGTGGGGTGCGCGTGGTGGTCCGAGTGGCGCTCGAGGTTGTAGAGGATCACGTTCGAGGCCACGTGGTTGGAGTTCCACGAGTGCTGCGGGTTGCAGCGTTCGTAGCGGCCGTTGGCGTCCTTCTGGCGGAGCAGGCCGTAGTGCTCGAGGTAGTTCACGACCTCCAGCAGGCTGAAGCCGAACACGGCCTGGATCACGAGGAACGGCAGGATGCGTGGGCCGAACACCGCCAGCAGCGTGCCGAACAGGACCACGCTGAACGCCCACGCCGTGAGGACGTCGTTGTCGAGGCTCCACACCCGCTTGCCCTGCCCGCGGAGGCGCTTCGCCTCGAGGCCCCAGGCGGAGCGGGCCGACCCCACCACGGTGCGGGGGAGGAACGCCCAGAACGACTCGCCGAGGCGCGAGCTGGCCGGGTCCTCGGGGGTGGCCACCCGGTTGTGGTGGCCCCGGTTGTGCTCCACGTAGAAGTGGCCGTACCCGGTCTGCGCCAGTGCGACCTTGGCGAGGAACCGCTCGACCCTCGGCTGCTTGTGGCCCAGTTCGTGGGCGGTGTTGATGGCCACGCCGCCGACCGTGCCCACGGTGAGGGCGTAGCCGAAGGCCTGCCACCAGGTGAGGTCGAAGTTCGCCACCACCCAGCACGCGTAGACGAGCGAGCCGTACTGCAGCGGCAGGTACAGGTAGGTGCACCAGCGGTAGTAGCGGTCGTCCACCAGCTGGGGCACGGCCCAGTCCGGCGGGTTGGTCCGGTCCTCGCCGAAGATGCGGTCGAGGAGCGGGATCATCACGAGGATCCAGATCGGGCCCATGAACCAGAGGACCTGCGCGGCGGGCGGGTAGTCCACCCAGCGGGCCGCTCCGAACGGCAGGAGCGGCACCACGAGGCCGAGCAGCCAGAGGTAGCGCTTGTGGTCCTTCCAGCGCACCTCGGTGCCGTCGACGGTGGCGGTGATCGTGGAACTCATGGTGCGGGTGCCTCCGGGTGGCTCGACCCGGCGGCAGCCTCCGCCGGGTCGGGGACGAGGAACAGGGCGAGGTGGTGGGCCACCACCTCCGGTGGGTCGTCCGGCGCGCTGACCGCGTAGGAGATCAGCAGCCGGGTCAGGACGTCTGCGAACCGGCGCAGCGCGACCGGGTCGCCCGCCACCTCGGCGGGTGCGCGCTCGGCCACGAGCAGCTCCACCACCGAACGGACCTGGGCCATGGCCGGGCTGCCCTCGGTGGTGAGGAGGGGGAGCAGCGCCTCGGGTTCGGTGCGCAGCAGGCGGTCGAGCAGCGGGTGGTCCCGGACGACCCGCAGGGCGGCGAGGAGGCCGGCCTCCAGGGAGGCACGGGGCTCGTCCACCTCGAGGGCGGCGGCCACGACCTGCTCGACGAGCTTGGCGGTCTCGGCGCTGACGAGGCCGCTGACGAGGGCGTCCTTGGAGGGGAAGTACCGGTAGAGGGTCTGGCGGGACAGGTCGGCCCGCTTGGCGACGTCGCCCATCGAGAGCTTGGACAGGCCGTGGAGCGTGGCGGCCTCCAGCGCGGCGTCGAGCAGGCGCTGCTCGATCGTGGGCTCGGAGGTCGGCCCCTCAGCTGGCATGAGTGACAAACTAACAGAAAGTGTCACTCTGTCAACCCACTCACCCACCCCTCGGGAAATAGGGGTCCTCCGGGCGCTCTGGGCGACCTGAGGACCCCTATTCCCCGGGAGGTGGGGGGGTGGGCCAGACTCGGGGCCGTGAGCGGATCCGCCCTGGCCGATGTGGGGTTCGTGGCCATGGGCGTGGTGGCCGCGATGGTCGTCGTGGTGTGGCTGGTGCAGCGCCGTTCCCCGAACAGCGAGCGCTCGCGTCGGCGGTGGATCGCCCAGGAGTTGGCCCGTCAGGAGGCCGCCTACCCGGGCGGGAGGTTCAGCGACGACGAGTACGTGGCCCGGCTCGAGGCGCTCGAGGAGCGCTGGGACCACGACCACGGCCGTTGAGGCCGCTCAGCCGGTCACGCGTGGGGCTCAGTTGACCATCCGGTCGCGACCCTCCCAGTAGGGGGCGCGCAGCTTGAACTTCTGGAGCTTGCCGGTGGCGGTGCGGCTCAACTCGTCGCGGAACTCCACGGAGGTCGGGCACTTGTAGTGGGCGAGGTGTTCCCGGCAGTGCGCGATGAGGTCGGCCTCGGTGGCGGAGGTGTCGGGCGCGAGCACCACCAGCGCCTTCACCGTCTCGCCCCACTTGTCGTCGGGCACCCCGATCACCGCCACCTCGGCCACGGCGGGGTGCGAGAACAGGGCGTCCTCCACCTCGATCGAGCTCACGTTCTCCCCGCCGGAGATGATCACGTCCTTCTTCCGGTCCGAGATGGTGGCGTAGCCCTCGTCGTCGAGGGTGCCGCCGTCGCCGGTGTGGAACCAGCCCCCGTCGAGGGCCTCCGCGGTGGCCTCGGGCTGGTCCCAGTAGCTCTTGAGCACCGTGTTGGACCGGGCCAGCAGCTCGCCCTCCCCGTCCACCCGGATCCGGGTGCCGAGCGCCGGCGCCCCGGCGCGGCCCAGCTTGCGGGCCCGCTCGGTGGGGGTGAGGTGGTCCCACTCCTGCCTCGAGCGGTTCATGGTGAGGAGCGGCGCGGTCTCGGTGAGGCCGTAGATCTGGATGAACTCCCAGCCCAGCTCGGTCTCCACCCGCTCGATCGTGCGGGTGGGCGGTGGCGCACCCGCCACGACGATGCGCACGGTGCCCCGGCCCGGTATCTCGCCGTCCCACTCCGCGGCGGCGTCGAGCACCATCGCCACCACCGCCGGGGCGCCGCACAGGAACGTCACGCCGTGGGCGTCGACCCGCCGGAGGATCTCGGCGCCGTCCACCTTGCGGAGCACCACCTGCGGCGCGCCCATCCCCATCACGGCGAACGGCATGCCCCAGCCGTTGCAGTGGAACATCGGCAACGTGTGCAGGTAGGTGTCGCGGTCCGACACGCCGGCCTGCCAGCCGAACACCGCCGCGTTCACCCACAGGTTGCGGTGCGTCATCTCCACGCCCTTCGGCCGGGCCGTGGTGCCGGAGGTGTAGTTGATCGTGGCGGTGGCGTCCTCGTCGGGCTCCCAGCCCGACGGCTCGAGGTCGTGGCGGTACAGCAGCTCGTCGGTGGCGGCGCCCAGCACGTACTTCTGCGGCGCGGTCACCCCGGCGAGCGACTCCTCGAGCTCGGGGTCCACGAGCAGGACCTCGGCGCCGCAGTGCCCCACGATGTACTGCACCTCGTCGGCCTGCAGCCGGAAGTTCACCGGGACGGCCACGCGGCCCCACGACGGCGCGCCGTAGAGCACGGTGAGCAGGCGGGCGGAGTTCTGGCTGACGATCGCCACGCGGCCGCCCGGGCCCACCCCGAGCGACTCGAGCCCGGCGGCCAGCGCCCGGGAACGTTCGTACACCGCCGAGTAGGTGAGCGGCCCTCCGTCGGCGGCGAGCAGCGGCGGTGCGGGCTGGTCGGGCTCGTCGACCACGCCCACGCGGTCGCCGTACACGAGCGCGGCCCGCTCGAGGTGGTCCCGGACGGTCAGTGGTACCTGCATGGGTCTCGCCTCCGTTCAGTCGGGTACCCGGGCGCGTCCCCAGGTGAACCACGTCCACGGTTTCGGGCCGCGCACGAAGCGGGCCTCGGTGTCCAGCACCTCGAGCCCGGCCGCCGCGAGGAGCGCCGTGGTGTCGCGGGTGAGGTGGCAGCCGCCGGCCACCCGCTGCTGCAGGCCGTCGAGACGGTGCTGCCACCGCGCCACCCCGGCGTCGGGGGCCAGGCCGTGCTCGAGGAAGTGGAGCGTGCCGCCCGGCCGCACCACCCGGCGGACCTCGGCGAGCGCCCGGTGGGCGTCGGGGATCGTGCAGAGGGTGAAGGTGCTGAGCGCGGCGTCGCACGTGTCGTCGGGCAGCGGCACCGCCTGGCCGTCGAGGCCCACGAACTCCACCACCGCGTGGCTGGCCGCCACCCGCCGCAGCGACATGTCACGTGCGGTGTGCGAGGGCTCCACGGCGAACACCTTGGTGACGGCGTCGGGGTAGAGCGGGGCGTTCAGGCCCGACCCGAAGCCGATCTCCAGCACCGTTCCCGCGAGGCCCTCGAGCGCCCGCATCCGGTAGCGGTCCATGTCGGAGTTGCCGCAGGTCGCCTCCACCACGTGGGGGAGCACCCGCTCGGTCCACAGGCCCATCGGCGGGGAACCTAACGGAGTCAGGGGCGTTCGGACGGGGCGAACTGCTCGGTGAGGTCGGGGTCGTCGAGCACGTGGGGGGCGAGGACCGCCTCGGCCCGGGCCACCAGCTCGTCGGGCAGCTCCAGCCCGGCGGCCACCACGTTGTCCTCGAGTTGCTCGGGGCGGGTGGCGCCCACGATGCAGCTGCTCACGTTGTCGTTGCGCAGCACCCAGGCCAGGGCGAACTGGGCGAGTGTGCAGCCCGCCTCCTCCGCGATCGGACGCAGCTGCTGCACCGCCTCGAGCAGTTCCTCCCGCAGGAACAGCCCCATCATGCGGGCGGCCTCGTCGTCGCCGTCCGCTCGCGATCCGGAGGGCGGGGGCGACCCGGGCAGGTACTTGCCGGTGAGCACGCCCTGCAGCAGCGGCGACCACACCACCTGGCCGACGCCGAGCTCGCGGCACGTGGGCACCACGCGCCCCTCGATCACCCGCCACACCATCGAGTACTGCGGCTGGTTCGACACGAACGGTATGCGCAGATCGTCGGCGAGGGCCTTGCCGGCCCGGATCTGCTCGGCGGTCCACTCGCTCACGCCGATGTAGTGGACCTTGCCCTGGCGCACGAGGTCGGCGAAGGCGACCATCGTCTCCTCGAGCGGGGTCTCCGTGTCGTAGCGGTGGGCCTGGTAGAGGTCGAGGTGGTCGGTGCGCAGGCGACGCAGCGAGCCGTGGCAGCTCTCCATGATGTGCTTGCGGCTGAGCCCCCGGTCGTTCGGTCCCGAGCCGGTGGGCCAGTACACCTTCGACGCCAGCACCACCTTCTCGCGCCGCACCCCGTCGAGGGCGCGGCCCAGCACGTCCTCGGCCCGGGTCTCGGCGTACACGTCCGCGGTGTCGAGGAAGGTGACCCCCAGGTCGATGGCGGCGTGCACGCACGCGATGGCGGCGTCGTCGTCCACCTGGTTGCCGTGGGTGACCCAGTTGCCGTAGCCGATGGCGCTGACCTTGAGCCCGCTGTTGCCGAGGTACCGGTGCTGCATCCCGTCATCCAAGCACGGCCCGGGGGTGGACTACCGCCCGGCCGCCGTCGCGCCGCAGACTGGGGCCGTGACCGCCGAGGCCCGTGACCTGCTCGTGATCGGTGGTGGCCCCGCCGGTGCGGCCACCGCCATCCGCGCCGCGGAGGCCGGGGCCCGGGTGACGGTGTTCGAGAAGGGGCTCCCCGGGCGCGACAAGGTCTGCGGCGACGGGCTGACGCCCCGGGCCGTGAAGGCGCTCGGCGAGCTGGGCGTGGACCTCTCCGACGCCCACCGCATCGACGGCCTCCGCATGGTGGCCAACCGAACCGTGCGCCAGCTCGAGTGGCCTGGGATCCCGCCGTTCCCGCCGCACGGAGCGGTGTGGCCCCGCCGCCGGCTCGACGCCCGGCTGATGGAGCTGGCCGAGAAGGCCGGCGCCGAGCTGCGCTGGGGCCAGGAGGCCCTGCCGTCGCTCGACGACGCCGGTCGGGTGGTGGGCGTGGAGGCCGACGGACAGCGGTTCACCGCTCCGATGGTGGTGGTGGCGGCCGGCGCGCCCGGTGCGGTGGCCCGCCTGCTCGGCGCCGAGCGGGTGGCCGACGAGCCGTTCGGCCTCGCCATTCGCACCTACGCCGAGAGCCCGCGGCACGCGGAGCGGTATCTCGAGGCGTGCCTGACGCTGCGCGACGAGCACGGCACGCCGGTGCCCGGCTACGGCTGGATGTTCCCGGCGGGCGACGGCACGGTGAACATCGGGGTGGGTGCGCTGAGCACCATGAAGGGGTTCTCGAAGCTGAACCTGAACCGCCTGCAGGACAGCTACCGGGCGCTGGTGCAGGACGACTGGGAGCTCGGGCCCGATCTGGAACGGCCACGGGCGTGGCGCCTGCCGATGAGCGCACGGCGACGGCACGGCCCGGGTTGGGTGGCGGTGGGCGACGCCGCCGGCCTGGTGAACCCGATGAACGGTGAGGGCATCGACTACGGCCTGGAGTCGGGGATGCTCGCGGCCGACCTGTTCCTGTCGGACCCGACGGGAGCGCCGGCCCGCTACGACCGGGAGGTCGGTGCCCGCTTCGACGGGTTCCTGCGCACCGGCCGCCGGTTCTCGTTCCTCATCGGGCACCCGTGGATCCTGCGGACGGGCCTGCGGTTCGCGGTGGGCACCCAGGGCATCGCCAACGTGACCCTGCAGGTGATGGGGAACCTCGTCGACGGCTCCACCCCGGGCGTGGGCGGCCTCACGATGCGTGCGGCCGACGCCGTGCTCGGCGTGGCCGACCCCGTACTGCGCCGCACCCGCGCTGCGGCCTGAGCGGTCGGCGGGTCGGAGCGGTCAGTCGGTCGGGGGGTCGGGCGGTCAGGGGGCCAGCGGGGTGCGGAACAGCACCGCACCGACGCCCTCGCTGGTGCTGAACAGGGCGCGGCCGTCGGAGGAGAACGCCAACGACTCGCCCTGCGGTTCGTCGGCGCCGTCGTAGGCGCAGCGCTCGCCGCCGAGCGCGTCGGCCACCGTGGCCCCCTCGGCCCGCGGGTACAGGTACAGCTTGCGGTAGGTGCGCACGGCCACGAGTGAGCCGTCGGGACTGATGTCGGCCGCCGTGGCGAGCGGGTCGGGGAGGAGCGGCAGGCCGAGGGTGCCGACCCGTTCGAGTGTGTGGACGGTGCCGGGCGTGGTGTCCGCGGCGGCGAGGCGGTCCACCCGGCTGTCGCCGTCGAACTGCTTGGTGATGACGAACCAGTCGCCGGTGCGTGGGTCCACCGCGAAGGACTCGGCGTCGGTGGCCGCGCCCTCGGGGTACGCCACGTCGATCCGTTCGGCGTCGACGGTGGCAGTGGGTGGGTCGGTCCCGGGAGGTGCCACGGCGCTCACGTCGACCGCGGGTTCCGGGAGCCGGTACACCTTCAGCTGGTTGCGGCCGGTGTTGCCGCCGATGTCGGCCACGAGCACGTCGGTGGTGCCCGGCCGGGTGCCGGGGCCGACGGCGAGGTCCTCCACGTCGAGCGGCCGTGCACCCGCGATGCGGAACCGGGCGAGGGCGCGGCCCTGTTCGTCGAGGGCGGACAACGTCGGTGATCCGCCGTCGGTGACGGCCCACAGGACCCCGGGGTTGCGCCGGGACGCGGCCAACCCCGACGTCTCGGTCAGGGCGGGGTCGCCGAGGCGGCCGACCACCTCGGGTGCTCCGAGCTCCGGGCACGCGGCGGGCCCCTCGACGGGTGTGCCGCCACCGTCGGCCGTGGTGGTCGGGTTCGACGTCCGGTCCGCCCGGCTGCAGGCCGGGAGGGCGCCCGCCAGGAGCACCGCTGCCGTGAGCACGGCCACGCGGACCGTGGCCGTGCTCACGGACGGCTCAGACGATCGTGACGCTGCCGAGCGCCACGTTGTTCGGCACGTAGCAGAGGGTCGGGGCGTCGACGTTCAGGAACAGCACCCGCACGCTGGCGGTGAAGGTGATCCCCGGATCGGCGTAGGAGGTGCCGGCGAGCTGGGCCGGCAGCACGGTGCCCACGGTGCCGGTGGCCTTCAGCGTGGCGGTCACCGTGGGGAGGACGGCGGTGGTGCCCGGGTTGAGGAAGCCCGGCACCCGGAGTTCCACGTTGGAGCCGTTGAGCACCACGCTGGGTGCGCCGCGGGTGCCGAGGTTGGAGCCGCCCGAGAGCGTGGCGCTCACGAACTGCGCCCCGGCCGGGACCTTGAAGCGCACCACGAGGTCGCGCAGGTTGTTGAGGTTGTACCCGCCGGCCGTGGTGGGCACGGGCACCGGGTCGGCCGTGAGCTTCACCTGGAAGTTGCTGCCGGCGGCGACCGTCGACGGGCCCTCGTAGGTGGCGCCGGAGTCGAACGGCGAGATGCTCGTCTGGCCGGCCGCCGTCGCCTGACAGGTGGCGGCGAGCGGTGTGCGGACGGGCCCGGGCGCCACCGTGGTGGTGGTGGTCGACGTGGTGGTGGTCGGGACCGTGGTGGTGGTCGACGTGGTGGTGGTCGGGACCGTGGTGGTGGTCGACGTGGTGGTGGTCGGGACC
>CAIPVR010000196.1 GCA_903868545.1 uncultured Actinomycetes bacterium
ACCCCGGGTACCCGGTTCCCCGACCCACGGGGCGCCCCTCCGGTCAGGACAGGCCCGACCTGGCCGGGGGGGCATCGGGGTCGTACTCCGCCCACCAGACCACCACGAAAGGGCCGACATGGCACCGCCGCTGCGGCGCGCAGACCTGCTCGCCGACGAGACCCTCACCGGTCGGGCCTTCTGCGAGGCCTACACCGACCTGGTCGAGTCGTGGCTCGTCACCTGCTTCGACGAGGCCGTCCGGGGCCGCGGTCCCGACGACCGTTTCGCCCTCGTCGCGGTGGGCGGACAGGGGCGCCGTGAGCTCGCCCCCCAGTCCGACCTCGACCTCCTGCTCCTGCTGGGAAAGGGAACCTCGCCCGGCGACCTCCCCGAGCTGCTCTGGTACCCGATCTGGGACGCAGGGCTGAAGCTGGGGCACGCGGTGCGCACGGTCCGCGACACGCTCACGCTGGCCGGGGAGGACCTGGAGACCGCCACCGCGCTGCTCTCGGCCCGTCACCTGGCCGGTGACCGGTCGCTGTCCGACGAGCTGGCCGAGAAGGCGCGGGTGAACTGGCGCCGGCGGGGCAAGAAGTGGCTGGAGGAGCTGGCCCGGGCGGTGGACCAGCGCCACCAGGCCCACGGCGAGGTGGCCTTCGAGCTCGAGCCCGACCTGAAGGAGGGGCGGGGCGGTCTGCGCGACGTCCACGCCCTGTCGTGGGCGCGTGACGCCGGCGCGGAGATCTCGCCCCGGGCGCTCGCCGAGCTGCAGCACGACCACGACACGCTGCTCGAGGTGCGCATCGAGCTGCACCGGGCCACCGCCAAGCCCGACGACCGCCTGCTGCTGCAGGAACAGGACGTGGTGGCCGCCCGGCTCGGCGACGTGGACTCCGACGCCCTCATGGCGCGTGTGGCGGCCGCCGGTCGGGCGATCGCCTGGGCGAGCGACGAGAGCTGGCACGAGATCGAGCTCTCGTTGGGCGGGGTGTTCTTCGGTCGCTCACGCAGGGAGCGCCGCCTCGACGACGGACTCGTGCTGCGCGGTGCCCGGGTGTGCCTCGCCGACGAGGGGGCGCCGGTGGACGACCCGCTCACGGTGCTGCGGGTGGCGCTCGCCGCGGCGCGCAACACCACCCGCCTCTGCCTCCGGACCCTCGACCTGCTCGAGGCGGCACCGCCGCTGCCGGAGCCCTGGCCCGACGAGGCCCGCCGCCTCTTCTGCGACCTGCTCCTCACCGGTCCGGCGGCGATCCCCGTGGAGGAGACCCTCGACCAGTTCGGGCTGTGGGAGCCGCTCATCCCCGAGTGGACCCCCAACCGGAGCCGGCCCCAGCGCAACGCCTACCACCGCTTCACCGTGGACCGTCATCTCTGGGAGGCCACGGCGGAGGCGGCGATGCTGTCGCACCGGGTGCCCCGGCCCGACCTGCTGGTGATGGCCGCGCTCCTCCACGACATCGGCAAGGGCTACCCCGGGGACCACAGCGAGGTGGGCCAGGAGCTCGCCCGCACGGTGGCCACCCGGATGGGCTTCCCACCCGAGGACGTGGCCACCCTGGAGGCGGCGGTCCGTCACCACCTGCTGCTCCCCGATGTGGCCACCCGCCGCGACCTCGACGACCCGGCGACGGTGGAGTTGGTGGTCGAGCGGGTGGGGACCCCCGACCGCCTGGCGTTGCTCCGGGCCCTGTGCGAGGCCGACTCGCTGGCCACCGGGCCGTCCGCGTGGGGGCCGTGGCGGGCGCAGCTCGTGGAGCGACTGTCCGACCGCGCCGCGCACCTGATGTCCGGGGGGGACCTCGTGGAGGTGGTCCACGAGCCCTTCCCCTCCGCTGCCCAGCAGGCCCTCATGGCCGAGGGCCGGTTGCAGGTGCTCACCGAGGGCGACCGCATCACGGTGGTGTGCGAGGACCGGCCGGGCGTGTTCTCCCGGGTGGCCGGCGCGCTGGCGCTCCACGGCCTCGACGTCACCCAGGCCGACATCCACTCCGCGCAGGGGATGGTGCTCGACGAGTTCCGGGTGGCCACCACCGCGGCGGGCCACGTGCGCTGGGACCGGGTGGCCGCGGACGTCACCCGGGTGCTGGAGGGCCGGCTCGCCCTCCAGGCCCGTCTCGACGAGCGGGCCCGGAGCCACCGGCGTCGCCACCGGCCCGGTCTCCACCAGCTCGTGCCGCTGGTGCGCCTCGACAACGACGCCGCCACCGACGCCACCGTCGTGGAGGTGGTGGGCCCCGACGACCTCGGTCTCCTGTACCGGATCACCCGGGCGCTCGGTGAGTTCGACCTCGACGTGCGCACCGCCAAGATCCACACGATGGGGGCGGACGTGGTGGACACGTTCTACGTGGTCGACCGGGACGGGGCGAAGGTGGTGGATCCCGAGGTGGAGGAGGAGCTCCGCCGGGCGCTGCTGTACGCCCTGGAGCCCACGGGCTGAGGGCTCGCCGGTAGCGTGTCGCCGTGGACGAACAGGGCGCGGCGCCGGTGGGGGAGCAGGACCTGATCCGCTGGAGCGAGTCGCTCGCGGCGATCGCCCGGACCGGCCTCGCGTTCACCGAGAACCTCTATGAGCGGGAGCGCTACGAGGAGGTCCTCCACGTGGCCGCCGACATCCGGGCCGCCGCCGGGCGGGCCGAGGGGGAGCCGGCCGCCGTGGTCCAGGAGTGGCTGCGGTCGGTGGGCACCGGCGTGCCCGGCTACGTGACGCCCAAGGTGGCCGTCGGTGCGGTGGTCGGCGACGACGACGGCCGGATCCTGTTGCTCCAGCGGGGCGACTCGGGCATCTGGCTGTACCCCACCGGTTGGGCCGACGTGGGGTACTCGCCCAGTGAGGTGGCGGTGAAGGAGGTGCGCGAGGAGACGGGTGTCGAGGTGGAGGTCGTGCGCCTCCTCGGCGTGTTCGACGGCCTGCGGCTGGGCTTCACCCGCATCCCGCTCTACAGCCTCGTGTTCCTGTGCCGTGCCGTGGGCGGCGAGCTGTCGCCGCACCCGCTCGAGGCGATGGACGTGGGGTGGTTCGAACCCGACGACCTGCCGCACCCCACCGCCGGGGTCGACCACTGGGGCCCGCACGCCTTCGCCGCCCTGCGCGGCGAGGAGGTGGACGTCCTCTACGACCTGCCCCGTGACCGGGTCTGGGAGGAGTGACGGCCCACTCCAGCCGGCCGCTGCCGGTTCAGTGGCCGCGGAGGAACCGCTCGACCTCCTCCACGAGGTCGTCGGCGGACTGTACGGCGGAGCGGTCCGCGTCGTGCTGCTCCTCGAGGCGCCGGACGTAGTCACCGGTGGCCTCGTCGTCGGCGACGAGCTCGTCGATCTGGTGCTCGTAGCTCACGGTGGCGATCTCGAGCACCTGGGTGGGCGCAGTGGCACCGAGCAGGTTGAGCGTGCGCCGCACGAGGGCCAGCGCGGCCTTCGGGGAGGGGGCGGAGGGCACGTAGGCGGGCACGGCCGCCCACAGCGACGCCGAGTCCAGCCCGACGCGACGGCACTCGGCGTGCAGCACGCCCACGATGCCGGTGGGGCCCTCGTAGCGCGACGGCTCGAGTCCGAGACGCGCCATCACCGACTCGTCGTAGGCGGTGCCGAAGGCCGGGGTGGGCCGGCTGTGCGGCACGTCCGCGAGCAGTGCCCCGAGGGTCACCACGGTGGTGCAGCCCAGCTGCTCCGCCACCTCGAGCACGTAGCCGCAGAACGTGCGCCAGCGGAGCTGTGGCTCCACGCCCCGCAGGAGCACGAGGCCGTCGGTGCCCGGCGGTTCCGCCCAGCCGAACTCGTTCGCCGGCCAGTCGATCACCCGCTCGAGGTCGTCGCCCACCCGGACCCGGGGCCGGGTGGTGGTGAAGTCGTAGAAGATCTCCGGGTCGATCTCGGCCACCGTGCGGGCGCCCCACTGCTCCCACAGGTGCTCCACCGCGGTGGTGGCGGCGTCGCCGGCGTCGTTCCAGCCCTCGAAGGCGGCCACGAGGACGCGTCGGCCGCCCCGGTCACCGTTCCCCTCGGGGTCGGTCGGGGGAACGGAACCGTCCAGCCACCTCAACTCCGTCATCGGTGCCACGGTATCGGCGCGATCCGCCGCTCCCACCGGGTCGGGCCCTGCTCGGCGGTACCCTCGGCGCCATGACCGACGGGGCCGTGAACGACAGAGCGGGTGGCGCCGGGGTGCGCGTCGAGGAGTGCGCCGCCGCGGACGAGGAACTGGTGGCGGCGATGGCCCGGCTGGTGCCGCAGCTGTCGTCGTCCTCGCCGCCGCCCGGCCTGGAGCAGCTCGCCGCGATCGTGGGCAACGACGCCTGTCACCTCCTGCTGGCCAGGGACGTGGGCGACGGCACGATCCTGGGCTCGATGACCCTCGTGGTGTTCCCCATCCCCACCGGGATCCGTGCCTGGATCGAGGACGTGGTCGTCGACGGCGCGGCGCGGGGCCGCGGCGTGGGTGAGCTGCTGAACCGGGAGGCCCTCGCGCTGGCCGAGCGGCTCGGCGCCCGGACCGTGGACCTCACCTCCCGACCGAGCCGGGAGGCCGCCAACCGGCTGTACCGCCGCATCGGCTTCGTCCAGCGCGAGACGAATGTCTACCGATACGAGGGCTCGGACTGACACGGGTCGGGTTCACGGGTGACCCCAGGGAGGTGGGTGACGTTGGAGATCTACACGTTGGGCCGGTGGGTGGTGTTGCCGGGACGTGAGGACGAGTTCGTCAGTGCGTGGCGTGCGCTCGCCGAGCTGTTCCTCTCGCTGGAGCACCCGCCGCCTGAGGGCACGGGCGTGCTGGTCCGCAGTCTTGACGATCCGAGGGTCTTCTACTCCTTCGGACCCTGGGACGATCCGGCACACGTGGCCGAGATGCGTGCTCATCCGGACACGGCGGCGCGCATCGGTGCGCTGGTGGCGCTGTGTGAGGACGCCGCTCCTGGTGGCTACGAGGTCGTCGCCCGGGCGTAGCGCCGGAGGCGGCCCGGCCGCCGAAGCATCCGGTCGACAGAGGTATGACCTCTGTCGTAGGTTGGCGGGATGGGACCGGCCCCGACCTCGGCGGAACAGCGGCTGGCGGAGCTGGGGATCGTGCTGCCCGAAC
>CAIPVR010000197.1 GCA_903868545.1 uncultured Actinomycetes bacterium
CAGCCGGCGAGGCCGAGGACGACGGTGGCCACGGCTGCCACGGCCGCTGCCGCCAGCGCCGCCCGTCGCACCCCCCGCGTCGACCGCACGGGGCCATGGTGGCACAAGTGGTCCGCCCGGCCGTCGTAGCCTCCGCCGATGGACGTGGCCGAGTGGCTCGGGTTGCAGGGCACCCACAACCCCACGCGCTGGTACCTACCGGTCACCGAGGACGTGATGACCGGCGGCCGGTTCCTGTTCGGGGGCTGCGGGCTGGCCGCCGCCGTGTGTGCCATGGAGCGGGTGTGCGACCGGCCCCTCGTGTGGGCCACCGCCCAGTACCTCAGCTTCGCCCACGTGGGCGACGTCGTGGACCTCGACGTGACGGTGGCGGTGGCCGGCCGCAACACCGCCCAGGCGCGGGCGGTGGGCCACGTCGGTGACCGGGAGATCCTCACGGTGAACGCCGCGCTGGCTCCCGTCACCTCGACGTCGCCGGGCAGTGGCAGGAGATGCCGCAGGTGCCGCCGCCGGACGAGTGCCCGGCGCGTTCGCCGAGGTTCGGCGTGGAGCGTTCGATCATGACCCGACTCGACGCCCGGATCGCGATCGGCTCCGGGTGGGAGGAGCTCGCCGGCCATCCGGTGGAGGGCGGCCGCTCCGCCCTGTGGGTCCGGGTCCCGGAGGTGGGCATGTCGGCCGGGGCGCTGGCGGTCCTGGGCGACTACGTGCCGTTCGGCATCTCCCAGAGCCTGGGTGGTTGGTGGCCGTCGAACAGCCTCGACAACACCCTGCGGGTGGTGCGGCTGGCCCCGGCGGACTGGGTGCTCTGCGACATCCGCGTCGACGGCCTCACGAACGGGTTCGGCCACGGGTCGGTGTACCTGTGGAACGAGGACGGTGTCCTGCTGGGGGCCGCGAGCCAGTCGGCGCTGGTGCGCAACCGGAAATAGGGGTCCGCAGCGCCCGTTCCGGGCGCGTGGGAGCCGGAGATCGCGTGGGCCGCCCCTAGGCTCGCCGGTCATGAGCGACGCGCACCTCCCGCCGGCCGGGCCCCGCTGGGGCATGACCATCCCCTTCGACGGCGTGCCGCTGCACGCGCAGCGCGACTGGATCGTGGAGCTCGAGGACCTCGGCTACACCGACGTGTGGTCGGCCGAGGCCATGGGCGCCGACGCGTTCACGCCCCTGGCGCTCGCCTCGGCGTGGGCGCCCTCGCTGCGCCTGGGCACCGCCATCGTGCCCGCGTTCACCCGCGGTCCGGCGTGTCTCGCCCAGAGCGTGGCCACGATGGCCGACGCCGCTCCGGGCCGCTTCGCGTTCGGCATCGGCACGAGCTCGAACGTCATCGTCGAGAACTGGAACGGGATCCCCTTCGACGAGCCGTACCGTCAGGTGCGCGACATGGTCCGCTTCCTCCGGCTGGCGATGTCGGGGGAGAAGGTCAGCGGTTCCTTCGGGGCGTCGGAGGTGAAGGGGTTCCGTCTCGGCATCCGACCGGAGCAGCAGCCGCCGATCCTGGTCGCCGCGCTCCGCGAGGGGATGCTGCGCCTCGCCGGCCGCGAGGGCGACGGCGCCATCATCAACTGGCTCTCGGCCGAGGACGTGCGCACCGTCGCCCCGATCGTGCAGGCCGCCGGTGGCGGCACGCCCAAGGAGGTGGTGGCCCGGATCTTCGTGGCGCCCACCACCGACCGCGACATGGTGATCGGCGCGGGCCGGTACGCCATCGCCGCCTACCTGACGGTGCCCGTCTACGCCGCGTTCCACGAGTGGTTGGGCCGGGGCGAGCAGCTCGCCGAGATGTCGCGGTTGTGGCGGGAGGGTGACCGCCCGGCCGCACTCGCCGCGATCCCGGAGTCGCTGATCGACGAGCTCATCGTGTGGGGCTCGCCGGAGGAGTGCCGCGAGAAGGTCCAGCGCTACGTGGACAACGGCGTGACCACGCCGGCGATCGCGGTGCTCCCGTTCGGCATCGACGCCCGGCAGGCCGTGCGCGACCTCGCGCCGCGCTGAGGGGCCGTCAGAGGCGGAGGGGCCGGACCGGGCTGGCGATGAGCAGCGGGTCGCTGCGCCAGTCCACCCCGGGGACGTCGATGTACAACTCGATCTCGTTGCCGTCGGGGTCCTCCACGTAGATCGAGTGGGTGACCGTGTGGTCGCTCGCGCCGACGATCGTGACGTCGTGCTCCTGCAACGTGCGCAACACCTCGCGCAGTTCGTCGTCGCTGTCGCCGACCTTCAGCCCGAAGTGGTAGAGGCCCACCCGTCGGCCGGCCGGGACGGCTGCCGCGTCGGGACCGACCTCGATCAGCAGCAGCTCGTGGTGGGTGCGTCCCGACGGGTTCGCGAACGCGGCGGCCGGGAAGGGGAGGGGCGTGCCGGACCCGTCGCCGAGCTGGTGCCATCCGAGCACGTCCCGGTAGAACGCCACCGACCGCTCGAGGTTCCGCACGTAGAGGACCAGGTGGCCCAGTTCCTTGATCTCCACGGTGTATCTCCCGGGTCGGTCGGTCCCCACCGTACGCGCCGGTCAGGTCCGGTCGGCGAGGGCGTCGGCGACCGCCGCCCGCACCCGGCGCTTCTCGACCTTGCCGGACGCGTTCACCGGCAGGGAGTCGAGGGTCACCACCAGCCTCGGCCGCTTGAAGCCGGCCATCCGCCCCTCGGTCCACCCGATCAGCTCCCCGTCGTCGACCGGGCCACCCTCGCCCCAGACGACCGCCACGCAGACCCGTTCGCCCCACCGCTCGTCGGGTACCCCCACGGCGGCCACGGCGGCCACCGCCGGGTGCTCGGAGACCACGTCCTCCACCTCGCGGGACGACACGTTCTCCCCGCCGGTGATGATCAGGTCCTTGGTGCGGTCGACCACGTGGAGGTAGCCGTCGGCGTCGAGCCGGCCCACGTCGCCGGTGCGCAGCCACACCGAACCGTCGGCATCCACCAGGTGCGACGCGGCCGTGGCCGCCGGGTCCTCCCAGTACCCGGCGCACACCTGGTCGCCGCGCACGACGATCTCCCCCGGGGAGCCCGCCGGCACGTCCGTTCCGTCCTCGTCCACCGTCCGCACGGCCACCAGCGGCCCGGGTCGGCCCGCGGCGGTGAGCAGGTCGGGGCGGCCGGACGCGGCGGCGCGGTGCTCGTCGGGACCGAGGAACACGGCGTTGCCGGAGAGCTCCGTCATGCCGTAGCCCTGGGCGAGGCCCACCCCCGGGAGGGTGTCGAGCGTGCGGCGCAGCAGGTCGAGCGGCATGGGCGCCGCCCCGTAGGAGATGCGGCGCACGCCCGCGAGCGCCCCCGGCCCCCCGGGCCGGTCGAGCAGCATGGCCAGCATCGTGGGCGCGAGCGACATGGACGTCACGCCCTCCGCCTCGACGGCCTCGAGCACCCGGGTGGCCTCGAACCGGGGCAGGAGCACCACCGGCCGTCGGTACAAGTGGTGCTGCAGCACGTTGTAGGCCGCCACGTGGAAGAGGGGGAACGGGAACAGGTACACCTCGTCCGCGGCCACGGGCCGGGCGGCCGCGGTGTTGAGCACGGCGGCCCACAGTGACCGGTGGGTGAGCATGGCGCCCTTCGGCCGTCCGGTGGTGCCCGAGGTGTGGATGAGCCACGCGACGTCGGTGTCGGCCGCCGGATGCGCGGGCCGGACGGGCCCGGCCGGGAGCTCGTCGAGGCCGTCGACCGGCCACCAGTGGCGAACGGTCGGGAGTCCTGCCGCCCGCTCGCGGAGGCTCCCGAGGTGCGGTTCGGAGGCCACCACGGCAGCGGCGCCGCACGCCCGCACCAACTGCGCGAGCTCGTCGGGGGTGTGGCGGGTGTTGCCCATGGCCAGCACCGCCCCGGCACGCGGCACGGCGGAGAGGAGCGCCACGAAGTCGGGGTGGTTGTCGGCCACCACCACCACGCGTTCACCCGGTGTCACCGCCCGGGCGAGCCCGGAGCCCAGCCGGGCGACCCGGTCGGCGAGGTCGGCGAAGGTCCACCGCTCGCCGTCGGCCACGAGCGCGGTGGTGGCCCCGGCGGCGGCGGCGCCCTGTTCGACGGCGTGGTGCAGCAGCACGGCGCGGAGGCTATCCACTACCTCCGTTCGCGCCACCCCCTGCTCTGTGTCGCGTCAGCGCACTCATGGGTGCGCAGACGCGACACAGAGCAGGTCGACCCGGTGGTCAGTCCTCGGTGGGGAGCCAGTTGCCGTGGAACCCGAACGGCACGCGCCGGGGGAGCGCCACGCGGGCGACCGGACCCGCCTCGACGTCGCGGGCGTCGAGCACCACGAACTCGGTGCTGCGGTCCGTGAGGTCGGTCACGAAGTTCAGCAGCCACCCGTCGTTCTCGGCCGTGCCGGCCGGGTCCGCGGCGAACACGGCCTCGCCGCACACGTGGGTGGGGCCGTACACGTGGGTGGCGGAGGTGCCGCGCTCGAGGTCGTACTGGATGACGCCGTCGAACTCCACGCCGCGCTGGTCCCAGACCCGGGTGTGCGCATGGGTGCCGTAGCGGTTGGGCAGCCCGTTGAAGGAGTCGTTGATGCGGGGGAAGTCACCCGTGCGGTCGTCGAGCTGGTGGTCGGTGACGGTGCCGGCTGCCGGGTCGATCTCCCAGCGCCAGAGGTAGGGCCGCACGTGGGCGTCGGGCAGCGGTTCGTCGCCGAACGCCGTGGGCATCGCCACGGAGCGGCAGCCGTCGACCACGATCGTGCCGTCGCCCCGCTCGAAGGCGTTGAGGAAGTGGAACACGTAGAACGGGTCCACCTCGATCCAGGTGGTGTCGGTGCCCTCGCCGTCGCGGGGCATCACGCCGATGCGGGCTCCCTCGTCCGGCCGCCAGGCGATCGCGGTGCCGCCGCGGAGGAGTGCCTCGCCGTCGAAGATCGCGGGCAGGTCGAACCACAGCACGTTCCGGGGCGTGGTGACGAAGTCGTGCATCATCACGGACCGCCCGACCGGTACCTCCGTGCTGCGCACGAGCGCCCCGCCGGCGTCGACGACGTGGTAGCGGAGGTAGGGAGGGAACGGGGAGTAGCCGAAGATGAGCATCTCCCCGGTCGCCGGGTCCCAGCGGGGGTGCGCGGTCATCGCCCCCTGGAGCGCGCCGGCGAAGTCGTACTCGCCGACGGTGGCGAGCTCGGCGGTCACCTCGGTCGGGTGCGCACCCTCCATCAGCGCCAGGTGGCGGCCGGCGTGGCGCACGATGTTGGTGTTCGCCGTGTTCTTGTAGAGGCCGCCGGCCGCGAGTGCCGCCTCGTCGGGCATCGAGAACTCCGACAGGCCGCCGTAGACCGCGTGCCCGACGGAACGCTCGTGGCGCAGCCCCCGGGAGTCGATCCAGCGGTTGCGGTACTCCACACCGCCATCACCGTCGAGGTACATCCCGTGCAGCATTCCGTCACCGTCGAACACGTGGTACCGGCCGGGTGGGGCGAAGAGGTTGTTGGGCCCGTTGCGCAGGTAGGCGCCGCGCAGGCCGGCGGGCAGCTCGCCGACCACCGGCAGGGCCACGTCGTGGCGCTCGTCGTGGACCGGCTCGTACTGGCCGGCCAGGTAGGGCTCGCCGAGTGCGGCGAAGTCCACCTCGGCGGCAGCGGGTTCGACGGTGGTCATGGTGGTCCCCCTGGTCCCGTGGACCCGCCGTGGCGGGTGGGCGTCCCCACGCCTGCGGCGCAGTGTAGGTGAACAGCGTTAGGCGCCCACGGCGGAGCGGACGACCTCGGCGGCCCGTCCCACCGCCGCCGGGTCCCCGCCGTCGGCCGGGAGGTTCACGATGATGCCGTCGAGGCCCGCCCCGAGGGCGCTGCGCAGCTGCGACACCACGCCGTCGGCGTCACCGACGAGGATCCGGGCGGTGACCATGGCGCGCACGCCGGGGTCGTCGAGCACGGCCGGGTCCATCCCGCGTTCGGCGAGCATCGTCCGGAACTTCTCCTCGGCCGCCTCCGCCGTGTCGGCGAGCACCAGGGTGCAGAGCCAGCTGACGTTGAGCTCGTCGCGGGCCCGTCCCGCCGCGGTGAGGGCAGCGTCGATCACCTCGACCTTGCGTCCGAGTTCGTCGGCGCCGGCCGACAGGTTGATGGCGTCGGCGTAGCGCGCGCCGAGCGGCAGCGTCCTGCGCTCCCCGGACCCGCCCACCATGATCGGCACCCCGCCCGGTCGCAGCGGCAGGGGGGAGTTGATCGCCTCCGCCGTGCGGTAGTGCGTGCCCCGGAAGGTGGGTCGCTCGCCGAGGAACATCGGCCGGAGGATCTGCAGTGCCTCCTCCAGCATCTCGAAGCGCACCTTCAGCGGCGGGAACTCGAAGCCGAGGCCCACGTGCTCCTCCTCGAACCACGCGGCGCCGATGCCGCAGATCGCCCGCCCGCCCGAGATCACGTCGAGGGTGGTCACGATCTTCGCGAGCAGCGCCGGGTTCCGGTAGGTCACGCCGGTGACGAGCGTGCCGAGGTTCGCCGACCGCGTGGCCTGGGCGAGCGCGCCGAGGGCGGTGTAACCCTCGAGCATCTCCAGGTCGGGTGCCCCGAGCATCGGCAGCTGCCAGAAGTGGTCCATCACCCAGACGGAGTCGAACCCGGCGTCCTCCGCCGCGGTGGCCTGCTCCACCACGCGGGGGAACAGTCCGTCCGGCGCCACGCCGGGGTACGTGAACAGCGGGATCTGGTAGCCGGCCCGGACGAGGTCCCTCATGGTCGCTCCTATTCGTCGATGCCGACGGGGGCGCCGTCGACGATCTGGTCGAGGTACTCGCTCAGACCGTGGCCCACGGTGGCCTCCGGGTCCGTCCCGAGCGCCCGGTCGAGGGTCCAGCGGGTGAGGCCCTCCGAGATCCGGGTCACCCGGCCGTCGCGCCGGTTGCGGAGGGGGATGAGGTTGAGCACCTCGCCACGCAGCGTGCGGGTGGTCGCGTCGTCGCCGCGTCCGGTGGTGAACGTCGCCTCCAACGTCCGGTGATGGCGGTCGGGGCCCTCCCACTCGGTGGAGAGCCGCACGTCCTGCACGAGTTCGATGCGTTCCCCGTCCCAGGTGAAGCCGCCCCGCGTGCCGTCGGAGTCGGCCCGGGCGATACGGCTGAGCATCATGCCGGTGCCGTCGGCGAAGTTGACGGTGAGCCAGCGGTAGTACCACGGCGCCTGCCACGTGCGCGGGCCCCAGGAGTGGTCGCGCAGGCCGAGCCCGTCGACCGTCCAGGTCCGGTCGCCCACCGTCACCGTGCCCGCCGCGCGCACCAGCTGCTCGTAGTGGCCCCGGGCGAACTCCTCGCCGGGCCGCTCGTGGGACTCCTCCGGCTCCCCGCCGAACGGAGCGGAGACCCCGGTGTAGGTGAGGTGCACCTCGGCCCGCTCGTAGGGGTTCTCGGTGAAGGCCGTGCGGGGCTCGGCCATGTCGAGCGGCTCGTCGAGCAGCACCAACTTGCCGGCGTAGTGCACCCGCAGCTCCTCGAAGGGTTCCACCACCTCGAAGCGCACGCCGCCGGCGTCGAACCCGTCGTTGGAGGTGATCCCCGGCCGCTGGAACATGAAGCCCACGCGGCCGTCGGGGAGGTAGAGGCACACGGTCATCTCGGCGTGGCCCTCGTTGGGCCGGTTGCCGAGGCGCACGAACCCGCCCAGCCCGGCGGCCGGGTCGTGGAAGTTGAAGTACATGGACTCGTTGAACGTGGGCTCGGGGCCCGGGTGCATGTACTCGTCGGACGGCTCCAACCGGACCTTCATCGACTCCCCCTGGCGTGTGGTGCCCGAGCCCGGCGGACGCGCCGGCGGGCCGCGCCGCACTCTACGGCGCGGTCCCGGTGCCCGCCGTCCCGTGCGGTGCCGGCCCGTCATCACCGGGCCCGGAGGCCGCCGCCCGGAGATGGCCGGCGAGGTCGTCCACCGAGGTGTGGGCGTTGAGACCGCTCGGGTTGGGCATCAGGTACACCGGGCGTCCCCCGAGGGTGCGGTCCTGCCAGCCCACCGATGCGGCGCGGTGCCCGGTGGCGGTCCGCCACCCGGTGAGGCCGGCCACGGCGACCGCTCCCGGTCGCAGCCAGGCGCAGAGCCGTTCGAGCCGGGCCAGGCCGTCCCGGAACTCGGCCGGTGACACTTCCTCGGCGCGTGCCGTCGCCCGCTTCACGAGATCGGTCATGCCCACGCCGCCCTCGCGCAGCAGGCGCAACGGGTCGCGGTCCGCGGTGGCGAGCCCCGACGCCAGGAGCGCGGGCCACGCACGGTTGCCGGGCCGGGCGAAGCCCACCCCGGCGTCGGCCGCGTACACGGACGGGTTCAGGCCCACGAGCAGCAGCCGCATCCCCGGGCCGACGGTGTCGGCCAGTGTTCGGTCCCGCTGCAGCGTCAAGGTCCACTGGCGGTCGTCGCCGATCGGATCCTCGTCGCGCCGCGTGACGGTGAACCCGGCGCCCGCCACCACGGTGTCGAGCAGCTCCCCGGTCCAGAACGAGAACCGGCGCCCGGGGAGTGAGTCCCCGAAGGCGTCGACGTGGTCGTGCTCCTCGGAGCCCGGCCGCGTCGCGGCGAACACGCCGAGGGCGGCGGTGCCGCCGACGCGCAGGGCCCGGTGGAGGTCCCACAGTGCGAGCGGCACGTCGCGCCGGTCGAGGTGGACGTAGCTCTTGTTGGCCCACGCCGCACCGAGCGAGTGACGGGCGAAGGGGAGGGCCCGGAGGTCCGCCTGTACGCGGGCGGCTCCCGGGGCGTGCCCGGGCACCCGTTCGAGCATGGACGTGGCGCCGTCGAGGGCGATCGTGCCGGGGGGCAGGTCGGGGAGGTGCCATCCGGGGCCGCAGCCGAGGTCGACCACGCGGCCGACGCTGCGCCCACCCGCCCGGAGCGAGCGACCGAACGCCGACGCCCGTCGTCGTTCGGGGGGTCGGCGGGCGATCCACCGGTCGGCCCCCTCCTCGTACGCTTCGAGGGTCGGGTCGGCCGGCCGCTGCGCCGGGCTCACCGGTCGCCCGTGATCCGGGCCTGCAGTCGGCGCATCGACCCGATCCAGCGGTCGTGGTCCGCGGCGCGGGCCTGCTCGTAGCGCGCCACCTCGGGGTGCGGCAGGATCAGGAAGCGTTCCTCGGCGAGGCCCGCCACCACGGCCTCGGCCACTTCCTCCGGCTCGATCACGCCCTGGGCCTTCACCACCTCGGCCGCGAGCTCGCCGTCCGCCAGCGACCCGAACAGCAGCGGGGTGCGCACGCCCTGCGGGCACAGGCAGCTCACCCGCACGCCGCGCTCGCCGTAGGTGATCGCCAGCCACTCGGCCAGCCCCACCGCGGCGTGCTTGGTCACGGAGTAGGGGGCGTCGCCGAGGTTGGTGAGCAGTCCGGCGGCCGACGCAGTGGTGAGGAGGTAGCCGCGCCCGCGCTCGAGCCAACCGGGCAGGAGGGCCTGGGCCGCGTGCACGTGGGCCATCACGTTGACCTGCCAGATCGCCTCCCACCGGTCGTCGCCGGCGTCCACCCCGGCGCCGGTGCCGATGCCGGCGTTGGCACAGAAGAGGTCGATGGGTCCCAGTTCGGTCGTGACCTCCTCGACGAGGGTGTGGACCTGGTCCCGTGAGGCGGCGTCGAGTGCCCGGGCCACGGCCCTGCACCGGGGACGGTCGCTCCCGATCTCCAGCGCCACCCGTTCGGCCCCGGCGGCGTCGAGGTCGGCGACCACCACCGCGGCTGCTCCCTCGGCGCCGAACCTCCGGGCGAGCGCGGCACCGATGCCGCTCGCCCCGCCGGTGACCACCACGATCGCGTCGGTGAGCTCCATGGGTCGACCCTAGGCCCGGCGAGCCGCCTCGAGCGTGGCCAGGACGGTGGCGGCGCGGTCCTCGCCCCAGGGCAGTGGCATGACCACCGGTACGGTCACTCCGGCGTCCCGGTAGGCGCGCACTGCCGCGGTGACCTCCTCGGCCGTGCCGCAGATGTCGATGGCGTCCACCATCCGGTCCGACATGGCCGCGACCGAGGCCTCGCGGTCGCGCCGCTCCCGGGCCGCGCGCAGTGCCGCGACCTCGTCGGCGAAGCCGGCCCGTTCGAATGCCGCCGCGTAGGCCGGCACCACCGCGTAGGAGAACAGGTCCTTGCGGGCCGCGGGTCGGGCGGCCCGGCGGTCGCACACCCCCACGTGCACGTAGGCGTACACGGTGCACGATCCGGGTTCGCGCCCGGCGCTCATCTCGCCGTCACGGATCCGCTCGACGCACCACGGCACCGCCGTGGCGGGCAGGTAGTTGAGCAGCACGCCATCCGCGAGCTCGCCCGCGAGCCGCAGCATCCGGGCGTTCAACGCGCCGAGCACCAGCCGGGGGCGCCGGTCGCGCAGGCGCACGCCGAGCCGGAATCCGGAGCAGTTCCAGAACTCGCCGTCGTGGGTCACCGCGTCGCCGACGAGGCACGCCCGGGTGAGCTCGAGGTACTCCCTCACCCGCTCCACGGGCCGCTCCCCGTAGGTGGCCCCGTGCCAGCGGCCCACCACCACCGGCGAGGAGATGCCCACCCCCAGGAGCACCTCCCGGTCCGGCGCGAGGGCCTGGAGCGTCGCGGCACCCATGGCGGCGAGCATCGGGGTGCGCAGCTGCAGGGCGAGCACGCCGGTGCCCAGGTCCAGGCCCCCCACGCCGGCGGCCACCGCACCCAGGGTGGCGAACGCCTCGGGCCCGGTGGTCTCGGCGGTCCAGAAGGACGAGTAGCCGCCGTCGCGGGCGAACCGGGCCACCTCGAGCCCGAGCGGGAGGCCCAGGGCCTGGAAGCTGGCGAAGGTCACGCCCAGTGGCGGGGACGAGTCGGTCATGTCCCGACGGTAGGCCGTCGCGGACCTGTGAACGTTCCGTGAACCGGCCGGAAACGACGTGGCGATGTCAGGGCCCGGTTGTACGCTCGGGGGACGCCGTCCGCCGGGCGGCACCATCCGCACGGGCGTTGCGAATGGCAGGGAGCCAGGGAGGCACGATGACCGAGGTCCGGGACCCGCAGACCGACGAGTCGATCAGGGCGGCGATGCAGCTGATCGACCGCGGCCTCGGCGACATCTCCGAGCGCCAGTTGGTCTCCACCTCGGAGGTGGCCGACCTGCTGCTCGACGTGCGCTCCGTGCTCGCCAAGCTCGATGCCGAGGTCAACGTCAACTGACCGCCGCGTCGGCCCCGCCCGTCCCGCTGGTCAGGCGGTGTCGGGAGAGCTCACGCCACCGGCCGCCAGCAGTTCCGCGTAGGACTCGCGGAGGTCCGTCAACAGCGCCGCTCCGTCGTGGACCGCGGCCGGGTCGGTCATCAGGCCCATGAAGAGGCGCCCCCGGTAGCTCATCGTGGTGAGGTTGAACGCCGTGCCCGCGAGCGGCCCGATCGGGTAGTTGCCCTCCACGAACGCACCTGCGATGTAGAGGTCGAACGGCGCCGCCCGCACGTTCGAGCACACGAAGTCCACCGAGCCGGCCATCCACTGGCCGGCCCTGACCAACGCCCCGGCGGGCAGGCGGTTCATCACCGAGGCGAGCCCGTCGAGCGAGCCGAGCGCCCGCTCCTCCTTCACCCGCTGCAACCGTTCGTGCACCGCCGCCAGCCGGTCGAGCGGATCCATCGGCCCCGCGGGCACGAGCGTCTGTGAGGGGGCGAACGCGTTGCCCCCGGCCCGCCGGTCGTGCCGGGTGCTCACCGGGATCGACACCCGGAGTTCCTCCACCGGGGTGCCGGCGCGCTCGTGCGCCCGGGCCGCCGCCTCGGTGGCGCCGGTCACGAACAGGTCGTTGATGCTGACCCCGAGGGCCTTGGCGGCACGGCGCACCTCCTCCAGGTCGAGTTCGGCGGTGGCGAACCAGCGGTCGAGGGACCGCTCCACCCACAGGGGTGAGCGTCGACCGTCGAGGCGGGCCTGGCGGACCGTCGAGCGGGCCAGCGCCGCCACGTCCGCCCCCCGTCGGGGGATCTCCGTCGGGTGGGCCGCGAGGCCTCCCACGGCGGCGGCGCCACGAACCACCTGGCCGAGCCCCTCGCGCACGCCGTGGCCGACCGCCCCGGCGGTGCGTCCGAGCAGGGACCCCTCACCGCACCCCGCCGGGTCGGTGGCGGTGTCGCCGACAGGGGTCGCCGCAGGGCCGGCGTCGGCCGCATCGGGCCCGGCCGTGGCCCGGTCGGCCCCGTCACCTCCGGTGTCGGTGCTCGGGTCGCGTTCGAGGTCGAGGAACTCCACCGAGAGCCGGATGCCGCCCTCCCCGTCGGTGATGGTGTGGTGCATCCGCTGCACCATGGCCGCCCGGTTGCCGGCGAGGCCTTCGATCACCACGAACTCCCACAGGGGGCGGGCCCGGTCGAACGGCTGGCGGGAGATCACCGCCACCAGATCGAGAAGGTCGCGGTCGGTGGCGTCGCCGCCGAGGTCCAGCCAGCGCAGGTGGTGGTCGAGGTCGAAGTGCGGGTCCTCCCGCCACTCGGGAGTGCTCAACCGTGCCGGGGCCGGCACCACCCGCTGGCGGAGGCGGGGGACGCGGCGACTCGCCCGTTCCATCCGGGCCTGCAGCCGCTCGCGATCCGGTGGCCGGTCGAAGGTGGTGAGGTTGGCGAACGCCGAGGAGAGCCGGGGGTCTCGTTCGAGCTCCCACATCACCGACTCGAAGTCGCTCATGCGGCGCGCGTCGTGCGCCTCGGCCCCGGGCATGTCTTCACCGTACTCACACGGGCGCCGCGAGCGGCCCGTTCAGGCGCGTGGGGGCGGCCAGAGCAGTCCGGCGAGGCGGGCCAGTCGGCGCCCGATGACGGCACCACCCACCACGTCGCTCGTGTGGTGGGCTCCCACGTGGATACGGCTCCAGGCCACCGCCGAGGCCAGCGTCCACCAGAGTGGTGCGGCGCCGAGGTCGGCCGAGAGCAGGGTGGCGGCGCAGGCACCTGCGGACGCATGGCCGCTCGGGAAGCTGGAGGTGCGGGGGGTCCGCAGTTCGTGGGGGTGATCGGTCACGTGGTCGGGCCGGACCCTGCGGAACAGCGTCTTGACCGCCCCGTTCACCACGGCCTGCTCGGCGCCGAGCACC
>CAIPVR010000198.1 GCA_903868545.1 uncultured Actinomycetes bacterium
CCGGGCTCCCCGTGCCCGCGCTCGCCGACGACCGCGCCCACGGCGATGGGCACGGCGACGCCCCGGTGCCGGGCCCGAGCCTGGTGCGGGCCGAGGGCCTGCGGGTCGAACGGGGCGGGCGCCCGGTGCTGCACGGCGTCGACCTCGACGTGCGGGCCGGCGAGGTCGTCGCCCTGTTCGGCCGCAACGGCGCGGGCAAGACCACGCTCCTGCGGGCCCTGGCCGGGCTCGACCCACCGGCCCGGGGCTCGGTCACCACGACCGCGGCGGTGGGCTGCGTCCCCCAGGATCCCAACGCACTGCTGTTCGCTCCCACGGTGCGCCGCGAGGTGGCCGAGACGCTCCGGCTCCTGCGCCGACCCGATCCAGCGGCCGTCGACCGGTGGCTCGACGCCCTCGGGCTGACCGCGCTCGCGGACCGGCACCCCCGCAGCCTCTCCGGCGGCGAGCGTCAGCGGGTCGCGATCGCCGCGGTCGCGGTCGGCGGCGCCCCGGTGCTGCTGCTCGACGAGCCGACCCGGGGCATGGACGCCGCGTCGCGGGAGGCGCTGCACGACGCCGTCGTCACCCACGCCCGGGCGGGCGGCGCCGTCGTCCTGGCCACCCACGACGTCGAGCTCGCCGCCCGGTGCGCCACGTCGGTCGTCGTGCTCGGCGACGGCGACGTCGTCGCGTCGGGTCCCGCCCGGACCGTGCTGGCCGGGTCGTTGTTCGCCCCCCAGGTGCTGCGGGTGCTCCCTCCGTTCTGCACCGTCGACGAGGTCGCGACGGCCCTCGCCACCGGCGGTGCCCGGTGACCCGGGCCCGACCCGCACTGGTCTACGTGCTCGTGGCCGTGGTGGGCGTCGCCGCGTTCCTCTACCCGTTCTGGATCCCGGCCGAGGCGCTGCCGGCCCGGGCCCACGCCGCCGACGCCCCCCTGTGGGCCGCCCTGGTGGGTGGGCTCGTGGTGGCGGCGATCACGCTCGAGGTCCGGCGGGGCACGATGAACGGGGCGACGGTCGCCGTCCTCGGCGTGCTCTCGGCCGCGTCGGGGCTCCTGCGCCTCGTGGACCTGCCCGGGAACAACGCCGGGATCTTCTTCCTCGTGGTGCTGGCCGGCGCCGCCTTCGGCGCGCGCTTCGGGCTGCTCCTCGGGGTCAGCGCGATGGCGGTCTCGGCCGTGGTCACCGGGGGGATCGGCCCGTGGCTGCCGTTCCAGATGCTCGCCCTCGGGGCCATGGGCGCCGGGGCCGGGGCGTTCGACCCGGTCGCCCGCCGCCTCGGCCGCCGGGGGGAAGTGGTGGCGCTGGCCGCGTACGGCTGGGTCTGGGGCTTCGCCTACGGGGCGGTCATGAACCTGTGGTCGTGGCCGTTCCTCCCCGGCGACGGTCCCACGCAGTGGCGCCCCGGGCTCGGCCTCACCCGCACGCTCGAGCACTACTGGGCGTACTACGTGGCCACGTCGTTCGCCTGGGACGCCGCGGGCGCTCTCGGCAACGCGGTGCTCATCCTGGTGACCGGCGGCGCGCTGCTCCCCACCCTGCGCCGGGTCGCCCACCGCCTCGAGCCGGTGGTGGAGCTGGCGCCGCCCGCGCCGGTCGCCTGACCCGGCAGCGTCGCCGCGCCCGCGGTCGCGCGGGCAGGCGCGCGGGCAGGCCCGTCGACCTACGTGCGCACGGTGCTGGACGACCACGCCGCGAACAGCGCGGCGTAGCGACCCTCGCGTCGCACCAGCTCGGCGTGGGTGCCGAGCTCCAGCAGCCGCCCGGCGTCGACCACCGCCACGCGGTCGGCGCGCGCCGCGGTGGACAGCCGGTGCGCCACCACCACGACGGTGCGGTGCGCGGTGAGGCGCTCGAGCGCGAGCTCGACCGCCTGCTCGGTGCCCGGGTCGAGGTTGGAGGTCGCCTCGTCGAGGATCAGCAC
>CAIPVR010000199.1 GCA_903868545.1 uncultured Actinomycetes bacterium
CGGGACCGGCGGCGACGGCGGCGGCGCCGTCGCGTTGCGCACGTGCGGCACGGTGAACACCACCACCGGCGACCCCGAACCGCGGAGCCGGTCGAGCAGGTCGCCGAGTTCGCCGGCGAGGAAGTCGTCGATGCCCGGGTCGCCGGGAGCGGCCCACGACGTGCCGGCGTTGAGGCGGCGGTCGGTGACGTCGCGCAGGCCTCCCCACACCACCACCACACCCGGCCGCTGGGTGGCGGCGGCCGCCACCGCCGTGTCGCGCACCGGGCCGCAGCGGTCGCGGTCCCGCTCCATCGTGCCGTCGGGCAGACGGACGTAGCCCCCGACCGCGAGGCCGCACGAGGGAGCGGCCGCGGAGGTGAACGCGAGCGGGTCCTCACGGCCGGCCACGTCGAAGGCACCCTCGGTGCCACGGGCCAGTTCGTCACCGACCGCCAGCACCCGCAGCGGTGCCGGCGGCGGCAGCGCCCCGGCGCCGTCGGCGGCACCGGCGCGGTCGAGCGCACGCGGCGGCGGCAGGTCGCGCGTGGTGAGCACCGTCCCCGCGAGCAACGCCACGAGCGCCACGCAGGCCGCCCCCGGCGCCCAGCGTCCGCGCAGGGTGGCGCCGGAACGGACCGGCGTCTCGACGAGCCGGAACATCACGACGGCCGCCACGAAGGTGACGGCGAGCCGCAGGCCGAAGAGGGGCCACGGCGACCAGCCGGTCCGCTCCGGGGTGAGCCACAGGAACACCGGCCAGTGGAGCAGGTACACCCCGTAGGAGATGCGGCCGACCCAGACCAGGGGGGCCCATGCGAACACGGTGGTCAGGACCCCGCCCTGGAGCGCCCCGGCCACGAGCGCCGCGGTGCAGGCCGCGGAGGCCAGGAGCCCCCACGGGTAGAGCCACAGGTCGGCCACCGTCGCGGTGTGCCACAGGGCGAGCGAGCCGAGGAGACCCAGCCCGCCGAGGACGGTCAGGAGCAGGCGGCCCCCGCGGCCACGCAGGCGCACTCCCCGGAGCAGCGCCACGGCGAGGAGCCCACCCACCAGGAGTTCTGCGAGGCGTGTGGGAGTGGACAGGTACGCGGCGTCGATGCTGCGACGGGCCACGAACCATGCGAGGACGGCCGACGCCAGCGCCACGCCGGCGAAGCCCACCACCACCGGGGCCACGGCGGGGCGGCCCGAGCGCCCACCGCGCGAGCGGGTCCGACGCGCCCCCAACGCCATGAGGCCCACGACGAAGACCGGGAAGACCAGGTAGAACTGCTGCTCCACCGCCAGGCTCCAGTAGTGCTCGAGTGGCGAGGGGGCCGCGAAGCCCGCCCCGTAGGAGCGGCCCTGGGCGATGAAGTGCCAGTTCACCAGTTCGGCGAGCGACCACGGCACGTCGCCGCGGAGGTCGCGGAGCTGGTCGGTGGTCCAGATCCCGGCCACCCCCATCACGAGCACGAGGCCGATCGTGAGCCACGAGGCCGGCAGGAGCCGCCGGAAACGCCGGGTCCAGAAGCCGCGCAGGTCCACCGTGCCGGTGCTCGCCCGCTCACGCAGCAGCAGGGACGTGATCAGGAACCCCGAGAGGGTGAAGAACGCCGACACCCCGAGGAAGCCGCCCGAGGCCCACGGGAAGCGGGCGTGGTAGACGAGCACGGCGGCCACGGCGAGCGCCCGGAGGCCGTCGAGGGCGGGCTGGTGACCGAGGGGCGCAGGGAGGTCGCCACCGCGCCGCCGTCGGACCACGCGGACGGTGTCCGTCGGACCCTGCGGCGGGCCGTCCACCGGTTCGGGGGCGCCAGGGGCCGACGTGCCCACGGGAACCGCCACGTCAGCTCCCGGGTGGCGCGGCGGTGGGCCGGATCCGCCCTTCCAGGTACCGCCCGGCGGACGTGGCCCGCAGGCGGCCGCTCAGGGCCGGGGCGCGCAGCGACAGGCCCCACCAGGTGACCCGCAACTCGGTCTCCACCATCGTGCGGACCACCGCCATCTTCGAGGCACCGGCCACGCGGTCGGTGAAGGTGATCGGCACCTCGGCGATCCGGGCCCCGACCGCCGAGATGCGGTACGCGGTCTCGATCTGGAAGAGGTAGCCGTTGGCTCGGGTCCCGTCGATGTCGATCGCCTCCAGCACCTCCGCACGGTAGGCCCGGAACGCCGTGGTGGCGTCGCGGACCCTGAGCCGGAGCATGGCGCGTGCATAGGCGTTGCCCCAACGCGACAGCAGGCGGCGCAGCAGGGTCCAGTCCGGGGCGGAACCGCCCGGCACGTACCGCGACCCGACGGCGACGTCGGCCCCCTTCACCAGTTCCCCGAGCAGGATGGGCAGCACCGCCGGGTCGTGGGAGAAGTCGGCGTCCATCTGGGCCACCACGTCGTAACCGCGGTCGAGCGCCACCCGGAAGCCGTGACGGTAGGCGGCGCCGAGGCCCGCCTTGCCCGGCCGGTGGAGCACGTCGATGCCGCCGAGCTCACCGGCCAGTTCCTCGGCGAGGCGCCCGGTGCCATCGGGGCTGTCGTCGTCGGCCACGATCACGTCGAGGTCGGGGACGGCGGCCCGGACCGCACGGAGGAACCGGGGGATGTTCTCGGCTTCGCAGTAGGTGGGGAGCACCAGCACCGCTCGCACCGCCGGAGTGTACCGGGCGGCCGAGGGCCCCTCGGATCAGCCGCCGGACGCCGCCGGGGAGCCTCCGGGGCAGCGTCGCAGGAGCCGGAACGTGGGGGTGTCGAGCACCGGGCAGTACCCACTGCGCACCACGTCGTTGGCGGCCTGGCTGCGGCCGCCGGCAGAGGTGTTGGGCTCCGTCCACTCGGTGGCCGCGGCCGAGAGGATCAGCCAGTCGTTGCGGCGGAGCTCGTCGGCGAGCACCGAGTCCTCGGCGTCCGCGATGCCCGGGTCCATCTCGATGTAGCGGGTACCCGGCACGAGGTCGGGGAACAGGTAGTAGAAGAACGCGTCGCTGTAGTTCGTGCGGGACAGGTCGGTCGGACCCACCACCAGCCGCTCCCCCGGCCGCGACGACCGCGCCAGTTCGTCGACCACCTGCTGGGCGTCGCCGGCGGCCTGCTCGCTGCCGAAGTAGAAGGTCCGGTCCCCGTTCGTGATCGGTACCCCGAAGCGGTTGCGCCCGAAGGTCTGGCCGACCGAGTCCACGTAGGTCCGCAGCGGGTAGAACGGCACCACCACCACGAACACGAGGGCCACGACCCCCACCGCCGCGGCGTCCGGCACCCAGCGGGGCGCCCCCCGCCACGCTCGCGGCACCAGCTCGGCCACCGCCGCCATCGCCAGCGGGAAGGTGATGCAGGACACCCAGGCCAGGTGCGTGGTGTCGGGTCGCTGCAGCGCCTGGGTGACGAGCGCCGAGCCGAACAACGCCGCCGGGACGAACGCCCGGGCACGGACCGACGTCCGCTCCCGTCGCCAGAGGACGTACGCGGCGCCCAGCACCAACGCGATCGAGAGCGGCACGAGCCAGAACCACAGGAAGATCTGCTGGCTCAGCCCCGGCATGGGCAGCGGCCAGCCCGTGACCCGGAGCGCACCGGCCCGCTGGAGGAACCCGTCGATGCGGTCCCACGACGGCGGCACCGGCAGGGCACGACCGGGCCGGAGGGTGAAGACGGGTTCCACGAACATGCCCCGGAAGGAGTCGCCGATGCCGCTGAGGAGCACGTGCGGCACGTAGAGCAGCAGTCCGCCACCCGCGCCGAGGAGGAGCGGGCGCCGACGGGCCCCCGTCAGGGGCAGGGCGAGCGCGGCCAGGCCCAGACCCACGGCGAGCACCAGGTCCGGCCGGTAGAGGAGCGCCAGGGCGCTGCACACGCCGGCCACCGCCAGGAGCGGACCCGCCCGACGGTCCCCTTCCGGCCGCCGGGCGGCGGCCACACCCACGGCGAGCCCGGCGGTGGCGAAGGCCAGGGCGCCGTTCCACGCCATGGCCACCAGTCCCATCGGCATCAGCAGCAGCACCACGGCCACCACGGCGGCCGCGGTCGCCAGGCGCCGGCCCCACGGTCGCAGGAGCGAGTAGAGCGAGACCGCCACCACCGCGTGCTGCACCAACCCGACGAGGCGTTCCACCACCAGGTCGGTGCCGAACAGCTTGAACACCGCCGCCAGGACGTAGAGCGAGCCGGGTCCGTAGAGGTGGAGGAAGTCACGGTGCGGCAGACGGCCGTCGAGGATCTGTTGGGGGAAGGCGAGCATGAAGCCCTCCTCCATCGGTGGGCCCTGGTACCGCAGCAACCCGACGACCGGCAGCGCGAGCACCACGAGCACCACCCCGAGGCCGAGCGCGTCGCGGCGGTCCCACCGGAGGTCGACCGCGCCGGCACCGGCCGGGAGCGCGTCCACGTGGTCGGGGGCACCGCCCGGGGGCACGTCGTCGGCGAGGTCCGTCCCGCCGCTCACCGCGTCGCCGCCGTCAACAGGATCTGGGGCAGCAGCCACGCCGAATACTCGCGCAGCGCCGGTCCGGAGAAGTGCAGCCCGTCGGGACGGTCGGTGGCGTCGGTGGCGGCCCGGGTCTCGGTCCAGGAGCGGGCGTCGACCACCGCCGCTCCGGTCTCGGCCGCCGCCCGGGCCAGCGACGCGTTCCAGGCGTCCACCCACGCGGGGTCGCACGGCGAGGAGGTTTTGCGACCGTCGCAGTAGAAGAGTCCGTTCGGGCGGCCGGGCACCGCAGCGTTCACGAACAGCACCTTCGCCCCACCGGCGGACAGGGTCCGCGCCGCCTCACTGAAGAGCGCGACCCTCTGTGCGTCGGCCTCCGGCGACAGGAAGGGCGCTGCGTCGCCGCCCGCCGGGTTCGCCTGGACGCGGGAGAACACCAGCACCACGCCGGGCTGCACACCGAGCGTCGACACCGGCCAGGCCTCCCGCCAGTCCGGGCAGCCCCTGGCAGCGGCCCACGAGCAACCCAGGTTCGTGCGGTCCCAGAGCGCGACGCGCGGGTCGCTGAACGAGGTGATGCCGTTGGCGGCGCCGCGGCCCAGCGAGTCGCCCAGCACGAGGACCTTCACCTGGTCCGAGCACGCCCCGCCGGGATCCGCCACCTCGCCGACGGTGGAGTAGTCGAACTGTCGGGAGCCACCGGTGAACTCCCGGCCGGGAGCGACGAACGGCACGCAGGGGGGTGCGGTCGTGGTGGTGGTCGCCGGGTCCTGTTCGCCGGACGGGGCGGGCGCGGCGGTGGGATCGGGGGCACGGGCGGGGTCCGAGACCCGACCCAGGGTGGCGGCCACCTGCTCGCGGGGCGTGGGGGCGTCGCTCCTGCCCCACCACAACGCACCGGCGGTCAGGGCGAGCACGACCACGGCCGCCCCGGCGAGCCGGACCCCGGAGGGGCGCCCCGCCAGCACCGGCCGCTCGATGGCCACGTGGACGAGCGCCGCGAGGGCGACGGTGGTGGGCACCACGACGGCCAGCACCAGCCAGCTGGGCGCCTCCGGACCCATGGCCACGATCAGCGGCCAGTGGATGAGGTAGACGGCGTAGCTGCGACGGCCGACCCACACGACCGGGGCGAGCGACAGCACCCGGCGTGCCGGGCCCGGGACGAGGGCCAGCGCCACCACCGCGGTCGAGGCCAGGGCGACCACGGAGAAGCCGCCCCGGCGCAGCAACTCCCACTCGGGGGTGAACCAGAACGAGGCGGCGGCGAGGAGCAGCAGGGACGGCACGGCGGCGATCGCCACCGCACGGCGCCCCGCGGCGGAGCCCGGCCCGGCCAGTGGCCGGTGCCGCAGGGCGATCGCCAGCCCCGCACCCGCGAGGAGCGCCACCGCCCGGGTGTGCGTGGCGAGGTAGGCCACCTCGGGGCTCGCGAACCATGCGGACACCGCCGAGGCGACGAAGAGGGCACCGGTGCCCACGGCCAGGGCCCGGACCGCGCCACGCTCCACGGTGCCGGTCCGGCGTGCCGCCCGGCGCCCCAGAGCGAGGAGGCCCACCACCAGCACGGGCCACACCAGGTAGAACTGTTCCTCCACCGCGAGCGACCAGAAGTGGCGCAGCGGCGAGGGGGCCACGAAGGACTCCACGTACCCGCCGTGGGCCATCTGCCACCAGTTCGCCACGTTCGCGAGCGCCGCCGCGGTCTCGCCGGGGAGCATCTGCTCCCGGTCGGCGCCCCACACCCCGCTCAGTCCTGCCAGCGCGACCGCTGCGAGCACCACCCACGCGAGCGGCCAGAGCCGCCGCACCCTGCGCTGCCAGAAGGACCGCAGCGACACGGAGCCGTTGCGCTCCCGCTCGACGAGCAGGAGGGCGGTGATCAGGTAGCCCGACAGGGCGAAGAACACGTCCACGCCCACGAACCCGCCCGGCAACCAGCGGTCCTCGACGTGGTACACCACCACGGCGGCCACAGCGAAGCAGCGCAGCCCGTCGAGCGACCGTCGTCGCCGGGCCGGCGGGGTGGCGCCCACGGCGGCCGGCGGTGGCCGGTCGACCGTGGCCGAGGTGGCCCACCTCACGGCCGGACCCCCGCCTCGGTGACGGGACGTTGCCGGCCCTCGGCGGTGCGCTCCCGCCAGGCCGCCCATGCCCGACCCGCGCCCACCCCGGCGAGGAGGGCGACCGACGGGGCCATGCCCATCTTGAACCGGGGGTCACCGAAGAAGAGCACGGGGACCACCAGGCCGGCGACGGTGGTGAGGGCCACCACGACGACGCCGACCGTGCGACGACCCGGCGACCTGGCGAGGACCACCGCACCGGTGACGGACGCCGCCACGATCGCCCACCAGGCCGCGTCCAGGCCGAGGCCCACCACCCGCCGGGCCGGGGCGCCCAGTCGGGGGGTCTCGCCGTAGGACTCCGCCGCGGCGAGCGCGTCGCGGTCGTCGCGGTAGGTGATCCAGAGCTTGCGGGCGGACAGCGCCGGCAGCTCCAGCGGGTGATCGGCGATCCAGCGCAGGGCGCGACGTTGGGTCTCCCGGTCACGGGCGACCTCCACCTGCGGGCCGTCCACGTAGCGGGTGCCCGTGTCGCAGGCCGCCGCGATCGCGAACCCGCCGCTGGCGTCGTCGCGGAACCCGATGCAGAGGTTGTCGCCCCCGTTGGTCGAGATGGGCACCGCGGAGCCGAGGACCACCGCGTTGCGAACGGTCCACGGCACCACGAACACCACGGCGCCCACAACCAGCACGGCGCCACCGAGGAGCACGGAACGCCACGGCACCCGGGCCACGGCCCAGGCGAGCACCACGGCCGGCAGGCACAGCAACACCTGCGGCCGGACCAGGGCGGCGGCCCCGAACGAGGCCGCCGCCACCGCGAGCGGCAGCCCCCATCGAACCTCCCGGTCGGCCACGAGCACCGCAGCGAGCGCCACTGCGAACAGGGCGACGAAGAGCGTCTCGGACAGCAGCACGGCGCCGTAGGCCACGAGGTTGGGCCACAGCGCGAGCACGAGGCCGCACGCCACGCCCACGGCCCTCGGCGACGGCCGGAGACGGGCGACGGCGCCGAGCCGCCCACCGGCGACCGCGACCGCGGCGGCCGCCACGCCGCCGAGGAACGACTGCACGACGGCGGCCGCGGCGGGGAGGGACCCTGCGAGGCCGAGCCGGTCTAGCACGAACTGGAGACCACCGAGGAACAGCGGGTAGCCCGGTGGGTAGTAGCTGGTGGGCTGACCGAGGAGCGAGACGTAGCCGCGCCCGTCCGCGATCCCACGGGCGAACCCCCGGTACAACGCCGGGTCCGACAGCCCGCCCGGCGCTCGGGCCAGGAACGCCGCCGCCACGAGCCTCGCGACGATCGCGACGGCGGCCACCACGAGCACGTCGCGGGTGGAGGGCCCCGCCGGCCGGGGAGCCGCGTCGACGCGCTCGTCGCGCAGGGCGGTCGAGGGGCCGGCCATGGTGACTCGACGTTAGACGGGCGTCCCGGCCGCACCGGGGCAGCCCCCGACCCGCACGGACCCTGGGATCAGTCGACGCGCTGCCGCCCGGGAGCGGGCCGCAGGTCGTAGAGGAACTGGTAGGCGAAGAGCTGGGGCCGCAGCGCCCGCAACGCCCGGTCGAGGGCGGCGACGAGACCACCGGCACCCGTGCCGCGACCGGGGCCGGAGTCCGCCGAACCACGCTCGAGGGCCTCGAGCGGGAGCCCGGTGGTGCCCCGGCGCTCGACGCGGAAGTCGGCCCTGGTCAGCAGCCGCTCCAGGCTCCGACGGGTGAAGAACCGCACGTGGTCGCGGTCGAGGATCCCCCGACGGTCGTAGTCGAAGCGGCCGAGGAGCACGCGCAGCCTCGGGTACCAGTGCCCGAAGTTCGGGACGCTCACGAGGAGGTGGCCGCTGGCCGGGACGAGCGAGTGGAGCTCGTCGAGCAGTGCCTCCGGTCGCCGGACGTGCTCGAGGACGTCGGCGGCGAGCACCACGTCGAACGGGCCCTCCAGCGAGGCCGGGAGCCCCTGGTCGAGATCGGCCTGCACGAAGCGGTCGACCCGCTCCTTCACCTCACCCCAGGGCTGGAGGTCCACCCCGGTCACCTCGTGGCCCGCGTCGCGCAGCACGGCGGCGAGTCGCCCGTCGCCGCACCCGAGGTCGAGCACCCGGCCACGTGGCAGCGAACGGGCCCACTCGAGCAGGCGCACGTGGGAGGACTCGGCGTCCTCCTTGTGCTCGTAGGAGGTGCTCGCGAAGGCCATCTCGCCCGTGCCGAAGCCCATCCGGTGCGCCCGGTAGCGCAGGGAGTCCACGGTCACGTCACGGGCGTAGGCGAGACCGTTCACGTGACAGATCTCGTCGCCGTAGTAGGTGGGGATCGGGATCTCCACGATGCGGTTCCCGGCCTCGACCATCTGCAGGATGATCTCGGTGTCGAAGTCGAAGTCGTCGCTGTTGGACTCGAACGGCACGTCCGCGAGCGCCCGCACCGAGTACGCCCGGTAGCCCGAGTGCCACTCCGACAGCGCGGTGCCGGCCGCTGCGTTCTGCACCGTCGTGAGGATCCGGTTGCCGACGTACTTGTAGAGCGGCATGCCGCCCCGGCGCGCCGCGCCCTCGTCGAGCATGCGGGAGCCGAACACCGCCTCGGCCTCCCCGGCGAGGATCGGTGCCACCATCTCCGGGAGCATCTCCGGGGCGTACTGCCCGTCGCCGTGGAGGAGCACGACCACGTCGAGATCGTGCTCGATCGCCCACCGGTAGCCCCACTTCTGGTTGCCGCCGTAGCCACGGTTCTCCTCGTGGCGCACGGCCACGATCGGGAGGTCCGGGGCGATCTGTTGGTAGCCCATGGCCACCAGGTGGGTGCTGTCGGAGCTCGCGTCGTCACCGATGAGCACGGTGGTGATCCTCGGCCGGAAGTCCTCGGGGATCCGGTCGAGCACGCCGGCGAGGGTGCCGGCGGCGTTGTACGCCACCACGAGGATGCCGATGCGTGGCTCGCTCACGGCCGGATGCTACCGCCCATCACGGGGCGGTACCGGCACCGACCGTAGACTCGCCCCCGGTGAGCTCGACCCGTACCGCCGACGGTGCCCCCGGCCCGGCGTCGCCGGCGGTGGACCGCCACCTCCCCGCCCTCGACGGGTGGCGGGCCGTGGCCGCCCTCGCGGTGCTGGTCAACCACGTCGGGGTGCTCAGCGGCCTCAACGGGCGCTCGCCCGAGCTCGGGCAGTTCATCGCCCGGGCCGACGTGGGCGTGTCGATCTTCTTCGTCCTCTCGGGATTCCTGCTCTACCGGCCGTTCGTCACCGCCCGGCTCGCCGGTGAACCCCACGGCGACCTCTCCGCCTACGCACGCCGGCGACTGCTGCGCATCTTCCCTGCGTACTGGGTGGCGCTGTTCCTCGTGGCGTTCGTGCTGCGGGCGCCTCCGTTCGAGGAGCCGCACAGCATCGTGGCCCACGCCCTGCTCCTGCAGGTCTACGACGGCGAACAGGTGGTGGGTGGCCCCATCCAGCAGTCGTGGACCCTGGCCACGGAGGTCGCGTTCTACGCGTTCCTCCCCTGCTACGCGTGGCTGCTGGCCCGCCGCCGGCGCGCCGCCGACCGCCAACTGCGGGTGGAGGTCGCGGGCGTGGCCGCCCTGTGGCTGGGGTCCATGCTGCTCAAGACCGTTGCGCTGGCCTCCGGGATGGGTGCGGCCCGTTTCGGGCAGGTCAACACCTGGCTGCCGTTCCGCCTCGACGAGTTCGCCCTCGGAATGGGCCTCGCCGTGGCGGTGGCGTGGTGGAACCACCGCGGACGGGTGCAGCCGGCGTGGCTCCGGGGGGCGGGGGCCACGGCTGCCTGCTGGGCGGTGGCAGCCCTGTTGTTCTGGATCACCTGCACCCGGCTCGGCCTGCCGCTGAGCCCGATCCTGTCGGGCCGCCAGGCATTCGTCATGCGTGCCATGTACTCCCTCGTGGCCATCTTCCTCGTCGCGCCGGCCGTCCTCGCGGCGCGGCCGGGCCAGCCGGCGCGGGTCCTGCTCGCCAACCGGGTCGCGGTGTGGCTCGGACTCATCTCCTACGGCATCTACCTGTGGCACGAGGCCTTCCAGGACCTCTACCTCCGGTGGACCGACCGCCCCGCCCTCCAGGCCCCGTTCCTCGGGATGCTCGTGTGGACGCTCGCGTTCTCGGTGCTCGCGGGTGCTGCGAGCTGGTACCTGGTGGAGCGACCGGCGATGGGCTGGGGCCGCCGCACCGTGGCACGCGAACGTCAGGACCCCGATCTCGACCCGCCGGCCGACGGGCGCTCAGTCGCCCAGGAGCCGGCTGCAGCCGACCGCCCTCCGGGCTGATCCCGACACCGCCACCCCGGGGCCCCCGGCGGGCCGCACGTCGCCGGTGGGCACCTGTCGCACCACTGCGCCGAGCAGTCGCCGGTCGGCGGCGTCCCGGATCTCGACGGTGTCGGTGCGCCAGTCCATCTCGGTGCGGAGGTCCAGCTCGCTCCCCGGCCGCCACGGGAACGGCGGCCCCGGGAAGGCCTTCCGGAGGGTGCCACCCTCCCGGACCTCCACCTGCAGGTGCGCCACCCCCGGGGGCCCGTGCGGCTCGACCACCAGCCGGTTGGACCCCTCCGGCCCCACACCCTCGAGCAGCGGCACGGGGCCCGTGAGCTCTCCGGTGGCCCGCACGCGGAGCCGGTAGCTACCGGCCGCCGCGCCGCCGGACAGGAACAGCCAGATCTCGGAGTCCGAGCGGTACACGGCGTCGCAGCGGCCGACCACCGCCACCCGGCCCAGGGGCCCGGCGGGTGGCAGTGGTGAGGTGACCGGCACGCGGACCACCTCCGGCACCGGACCCAGCCGCGTCTGGAGGCCCAGCCAGGCCGCACGGGACCCGTCCCACGCCCCCGCCGCGATCTCCCGCTGGTACTGGAGGGCCACCCCGGTGTTCACCCACGCGCCCCACAACGCGCCGGCGACCGCCACGCCGGCGAGCGCCCGTCGGGCCACCGGGGCACCCGCCCACCGCCGCGACAAGCCCGCCACCCCCACCACGGCGGCCACGGCGAGGCCCGGCAACAGGTCCACCTGGTAGCGGTTCGCGATGTAGCCGAGGACCGCGATGCCGGCCATCGACACCGTCGAGCCGATCACGGGGAGGCGGGCCGCGGCGGCTCCTCCGTCGCGGGACCAGTGCCGGGGCCGCGCCATGGCCACCAGGCCCACCACCGCCAGGCCGAGCACCAGCGGGGCCGAGGTCGGCAGGCTGGTGGATCGGTCCCGCTCGGCGAACACGGCATCGTTCAGGTCCGCCGGGCGTGCGGAGGGGAACCCGACGAAGGGGAACTCGCCGCGCACCCCGAGGGCGTCCGGACGGAGGAGCTGCGTGAGGACCGAGGGCGTGTACTTGAGGCCGAACAACGAGCCCCCGTTGGCCGCGAGCGCCGCACGGAACTGCGGGTCCGACGAGGCCACCCCCTGCCGCTCGATCGGGAGTCCGAACAGCGTGCCGAACCGGGCGTGGTTCACCACGGCGTAGCTCCCGAGGGCGAGGACGGCCGTGGCGACGAGCACCCCGAGTGCCCGCCCCGCACCGACCGGGACCGGGATCCCGCTCCAGCGTGCGATCCGTCCGGCGACCTCCGGGCGGCCCCGGGCGGCCCACCGCCCGAGGAGCACCACGGATCCCACGAGACCGAGGGCGGCCAACGCTCCGAGCCCGGTCGAGAAGCGCGAATTCACGGCCAACACCGCGAACAGGCCCGACCAGGCGAGCGGCCCGGAGCCGGCCCTGTCGTCGGCACGCACCCGCTCGGCCCAGCGGAGGAGGTGTGCGAGCGACGCGATGGTGAGGGCGGCACCCCACAGGAGGGCCTCGTGGTACACCCACGCCTTGGCCGACAGGAACAGCAACGGCGAGGCCCCGAGGGCGCCCACGGTCGCGGCCACGGCCACCACCTCGGCCCTCCCCACCGGGTCGTCACCCCGCACGAGACGGCGGGCCACCACGGCCAGCAGCACCAGGTGGCCGAGCGCCACCGCCATGCCCACCGACATCGACAGCGCGGTGAGGCGGCCGTCGAGGCGATCGGTCACGGCCAGCACCGGCACCCGGGCGAGCGCCGGGACGAGCCCCTGGTAGATGTGGGTGCGGTCCCCCACCCTGAACCCCTCGAACCCGACCTGGTCGGGGTCCACCGCGATGCGGCCGTCGAGCAATGCCCGGGCCTGGGCGTCGTAGAAGTTCCCGAACGTCTCCGGGTGCACCACGTCGAGGCGGCCGTAGGTCAGGACCACCACGAACAGCAGCCACACCACCGCGGCCACCGCCGAGGTGGCGACGGCGAGCCGGCGGGGCGCCCCGGTCGTCGGCGGGACCGCCGTCGCATCGGCGTCGGCATCGGCGTCGGGCTCACCGGCCGGTCCGGCCGGCACCGCCCCCAGGTCGGTGGACATCCGGTGGAATCCTCGCAGACGACCGGCGGCGCCGGGGTCACCGGGGCGCCGGTGTGCTCGACCCCGGGGTGATCGGCCGTGGCGGTCCACGCCGATGGGATAATGGCGCCGATGGACGCATCCCGAGAGTTCGGCGTCATCCCGGCGGGCGGCCACCGCTCATCGGACCTCGTGATCATGCCGGCGTTCAACGAGGCCGCCACCCTGCCGGCGGTCCTCGCCGATCTCCGCCGCACGCTGCCGGACGTCGACGTGGTGGTGATCGACGACGGCTCCGCCGATGCCACGGCGACCGCCGCGGCATCGGTCCCGGGGGTCACGGTGCTCCGGCTGCCGTTCAACCTGGGCATCGGCGGCGCCCTCCGCACCGGGTTCCGCTACGCCGTGACCGAGGGGTACCAGCGGGGTGTGCAGCTCGACGCCGACGGCCAGCACGACCCCGCCCTCGTGCCGGAGCTGCTCGCGGCGCTCGACGACGCCGACCTGGTGATCGGGAGCCGCTTCGGGGGCGGCACCGTGAGCTACGACGTGGGACACACCCGCCGGGGCGCGATGCGGGTCCTCCAGTTCGCTCTGCGGCTGCTCAGCGGGCGCGAGTTCACCGACACCAGCTCCGGGTTCCGGGCCTTCAACCGTCCCGTGCTCGAGTACTTCGCCCGCAGCTACCCCTCCGAGTACATGGAGTCGGTGGAGGTCCTTCTCGCCGCCAGCTACGAGGGGTTCCGTATCACGGAGGTGCCGGTCCGGATGCACGAGCGGGCGGGCGGCCAGCCCTCGGCGCACCGCTTCCGGCTCGTCTACCACTACCTGCGGGTCCTCCTGACCCTGGTGCTCCGCGCCAGCCGTCGCCGTCCCGGTCCGGCGCCCGCCACCTCACCCGTGCCCCCGGTGGCGGAGGTGACCCCGTGAACGGCCCGTCCGACAGCTTCGGGGCGATGACGCTGCGGGCCCACGTGTTCGTGGCCGTGGCCGCGCTGCTCGTCCTCGTCTTCATCATCCGACTGGTGCGCCGCCACGGGCTGCGGACGAAGTACTCGCTCCTCTGGATCACCGTGGGCGTGGCCCTGCTGGCCCTGGCCCTGTTCCCGAAGCTCCTGAACGTGGCCTCCGAGCTGCTCGGGATCTACTACCCACCCGCCACCCTCCTGCTCTTCGCCGTCGGATTCCTGTTCCTCGTGGTGGTGCACTTCTCGTGGGAGCAGTCGCGCTCGGAGGAGCGGATCCGGGTCCTCGCCGAGGAACTCGCCCTCCTGCGGGAACGCACCGAGCGGGAGGGCCGCGCACCCGACGGCCGGGCCGACCCCTCCGCCGGATCGGTCGGCCACCCCGACGTGAGCGCCTGAGCGACCGGCGCCGGAGGGGCGGGGCCCGGGTGCCGGCCGTGGGGCGCCTCAGATGCGGCGGGCCACCACGATCAGGCCGTCCGCAGCGAAGGGTCGCCCGATGCGGCCGAGGAGACGTTCGACGGCGAGCAGCACGGCCGCACCGCGGCCGAGGAGCTTGGCCCGCCCCGTGAGGCCGGCCATGTCCTTCACCTTCGGCACGTAGGTGGCCACCTCCTCCACCTCCCAGCCGTGCCGGGCGAGGAGGTTGCTGAGCGTGTACCAGGAGAACAGCACCACGTGGTCGGGGTGGTTCACCTCGTAGCCGGCCACCGCGGCCACCGAGTTGAGCAGGCCGCTGGCGTTCGGGGTGGTGAGCACGAGCCGACCACCCGGTTCCACGAGCGGCCGGAGCCCCGACAGGAACGACCCGACGTCGTCGATGTGCTCGATGACCTCCCCGGCGACCACCACCTCGACCGGGTCGATCGGCAACGAGGCCAGGGCGTCGGGATCCCGTCCGTCGGCCAGGTAGGCCTCGTAGCCGTTGGCACGGGCCCGCTCCACGCCGGCCTCGTCCACGTCGATGCCCACCAGGTGCGACGCGGCGCGGTCGAGGTGGGCGTGGATCCACAGGTCGAGTCGCTCGTGGAGCTGCCAGCACCCGGTGTCGACGAACCCGAGGTGAGCGGCTCGCCGTCCGCGTACCGCCTCCACCAGGAACGGCACGCGATCGACCACCCGCGCCCTGGGCAGGCGGTGGGTCATCTCCAGCTGGGTGATGGCCTCCGGGCCGGTGCTCACGTCGTCCATGGTTCCTCCGCTCAGCTCACCGGCCCGGCGACCGGCTCCGTGCCGGCGTCCGCTGTCCTGTCCGCCGCTGTCCCCTCGCCCGCGGTCCGGTCCGGTGGGCCCGTGCGGTCACCGGTCGGCGGCGAGCCCCGGCCCGCGAGCCAGGCGACCCCGGCGACCACGGCCACCGCGGCACCGACCGCCAGGGTGATCTCGGCGCCGGCACGGTACCGGGTGATGCCGAAGGTCATCGCGGCCACGAGCGTGGCGAGCACCGGCTGGGCCAGCAGCGGGTAGACGATCCGACGCCGTCGGTGCAGCACCCACAGTCCCACCAACGCGAGCGGCGCCAGCACGTAGTACGACCACAGGGCCTCGCGCACGGCCACGAAACCGGTGCCGGGCGGACCACCGGAACGGCCCTCCACGAACCCGTCGAGCCCGATGCTCTGGCCCGGCCGGTACAGGTGCCAGAGGCGGGCCACCCGCGCCGCGACCACCTTGGGCAGCTCGCCCGCGTGCTCACGCATGTACGCCGTGGCCTTCTCGTTGTACTGCCGGTCCCGGGCCGCCCGGTTGGTGGCCGTGGGCGGGGTGATCTCGGGCGGGAGCAGGCACTTCGTGGAGTAGTAGCCGAGGAAGTCGCCCCCGTAGGTGAGGTCGCAGTTCGCGGCGGCGAGCGTCTGGCCGGCCCCCGTCGAGACGGGCACGAACTGCCCGTAGCGCGCTTGGTTGTACGCCGCCCACGGGGCGAACGCGAGCACCGGGATCGCGGCCGCGAGGGCGAGTTGGCCGAGGCGGACGGGCCACCGCAGGGAACGCCGCCACAGCACCACCGGCAGCACCATCAGTCCGAACAGCAGCAGTGCCTCCGGCCGGACCATGGCCCCTGCGGTGAGCGCCGCCGACATGAGCGCCACCTCGCCCCAGCGCGGGCGGTCGAGGTAGCGGTAGCAGGCCACCAGCGCCACCACCGACGCCAGGATGTAGATGGTCTCGACCATCAGCATCCCGTCGTTGATCCAGAAGTTCGGGTAGAGCGCGGCGATCCCGGCGGCGACCAGCCCCACCCACGGCCCGGCGAGGCGCCGGCCGAGGTACCCCACGAGCACCACCGAGGCCGTGCCCACGAGGCACATCACGAGCCGCTGCCCCTGCGGCGAGGAGATCCCGAGCCGGTCGAGCGCGGCCAGGACCAGCACGAACCCCGGCGGGTGGTCGGCACCGGGGGCCGACACGCCGTCCTTGAAGTACGAGAACGGGTCGAGGAAGCCGCGGCCGTCGGCCACCAGCCGGGCCTGGAAGTGGTACCAGTAGGCGTCGCCGGTGACGAGCACCACCGAGGACTGCCGGATCAGCACGAACGCCACCCGCACGGCGAGCGCCACCACCGCGATGCCGCCGAGCGCGGACCGGAACGTCCGGTCCGTCAGGTCGCCGCCCAGCGGCGGCCGGGAGGAGTGGTCGTCCGTCGGGTCCGAGGTGGCCATGTCGAGGTGGTGAGCGTAGGCGGTGGCGGCCTGCGCCGCCGTGACCCGGTGCGGGAGTAACGTCCGGCCCAGCCCATGGGTCCGACCGACGCCCCCAGCCGACTCCGTCGCGTCCCCGCCGGCGCCCTGCTCCTCGTCGCCGTGGCGTACGTGCCGCTGCTCCTCACCAAGCCCGGCCGGATCGGCGCGGACACCAAGAGCTACCTCTACCTCGACCCCGGCCGCCTGCTCTCCCGTGCCCCCTACATGTGGGACACCAACATCGGGCTCGGCACGATCACCCACCAGAACATCGGCTACCTGTGGCCGATGGGGCCGTACTACTGGCTCCTCGAGACCCTGGGCGTGCCCGACTGGGTGGCCCAGCGGCTCTGGCTCGGTTCGATCATCTGCGCGGCCGGGCTCGGCATGCGTTGGATGCTGAAGGAGCTCGACTGGCGCGGCACCGGCGTGACGGTCGCGTCGTTCGCCTACGCGCTCAGCCCCTACCTGCTCGACTACGCCTCCCGCATCTCCGTGATCCTGCTGCCGTTCGCCGGCCTCCCGTGGCTGGTGGGACTGGCCGCACGGTCGGTGCGCCGCGGGGGGTGGCGCTCCCCCGCCGCGTTCGCGCTCGTCACCCTGACCGTCGGCGGGGTGAACGCCACATCGCTGCTGCTGGTGATGGTGGCCCCGATCCTCTGGATGGCCCACGCCACGTTCGTGGCGAAGGAGGCGACCTGGCGGCGGACCCTCGCCGCCGGGACACGCATCGCGGTCCTCACGCTCGCCACGAGCCTCTGGTGGATGGTGGGCCTCGGGGTGCAGGGCACCTACGGCATCCCGATCCTCCGCTACACCGAGACCTACTTCGTGGTGGCGAACGCCGCGCTGGCCCCGGAGCTGCTCCGCGGCCTCGGATACTGGTTCTTCTACGGACGCGACGCACTCGGCGCCTGGATCGCCCCGGCGGTCACGATGGTGCAGAACGTGCCGGCACTGGCGCTCAGCTACCTGCTGCCGCTGCTCGCGTTCACCGCCGGGCTGCTGTCGCGGTTCCGGCACCGTGGCTACTTCGCGCTGCTCGTGCTGGTCGGCCTCCTCATGGGGGTGGGTTCGCACCCGTGGGAGTCCTCCACGCCGGCGGGCGCGGCGTTCAAGGCATGGACGCGCACCGACTCGGGGCTCGCGTTCCGTTCCACCCCCAGGGCCGTCCCGCTGATCGCGCTCGGCCTGGCGGTCATGCTCGGCGCCGGCGTGGCGGCGGTGAGCCGCTGGCGCCCCGGCTGGCACCTGCCGGTCGCCGCCGCGCTGCTGGTGCTGGTCTGCGCCAACCAGCTGGCGCTGTTCCGGGGCCAGATGGTGGACCGCAACCTGCTGCGGGACTCCGAGGTGCCCACCTACTGGACCGAGGCGGCCCGCTCCCTCGACCGGGGCGACCCCCGCTACCGCGTCGCCGAGGTGCCCGGCACCGACTTCGCGTCGTACCGCTGGGGCAACACGGTCGACCCGATCACCCCGGGCCTCATGGACCGCGACTACGTCGCCCGGGAGCTGATCCCCTACGGCACACCGGCGTCGGCCAACCTGCTCAACGACTGGGACCTCCCGCTGCAGCAGGGGACGTCCGACCCCTCGACCTTCGCGCCGCTGGCCCGCCTGCTGGGCGTGGGCGACGTGGTGCACCGGGCCGACCTGGCCTACGAGCGCTTCCGCACCCCGCGTCCGCGCCTCACCTACGCCGAGCTGCTCGGCGCCCCCGGGCTCGGGACCCCGACCGGGTTCGGCCCGGCCACGCCGAACGTCCCCGACCGGCGACTGCCGTTGCAGGACGAGGTGGAGTTCGGCACCCCGGACTCGGCGGACGACCCGCCACCGGTGTCGGTCTTCCCCGTCGAGGACCCGCGTCCGGTGCTGCGCACCGTGCAGGCCTCCGACCCGGTCGTGCTCGCGGGCAACGGCGCCGGGATCGTTGCCCTGGCCGCGAGCGGAGGGTTGCAGGTGGACCGACCCCTGCTCTACTCCGCCACCCTCTCCACCGACGCCACCGTGCGGCGCCAGACCCTCGGCGAGGCGGGCACGTCCCTCGTCGTGACCGACACCAACCGGCGTCAGGCCCGGCGGTGGGGGTCGGTGCGGGAGAACGACGGGGTCACCGAACAGGCCGGCCAGACGGCGCTGGTCACCGACTACTCCGACAACCGCCTCGACGTGTTCCCGGGCGCGGGCGACGACTCGGCCACCGTGGTGGAACTGCAGGGCCCCGTCGACGCCCGCTCCTCCGCCTACGGCAATCCCGTCAGCTACACCGCCAGTGACCGGGCGGCCAACGCGGTGGACGGCGACCCGACCACCGCGTGGCGGGTGGGCGCCTTCCAGGACGTGCAGGACGAGTTCCTCGAACTGCGCCTCCGCGAGCCGGTGACCACCGACCGGCTCACCCTCCTGCAGTCACAGCGGCTCGGCAACCGGTGGATCACCGAGGCGCGGCTCACCTTCGGCAACGGCGGGATCGACCCCGAGCGGGACCCGTCCGTGACCGAGCGGCTCACCGACACCTCCCGCACCCCGCCCGGCCAGGAGTTGCGCTTCCCGACCCGGACCTTCGACCGGCTGCGCATCACGGTCACCGGCACGAATCTCGAGGGCCTCGCCCGCTGGACCGGCATCTCCGACGTCGGCATCGCCGAGGTGACCATCCCCGGGGTGGGGCCCACCACCGAGATCGTCCGACCGCCGGTCGACCTGCTGCGCGACGCGGGCGACGGCTCGATCGCCCGCTCGCTCAGCTACGTCTTCACCCGGCGTTCGGCCAATCCGTCGGAGGTGGTGGTCGAGGACGAGGAGCGGCGCCTGCTCCGATGGGTGGAGGGCCCCGTGGCCCGGGCCTTCACGCCCTTCGGCAAGCTCCGCCTGAGCGCCGCGGTGCCGGGCGAGGTCACCGATCGGCTCATCGGGCAGCCGTCCGCGGAGCAGGGCGGCCTCACGGCCACCGCCGACGCCACCCTGGCGGGTGACCTCCGCTCCCGACCGAGCGTCGCGGTGGACGGCGACCCCGCCACGGCCTGGCGGACCCCGGTCAACGGCGTCGTGGGCAATTGGGTCGAGGTCCGCTACCCGGGACCCGTCACCGTGGACCGGCTTCCCGTCACGCTGGTCACCGACGGCCGCCACAGCGTGCCGACCCGCCTCCGCATGGTGGTCGACGGGCGCGACGGGCCCGTGCTCGAACTCGGTCGACCCGAGCTCGGCCGCGGCCGCGAGCGTGGTGCCACCACCACCGTCGACGCCGACACCGGTGGGATCACGGGGACCACGTTCCGCTTCGTCATCGACGCCGCCGAGGAGGTGCCCTCCACCGACTGGTTCGGCGGCGCCCGCACCGTGACGCCGGCCGGGATCGCCGAACTCGGCCTGCCCACCCGGTCGCAGCCCTCGGCCGAGACCCTCTTCCCCGCCGACTGCCGTAGCGACCTGCTGACCCTCGGCGACCGTCCGGTGCCGGTGCGGGCGGTCGGCACCGTCGGCGACGCGCTCGCCCGGCAGCCGTTGCGGTTCGAGTCGTGCGACGGCCCCGAGGGTGTCCCTGCGGGACGCACGCTGCTGACCACCACGCCGGGACGCCAGACCGGCCTCGACGTGGACCTCGTCACGCTCGCGTCCGCCCCGGGCGGCGGGCCCGGCCTCGACACCCTGGCCACCCCACCGGGACCGGGGCCCACCCCGCCCGCCACCCGCACGGACCGGCCGGGCCGGCTCACCTACACCGCCACCGTCGACGGCGCCCGCGACCCCTACTGGGTGGTGCTGGGCCAGAGCCTGTCGCCCGGCTGGACGGCCCGGGCGGGTGACGTCGACCTCGGCCCGCCGACGCTCGTGAACGGCTTCGCCAACGGGTGGCGGGTGGACCCGGCGAAGGTGGGGACCGACGCCACCATCACCCTGGAGTGGACGCCGCAACGAGCGGTCTGGATCGCCCTGTGGGCGTCGCTCGCCGGGGTGCTCCTCTGCGTGGGCCTCTGCATCCGCCCGCCGCGCCTCCTCGGGGGCGGTCCCGTCGACCCGTCCGTCGTCGCGCCGATGGACGTGCGCGGCACCGGCCCGCTCGACACCGACGGCGGCGCCCTCGGCCCGGCGTCGGCCGCCCTCGGGGGCGTCGCCGTGGCGCTGGTGGGATGGGTGTTCCTCGGCCCGTGGGCGGGCCTCGCCGCCGGCCTCGTCGCGGTCGCGGCCCTCGGGCTCCGACGCGGTCAGGTCCTGCTGCGCACGGTCGGGGTGGGCGTGCTCGCCCTGTCGTTCGCGTTCATCGTGGCGAAGCAGGCCCGCAACGGCTTCGTCGTCGACTTCGACTGGATGAACAAGTTCGAGGTGACCCACGCGCCCGTGCTGCTGGCCACCGCCCTGCTCGCCCTGGACCCCCTGGTGGAGGTACTCCGGCGGCGGGCCGGGCGAACGACGGCGGCCACCGACGACGGCACCCCACGGGCGATCACCGACGAACCCGGGGGATGAGCGACACCGGGTGGCGGACCACCCCCGGCGACGGGAGCGGTCGGTCCGACCGCGGTCGGCCGTGTCTCAGTCGATCGGGTCGGAGCAGACCGCGAACAGCACCAAGGTGCTCGGGTCGATCTCGTCGGTGAGGAAGAACTCGTCGTCGGTGATGCCGGAACGCCCACCGGTCTGGTCGGTGTTCGTGAACCGATAGGCCACGCGACGGCCGGTGGCGTGCAACCACACGTAGGCCTCGCGCGGGAGTCTGTGGCGAAGCCCGAGCGGGTCGAGACGGAGGAGCTTCTGGGCCATGGCCCGGCGCTGCTCGAAGTCGGCCTTCACCACGGGCGTGGCGTCGAGGCCGTGCACCTCCACCTTCTTGAAGTGCCGCCCGAGCATGGCGCGGAGGTCGTCCGGCTCGAACAGGTACACGTGGTACGGGTTCTCGAAGTCGGCCGGCGCGTTCGGCGTGATGAAGAAGGCCGTGCCGCCCGGGGCCAGCACGCGGGACACCTCACGGACGTGGTGCTCGGGGTCGACGAAGTGCTCGATGAGGTGCGACGAGCACACGTGGTCGAAGGCGTCGGAGCGCAGCCCCAGGATCGACCCGTCGGCGCAGATGGCGCGGAGGCCCTCGCGACCGTGGGTGTGCACCGCGCTGGCCGCGGTGGCCGGGTCGTAGTCCACCCCGATCACGTCACGGCCGTCGCCGGTGAACCCCACCGACTCGTCGCCCAGGCCGCAGCCGACGTCGAGGAACCGACCCGGCCCGAGTCGGGCCCGCACCTCCCGGTAGCCGGCGGTGTGCAGCGCCAGCAGGGAGTCGGGGGTCTGGCCCTGCATCGGGCGCTCGCCGGTGAGCTTCACGGACACCTCCGGGTGGTCGCCGGGCGGGCCGGCGCTGCATCGGGACCGGCGCGGAGTGGTGCACGGTCGGGGAACGGGCGACCCGTAGTGTAGGAGTCCGTGGCGAGCACCCCGGGATCATCCGCTGGCGGCCCGCCGGCGAGCGACGCCACGCTGAAGGCGATCGACGACCTCGCCGGCCGTGCCGGGATCCGCCGGGTGCACGTGCTGGGCTGGCGGGACCTCGACGACGACGAGGCGGGGGGCTCCGAACTCCACGCCGATTCCATCCTCTCGATCTGGGCCCGGGCCGGATTGCGGATCACGATGCGCACCTCGGCCGCCGCGGGCCGCCCGCCGGTGGCCGTGCGTCACGGCTACACGGTGAGCCGTCGCGGCGGGCGCTACTCGGTCTTCCTGCGCACGCCGACCGCGGAGCTCGCCGGTCGGCTGGGCCGTGCCGATGCCCTGGTGGAGATCTGGAACGGCATGCCGTTCATGTCACCCGTGTGGTGGCGCGGTCCGTCGGTGGTCTGGATGCACCACGTGCACGGCCCGATGTGGGACCAGACGCTCCCGCCGCTGCAGGCCCGCGTGGGCCACCTGATCGAGGAGCGGCTGGCACCGCCGTGCTACCGGCGCCGGTCGATGGTCACGCTCTCCCCCAGCTCGCTCGAGGAGATGGTCCACGAGCAGGGCTTCGACCCCGGCTCGGTGACCGTCATCCCTCCGGGCATCGGGCCCTCGTTCACCCCCGGCGGCGAACGGGCCCTCCATCCGCGCGTCGTGGCGGTCGGCCGCCTCGCTCCCGTCAAGGACTTCCCGCGTCTCGTCCGGATGCTGCACCGGGCCCGGACCCGGGTGCCGGACCTCGAGCTGGTGATCGTGGGCGAGGGCTACGTCCGCGACGACCTCGTCTCGCTCGTCGACGAGCTCGACGCCGGCGACTGGGTCCGCCTCGCCGGCCACGTGGACGACGACGAGCTGCTCGGGCTCTACCGCTCGGCCTGGATGGTGGCCTCCGCCTCCACCCGCGAGGGGTGGGGCATGACCCTCACCGAGGCGGCCGCCACCGGCACGCCGGCGGTGGTGACCGACATCGCCGGCCACGCGGACGCCGTGCACCACGACCGCTCGGGGCTCCTCGCCCGCACCGACGACGAGTTCGTGGACGCCACGGTGCGGGTCCTGACCGACCGGGCGCTGCGCCGGCGGCTCGAGGAGGGCGCCGTGGCGCGGGCCGCCGAGCTCACGTGGGAGGCCTGCTCGCTCGCCAACTTCGAGGTGCTCGCCCGGGACGCCCTGCGGCGCCGGCGCTGAGGGCGCCGTCTCCCCGTGGGCACCGATGGCGACTTCGTGCTGGGAGTGGACCTCGACGGGGTCTGCGGTGACTACACGGCGGCGTTCCGGGAGGTGGTCGCCCGTCGCACCGGCACCGGCCCCGCCGAGCTCACCGACGAGGTGAGCTGGGACTTCGCGGAGTGGGGCCTCGACCGTGAGCGCTTCCTCGAACTGCACCGGCTCGGGGTGATGGAGGACCGGATGTTCCGGGACATGCCCGCCATGCCCGGGGTGGCCGACGCGCTGTGGCGGCTGTCGGACGCCGGTGTGTGGATCCGGATCATCACCCACCGGCTCGTGCTGAACTGGGGCCACGAGGTCGTGGTGGCCGACACCGTGGCCTGGCTCGATCGGCACCGGATTCCGTACCGGGACCTGTGCTTCCTCGGCCGGAAGCCCGAGGTGCAGGCCGACGCCTACGTGGAGGACGCACCCCACAACGTCGAGGCCCTCCGCGCCGGGGGGAACCTGGTGGTGGTGTTCGACCAGCCCTACAACCGCCACCTGGCCGGGCCGCGGGCCCACGACTGGCAGCAGGTGGAGGCGCTCCTCGCGGAGCCGCTCGCCGACCGCAGCGACGGGTTCCAGGGCCAGCTCCCCGGGCTCCCGTCGGGTGCCGACCGACTCGACCGTCACCGGGAGGCCGGGCCGCCCTCCTGAGCCGGGGAGGATTGCCCACGCACCGGATCCGGCCCGCCACGCCGAGTGCCCGTACGCTGTGCGGGTGCGCGGCCCCCGCCAGTGGGGTCCGCGGCGCCCGACGCCGCAGGTCGGGCCGTCACGGAGGAGGTGGAGCCGGTGCTGGGAACGTCGCCACGGGAGGCGCCCGACTCCCCCGCCCCCGCTGCGGACGCCGCACGGCTTCCCCACCTGCCCGGGCTCGACGGCCTGAGGGCGCTGGCCGTGATCGCCGTGATCATCTACCACGGCGACGTCGGCCTGCTGCCCGGTGGCTTCCTCGGCGTGGACCTCTTCTTCGTCCTGTCCGGCTTCCTCATCACCTCGCTGCTGCTCGCCGAGCACCGGAGCAGCGGCCGGATCGACCTCCGGGAGTTCTGGGGGCGTCGGTTCCGCCGGCTCCTGCCGGCACTGCTCCTGTTCCTCGCCGCGGTCACGGCGTGGGCGGTGCTGTTCGCGGACCGGTCGTCGCTGGAGGGCATCCGCAACGACACGCTCGCCGGGCTGGGCTACGTGGCGAACTGGTGGTTCGTCGTCTCCGGCGCGTCCTACACGGGGGCGTTCTCCGCACCCTCGCCCCTGCAGCACCTGTGGTCGCTCGCCGTGGAGGAGCAGTACTACCTGCTGTGGCCGTTCGTGGCGCTCGTGTGCCTCGGCACCGCGCTCGGCGCCCGGCGGGGCCGGCGCCGGCTGCTCGTGGTCTCCACCGTCGGCTTCGTGGCCTCGGCCGGCTGGATGGCCTGGCTGGCCTGGAACGGCGCCGACAAGGACCGCATGTACTTCGGGACCGACACGAGGGCCGCGACGATCCTCGCCGGGGTCCTGGTGGCGCTGTGGATGGAACCGGTACTCGCCGCTCGGGCCGCTGGCGAGGCCACTCCGGCGGCGTGGGCCTCACCGGGGCGGCGCCGGGCCGTGACCGTCCTCGCGGTACTCGGAGCGGTCGGCCTCGCGACCGCCATGGCCGTGGCCGACCAGCGGGCCCTCTGGCTCTACCGGGGCGGCTTCCCCCTGATCGCCCTCGCCGCCGGGGCGGTGGTCGTCGGCGTCGTGGTGCTGCCGGTCGCCGACCGGGCACTCGGCGGCCCGGGCCTCCGGTGGGCGGGCACCCGCTCCTACGGCCTCTACCTCTGGCACTGGCTGGTGCTGGTGGCGCTCGTGACCGCGTGGCCCCGGTTCACGGGCTGGGCCCGACTCGTCGTGATGTGCCTCGCCGCCGGCCTGCTCGCCGAGGCGTCCTACCGGCTGGTGGAACGCCCCATCCGCACCCGGCGCCTGCGCATCCCCCGGCCACGGGTCACCGTCCCGGCGGCGTTCGCCGTGGTGGCACTGCTCGCCGTCGGCCTCGGCCTCCGGGCCGAGGCGCCGCCGTCCTACCTCCAGACGCGCTCGCCCGACGACGTCGCGATGCAGCCGGCCGAACCGGCACCCACCACCACCACCACGGTGGCGCCGGCAGCACCGCCGCCGGCGCCGGAACCCACCGTCGCGGGCGCCACGACCGTGCCGGCGCCGCCACCGACCCAGCCCCCGGCCCCGTTCAAGCCTCCGACCCGGGTCCTCCTGGTGGGCGACTCGGTGGCCGCCTCGATCGCGGACCAGATGGGTTCGGTGCTCCGTTCGGGGGGTGTGGCGTTCGCCGACAGCGCGTTCCCGGGGTGCGGGATCGTCGAGGGCGACCCGGCCGAGCCCGACGGCACCGTGCTCGCCCTCACCGCCGCGTGCGGTCCCAACATCGCACCGAACCAGCGCGACGTCATCGGGCGGACGCGGCCCGACCTCGTGGTGGCGCTGAGCACCTGGGAGGCGTCGGACCGGCTGTGGAACGGCGTGTTCCTCCCCTACGGCACCCCCACGTCCGACGACGCGCTCCTCGCCCTCTACCGCCGCACCGTCGACCGGCTCACCGCCCGCGGCGCCCGGGTGGCGTTCCTCACGGTCCCCGACCCCGTCGACAGCCTGAAGGGACCGGCCGACCCGGTTCGCCGCGACCGGCTCCGCCACCTGAACGGCCTCCTGCAGCGGCTCGCGGCCGAGGACCCGGTGCGGGTGAGCCTCGTCCGCCTCGACGACATCGTGTGCCCCACCGACCCGTGCCCCACGGTGGTCGACGGCATCGCACTCCGGGGACGCGACGGCACCCACTACGCGGAGCCCGAGACGGCCCGCTACGTGGCCGAGCGACTCGCCCCGCGCATCATGCAGGTGCCCCGCGGCGGCGTCCGCTGAGCCGGCAGCCGACGCACCAGCCGGTGCGGCTCAGTCGCGCCAGCGGGTGAACCGGCTGCCCGGCGGGTCGACCGCCCAGCCGGGGGCCTCACCCCAGCGGTCCTCGAACACGAGGTGGTGGAGCTCGGCCCTGCGCACGGCGCCGGTCCCGCCCACCGGACGGCCGAGGGTGATGGTGGCGGCGAGGAACACGTCGTCCGGGATGGCCAGGACCTCCCGGAGTTCGGGCTCCACGGCCCGGTGCCACGTCATCATCACCCCGCCGTAGCCCGAGGCCCTCGCGGCCACGAGGAGGTTCTGGCAGGCGGGGTACACCGACGCACCGAGCAGTTCGTCGGTGCCCTCGCGGTGGCGGACGATGCCGGCGAGGATCACCACCGGGATGTCCTCGAAGCCGTCGACGAAGGCGCGCATCGTCCGGGCCGTGCGCGCCTTGGGCGAGTCCGCGGCCGCCCCCGTGCCGGTGCCGTAGCCGTCCGCGACCTCCTTGGCGGCCCACAGGCGCCGCGCTGCGTCGCCGATCAGCGCCTTGGCACGCGCCGCCCCCGGCCCGTCCCGCAGCACGAGGAAGCGGAACCCCTGGCGGTTGGAACCCGACGGGGCCCGGGTCGCGGCGAACAGCAGGCGGGCCAGCACCTGCTCGGGCACCGGTTCGGACCGGTAGCGCCGCACCGCACGCGTGGAGGCGAGCACGCCAAGGACGAGATCCGCACCATCGGGGTCGAGCGTGCCGGGGTCGCGCACCGGCGACGGCCCGGTGGGGGGTCCCGGGGGTGGAAGGGGCTCGCGCACGCCGGCGACGCTACCGGGGTGCCGGCCCGGCCGACCGTAGGCTCCCGCCATGCCCTGGGGAGACCTGCTGCGCGCCGTGCTGGTGACCGCCGTCTTCGGCCTCCCCCTGGCGTTCACGCTGGTGTCGCTCCTCGACGCGGTGCGCCGGCCCCAGTGGGCGTGGGCGCTGGCCGAGCGGAACCAGGCCGGCTGGATCGGCGCGATCCTGCTCGGCGTGTTCTGCACGGTCGGGGGCGTGGCGGTGTGCGCGGTCTACTGGCTGCGGGTGCGGCCGGTCGTGGCCGGGGTGGAGTCGGGGCGCCTGCCGGAATCCCGTCGGCCGCGCCGGCCCTGATCCCACCGGATCCGCCGACGCCGACGCACCGGAAATCCGGCGGCTGGGCGACCGATCCGGGCGTTGCGGACCCCTATTTCGCAGGAAGGACGTCGGGCGGGGGTGGGCCGAAGCGCCGGAGGGCGAAGTCGCGCACGCCCCGGAGCCGGGCCCGGGCGTCGAACACCAGCGGTCGCGTCGACGGATCGCGCACGCCGCGCGCCACCTGCAGCAACGTGATCCCCGCCCGGATCGCCGCGTGGTACCAACCGCTCATCTCCTGGACCAGCAGGAGCGTGTTGCGTGTCTGCAGGTAGTCCACGAGCGCCACCGAACTGCCGAGGTGGAGGTTCTGCACCCGCGCCCCCCGCACCAGTCCCACCTTCCAGCCCCGCGCCCGGACCCGCAGCGCCAGGTCGGCCTCCTCGCAGTAGGAGAAATAGCGCTCGTCGAACAGGCCCGTCTCGGCGAGCGCAGCCCGTCGCAGCAGCATCAGGGTGCCGTGCGGGTAGTCCACGTTCTCCCAGCGCCATTCGCCCCGCGCCGGGGGCGCACCGGCCGCCGGCACGGTCATGCCCCCGAAGTACGGGTCGATCACCGGCACCATGCCGTCGCCGACGTCGGCACACATCAGGCCGGCCAGCGGCTCGGCGGCCGCCGCGTCGAGCAGTGCCCGGAGACACCCGGCGAACGGCTCCACGTCGTGCGGGCAGAGTGCCACCCAGGCCCCGTCCCCGGGACGGTCGAGGAACGCCTGCAGCCCGGCGTTGGCGCCCGGACCGAAGCCGGTGTTGGACGGCTGGGTGAGCACCTCCACACGGGCCCGCTCGGCGTCGGACAGGCCCGCCAGTCCGTCGTGCAGCCGTGCGAGGGCCTCGGGCCGTGACGCGTTGTCGACCACCGTCACCCGTGTGGGCACGTCGTCGCCGAGCAGGCGGGCGACGGTGGCGACGCAGTCCTCCGGCTGGTTCCAGTGGACCACCACCACCCGCAGGGGGCCGGCGGCGGTTCCGTGGTCCACGCGGCCGCTCAGGTGAGCGGCCGGTCGGCGGGGCGGACCGGCCGGGGCAGGTCGGTCTCCCCCATCAGGAACTCGTCGACCGAGGCGGCGCACGCCCGGCCCTCGGCGATGGCCCACACGATCAGGCTCTGGCCGCGGCCCGCGTCGCCGCAGACGAACACGCCGGGCTCCGAGGACGCCCAGTCGTCGCCGCGGGCCACGTTGCCGCGCTCGTCGAGCTCCACGCCGAGGTCCTCGAGCAGCCCCCGACGCTCCGGGCCGACGAATCCCATGGCCAGGAACACCAGGTCGGCCTCGAGCTCGCGCTCCGAGCCCTCCACGGGCACGAACGTGGGTCGGCCGTCCACCACCTGCTGTTCCACGTCGACGATGCGCAGCGCCCGCACGCGGCCCTCCTCGTCGCCGAGGAACTCGACGGTGTTCACCGAGTAGACGCGCTCACCACCCTCCTCGTGGGCCGAGGAGGTGCGGTACACGAACGGCCACGTGGGCCACGGGTTGGCACCCGGCCGGTCCTCCGGCGGGCGGGCCATGATCTCGAACTGGAACACCTCGGCCGCACCCTGACGGTGCGACGTGCCGAGGCAGTCGGCGCCGGTGTCGCCACCACCGATGATGACGACCTTCTTGCCGCCGGCGTGGATCGGCACGTCGTCGACGCCGAGGTCGCCCTCCTGGGCACGGTTGGCCCAGGGCAGGTACTCCATGGCCTGGTGGATGCCGTCGAGCTCGCGGCCCGGGATCGGCAGGTCGCGCCAGGCGGTGGCACCCGTGGCGATCACCACGGCGTCGAAGTCCTCACGGAGCTGCGCCACGGTCACGTCGCGGCCCACGTCCACGTTGGTGCGGAACTCGGTGCCCTCGGCGCGCATCTGGGCGAGTCGGCGGTCGAGGACCCGCTTCTCCATCTTGAACTCGGGGATCCCGTAGCGGAGGAGCCCGCCGATGCGGTCGGCCCGCTCGTGGACCACCACCTGGTGCCCGGCACGGGTGAGCTGCTGGGCCACCGCGAGGCCGGCCGGGCCGGAGCCGATCACCGCCACCCGCTTGCCCGTGAGGTGCACCGGGCGGACGGGGGCCACCCAGCCCTCCTCCCACGCCCTATCGATGATCGACACCTCGACCTGCTTGATGGTGACCGGGTCCTGGTTGATGCCGAGCACGCACGCGGCCTCGCACGGCGCGGGGCAGAGACGCCCGGTGAACTCGGGGAAGTTGTTCGTCGCGTGCAGCTGCGCGAGCGCGTCGCGCCAGCGGTCGCGGTAGACGAGGTCGTTCCAGTCGGGGATCAGGTTCCCGAGAGGGCAAC
>CAIPVR010000200.1 GCA_903868545.1 uncultured Actinomycetes bacterium
CACCTCCCCCGCCATGCGCGCACCGTCGGCCCACAGCACCGGGTACACCGACCAGTAGTCGCCCACCACCGCGTCCACCCCGCACCGGCGGAGGTCGGCCACGAGGTCACGGGTGCGCTCGCTGGGGTCGGGCTGCTCCGCGGCCGCGGCCAGTGCGCTCCGGCCCACGGCGGCCACCACCGCGACGTGCAGCACCACCGCGACCGCCACCACCCCCCTCGCCGAGTGGCGCACCAGGGCCGAGGGCCGGTCCGCGACCCACGTGGTGCCAGCGGCCACCAGGACCGCGAGTGCCGGCCACCAGGCCACTGCGTAGCGGTACTGGTCGTCGAGCGAGAACGCGCCCAGGACGGGCAGGCCGAGCAACGCCACCACCACCGCGACCTGGAGCGGGACGCCCCGGCGGCCGCAGCGGGCCAGCACCATCACACCGCAGCCCAGGAGCGCCACCAGCACCACGCCGACCGCCACGTTGACCACCACACCCCGGGCGGGCACACCACTCGACCCGTTCCCGGACAGGACGTGGCCCGAGACGTCGGCCAGGTTGGCCAACCGGTTGAGGTAGGTCCACCGCGGGTGGACCACGGGTTGGTTGCCGGGCCGGAAGGTGGCCCAGTCGTTCGCAGCGTTCCAGGCGAGGAGCGGCATCACGCCGAACAGGACGCCGAGGCCGGCGGCCACGACCCGACCACCCCGCCCCGGCAGCGGTGCCGTGCGGGTCCTCGTCCCGCCGAGAGGGCCGAGGAGCGCGGCGGCCAGCACCGCGGCCACGGCCACCCCGTGCATGGGCTGGGCGTACACGGCGAGCCCGGCGGACAGACCGGCCGCCCACCATCCCCGGCCGCGCTCCACACGCGTGGCCGCCAGCACCGCCAGGCCGCCGAGCAGGGCCCCGGTGTGGTAGCCGGGGTACACGGAGGAGAACACCGGCCAGGCCACCGGTGCGGTGACCCCGAGGAGGCCGACCACGGCCAGGGCACCCCACCATCGGGCCCGGACGGTGGCGCCCAGGGCACCCATGACCGACAGGCACGCCGCGGTCCACACCCCCAGCGCGGCCAGCCACACCACCTGGTGCAGCAGACGCGCGGGCACCAGGTCCGGCCCCGCGAGCTGCCACAGCACCGCGTACGCAGGGAGTTCGAGCAGTCCCTGGTAGGCGTTGCCGGGGAAGACGAGGTCCGGTGACCCACGCCCGGCCTCCTCGGGCAGCAGCAGCGCCACCACCTCGTCGCCGTTCACCCGGGCACCGTCGCCCAGGCCGGTGACCGTGAGCAGCACGGGGGTCGTGAGGATGGCGAGCGTCAGGAGGGCCACCGCCACGCGGAGGGGGTCCGGCAGCCACCGGGGCGGCCGACGGACCGGGCGCAGTGGGCGGCGTTCGACCCAGTCCTGGACCGGGGACCGCTCCGACCCGGCGGGTCGGACCGGGTCGACGGGGGCGACGACGTCGACCGGTGCGATGGTCAGGTCCGCCTCGACCTCGGCGCCGCCAGCACGATGGTGTTCGCGGCCCGGTCGTGGGGGCCGCGGTACAGCACGTTCGCCAGCGACGACAGGTAGATGACCACCGGCACGAACTGCAGGTAGCCGAGTACCGGCACGCCGAGCAGCGCCGAGGCCGACGCAACCAGGAGGAACACGCCGGGCACGAAGGCCCGCACGAAACCCTCCTGGAGCGTCGCGAGGTGCCCGTCGGTCCACTGGACGGCCTTGACCTGGCACACCCACTTGCCGAGCGTCTGACCGAACATCGAGATGAGGACCGTCTCGTAGAGGATGAAGAACACCGGGAACAGCAGCAGCGGCCAGGCCGGCCCGGAGAGCTCACCCTTGTCGGGCCCCGACTCGATGGTCCGGGTACCGAGCGCGGCGACGAGGAACCCGAACGGGAACGACACCACGACCACGTCGATGATCCGGGCCAGCGCCCGCATTCCCCAGGACGCCGGAGCACCCGGCCAGCCGCGGTCGGGCAGGTCGTCGCGGGTGGTGGGTGGCGCGAGCGGGTAGGGCAGCCCCGACCCCCGCTCTGACGGATCGACGGGACCGGGTTCGCTCACCGCGTCACTCTGCCGCGTCGCTCAGGGCCTCGGCCAACGCCGGGTGCACGAAGATGCTCTCGGCCAGGTCGCTCACCCGCAGGCCGTTGGTGACCGCCACCGCGATCACCGAGATGAGCTCGGCTGCGTGGTGCCCCACGATGGAACCACCGAGGATCACCCCGGTGGCCGGGTCGGACACGATCTTCACGAACCCGCGCGGGTCGTCGTCGATCAGGGCCTTGGCCGTGGACGCGAACGGCACCTTGGTGACGCGGACCTTGCGGCCCTCGGCGAAGGCGTCGGCCTCGGCGAGGCCCACGTCCGCGATCTCCGGGTCGGTGAAGATGGCCGAGGCCGCCTTCTCGTAGTCGAGGTGCCGGTGGTCGACCTTGTGCAGGCCCATCACGTGCTCGGCGATCTTGCGGCCCTGCATCGAGGCGACCGACGACAGGGGCAGCTTCCCGGAGACGTCACCGGCGACGTAGACGTGGGGGACGTTGGTGCGCATGTGGTGGTCGAGTTCGCGTACCCACGGGCCGTCCATGAGCACGCCCGCCGCCTCGAGCCCCAGACCCTCGGAGTTGGGCAGCGAGCCGATGGCCAGCAGGCAGTGGCTGCCCTCGGCCACCCGGCCGTCGTCACAGCGGACGACGACACCCCCGTCGGCGCCTCGGTCGAGGCCCACGGCCCGGGCCCCCTTGAAGAGCCGCACCCCGCGCCGGAGGAAGTCGTCCTCGAGCACGGCCGCCACCTCGGGGTCCTTGGCCGGCAGCACCTGCTGGCGGGACACGATCAGCGTCACCTCGCTGCCGAGCGAGGAGAACATGTGGACGAACTCCACACCGGTCACGCCGGACCCGACCACCACCAGCCGTTCCGGCAGCTCCGCCGGCGGGTACGCGTCACGCGTGGTGAGCACCCGGTCGCCGTCGGGCACCGCCCACTCGGGGATGCGCGGCCGGCTCCCCGTGGAGATCATCACGGCGTCGGCAGGGAAGCTCTGCTCGCCGTCACCGGTGTCGGCAACGACCGTGTGGGCGTCGGCGAGACGGCCGGTGCCCCGCACGAGCCGCACACCCTGGCTCTCGAGCAGGCGTCGGTTCTGCTGCTCGATCCGGTCGGTGATCCCGGTGATCCGGGCCCTCACCCCGTCGAGGTCCACCGAGGCGGGGGCCACACGCAGGCCCATGCCCTCGGCCCCCCGCACGGCGTCGAGCGCGTCGCCCGTGGCGATCATGGCCTTCGACGGCACGCAGTCCCAGAGGTGGGCGGCACCGCCGACGATGTCGCGCTCCACGAGGGTCACCTCGGCGCCGAGCCGTGCCGCGTGGGTGGCCGCCTGCGTGCCGGCCGGCCCCCCGCCGATGATCACGAAGCGCAGCGACACGGTCGGAGCCTACCGGAGCCCCCGAGGGTCCTTGTGGACGCCGAGGTGGGCTTCTAGGGTCGTCCGGTCGGCCGCCGGCCCCTCCCGCGCGAGCCGCGAGGACCCTCCGTGAGCGACCTTCGAGCTGCACGACCCGATCCCGGCCGTCCGGCCGTGGACGACGAACCCGGACGGACCGGTTCCGGTCCGGGTCCCGACGGCACGGTCGCCGACGACGACGACGCCGACACCCGCACCGGGGGGACCCCGCGGCACAGCGACCTCCTGGTCGGCGCCCTGCTCGCGGTGGGGGTCTTCGCCCTCCTCCTGCTCCGCAACCGGTGGGTCTTCTCCCCCGTGCACTTCGCCGGCGACGAGGCCAACCAGTTCACCACCGCATGGGACGCCATCACCTTCCACGACCTGCGCGGCAACGGCAGCCGAACCGGGTTCCACCACCCGGGCCCCGGCTACCTCTACATCTGGGGACTGGCGGAGGTGGTCCGACGAGTCCTGCAGTCACCCATCGGCCAGCACAACGCCGACATGCTCGGCGGCCTCGCGCTGGTGGCCGCACAGCTCGGGGCGATCGGCGCCATCGTGCGCTCGCACCTCGGCAGTTGGCTCCACGGCGTGGTGGTGCTCGGCGCGCTGGCCCTGTTCTGCTGGCTGGAGCCGGGGATCCTCGCCGGGCCGTGGCTGCCCCACATGTTCACGGCCAGCTTCGCCCTGATGGTGGTGGCGGGCGCCAGCGCGGCCGCCGGCCGCCTGCCGAGCCTCGTGGCGTTCGTGGCCGGGGCCGGGTTCCTGTTCCACGGCCACGTGGCGTTCACGAGCTTCGTGGGGGTGGCGACGCTCATGCTGCTCGTGGCGATGTGGCGCACCGGTGGCCTCCGCCGGCTCGTGACCGAGGAGCGCCGGACGCTCTGGGCCACGCTCGGGCTCGGCGCCGCGTTCCTCGCCCCGATCATCGGGTACACGCTGACCAGCTGGCCCGGCGAGACCGCGAAGTACTGGGACTACGTGCAGCGGCCCGACACCGGCGGCCACGGACTGCTCGACGGGGCCCGGTTCGTCCTGCAGTTCTGGCCGGGCACCGGCGACCTGATGCGGGCGACCCTGCTGGTGGCGGCGTTCGCCGCCCTGCTGGCGGCGTCGCTGTGGCGGCGGCAACGGCTCGGGCTCTTCCTGGCGGGCGGCGCCGCGGCGATGGAACTCTGCCTGCTCCAGTACGCCACCGGCGGGGTGGACGACCTGTCCTTCCGCTACGTGGCGCTCTGGATCCTCGCCATCCCCGGCCTGGTGGTGGGCACGACCCTGGCGATCCTCCTCCCCGACCAGGTCCGCCGACCCGCCACCACACCGCACCGGGTCGCAGTGGGTGCCGTGGCGCTCGCCGCGGTGGGTGCCGCGGCGATCTCCCCCGCCACCCGGTACGTGCCGTTCGACTTCTTCGAGACACCGCAACTCGTGGACGAACTCGTCCGGACCGCGCAGGGCCGACCGATCGTGGTCACCGCGGATCCCGAAGCCGTGGGCAGCTACCAGCTCGCCCCCGCCGTGGTGGGTGAGGCCGCCGACCGTGGCGTCCGGGTGTGCCTGACCGACCCGGGCTGGGTGGTGAAGTACGGCGAGGACATCGCCTGCAGCCGGCGCGAACTCGCCACCGGCGCCCGGTGGACCTTCCTCTCCGCGGACCAGCCCCTGCCGCCGTCGATCGCGGCCACCGCACCGCGACAGTGGCACAG
>CAIPVR010000201.1 GCA_903868545.1 uncultured Actinomycetes bacterium
GGACTTCACCGTCTTCGGCGGCGCCCTCGGCGAGGTGTTCGCCGAGAAGATCCACAAGCTGATGGACCTGGCGCTCAAGGTGGGCGCACCGGTCATCGGCCTCAACGACGGCGCCGGTGCCCGCATCCAGGAGGGTGTGGTCTCCCTCGCCAGCTACGGCGGGATCTTCTACCGGAACGTGAAGGCCTCGGGCGTGACGCCGCAGATCAGCGTGATCATGGGCCCGTGCGCCGGTGGCGCCGTCTACAGCCCGATCATGACCGACTTCATCTTCATGGTCGACGAGACGTCCTACATGTTCATCACCGGTCCCGACGTGGTGAAGCAGGTGACGGGCGAGGACGTGTCGCAGCAGGACCTCGGCGGTGCCCGCACGCACACGTCGAAGTCGGGGGTGGCCCAGTTCATCTCGGCCGACGACAAGTCCTGCCTCGACGACGTGCGCTACCTGCTCGGCTTCCTCCCGTCGAACAACCTCGACGAGCCGCCCTTCGAGGCCACCGACGACCCGGCCGACCGCCGGTGCGAGGAGCTGTACGACCTCATCCCGGCCTCGGCCAACCTGCCGTACGACATGCGCGACGTGGTGCGCACCGTGGTCGACGACGGCGACTTCTTCGAGTACGCCCCGTCGTGGGCGGGGTCGATCGTCTGCGGCTTCGCCCGTCTGGGCGGCCACAGCGTGGGCGTGGTGGGCAACCAGCCGATGATGCTGGCCGGCGTGCTCGACATCGAGTCGAGCTCCAAGGCGGCCAGGTTCGTGCGCACCTGCGACGCGTTCAACATCCCGCTCGTGACGTTCGTGGACGTGCCCGGCTTCCTGCCCGGCGTGGACCAGGAGCACGGGGGCATCATCCGCCACGGTGCGAAGCTGCTCTACGCCTACTGCGAGGCCACCGTGCCGCGGATCTCGGTGATCACCCGCAAGGCCTACGGCGGCGCCTACGTGGTGATGGACTCGAAGTCGATCGGTTCCGACCTCGCCTTCGCGTGGCCGTCGGCGGAGCTGGCGGTGATGGGTGCGGCCGGTGCGGTGGAGATCGTGAACCGGCGCGAGCTCGCCGATGCCGACGACCCGGTGGCCAAGCGGGCCGAGCTCATCGAGACCTACGAGGAGACCTACCTCAACCCGTGGGAGGCCACCGACCGCGGCTACGTCGACGACGTGATCGACCCGGCGGAGACCCGCACGAAGTTGATCGCCGCGCTGGAGGTGCTCCGCACCAAGCGCGAAGAACTGCCCCACCGCAAGCACGGGAACATCCCGCTGTGAGCGGCCCGACGGTGGGCGGCATCAGCCCCGAGCCCACGCCGGAGGAGGCGGTGGCCATCGTGGCCGCGCTCGAGGTGGGCCTGCCACGCGGCGGCGCCGTGTCGCCGCTGGAGGAGCCCCGGTCCCGGTGGCGCTGGTCGGGCCGGTGGTGGTCCAAGCCGGTACCCAGCCGGCGCGGTCGACCGGCCTGAACCGCGCCGCGGCGTCAGGCCCCCAGGAAGCCCGTGAGATCGGGCCAGGCGGCGGGGTCCTGCAGCAGGAACATGTGGCCACCGTCGTAGATCCTGAGGGTGGCGTCGGGGATCCGCTCGGCGATGGCCTCGCCGTTGGCCACCGGGGCGATGTCGTCGTAGCGGCCGCTCCCGACGAGGGTGGGGCAGGTCACCAGGTGCAGCCGGTCGAGGACGTCGTGGCCCGCCCGGGTGGCCAGTTGGGCCAACCGGCCACGCCGCTGCGCCTCGGTCTCCTCCGTGGGCCGGCCCGCGGCGAACGCCCCGATCGTGGCGAGGTCGTCGGGGTGGTCGGCCAGGTACTCCGGGGTCCATCGACGGTCCGCCAGTTCGAGCGACCGTGTCGCCCGTTCGGGCAACGGCAGTTCGGCGAGCGTCTCGAGCGGGTACGACGGGAGGGCCCCGCCCGGCGAGGTGGCGAGGAGGGCGAGGCGGTCCAGCCGGTCCGGCCATGTCACCGCGAACTCCTGGGCGACCATTCCGCCGAAGCTCAGCCCGGCCACGTGGCACCGGTCCCAGCCGACCCTGTCGAGCAGGCCCGCCACGTCGGCGGCGAGGTCGGCCATCGCGTACTCGGGGGACGGGAGGGAACTCCCACCCGTCCCGCGGTGGTCGAAGGCGAGCAGTTCGAAGCTGTCGGCCAGCAGGTCCAGCAGCGGCCGGACCGAGTCCATCGTGGCGCCGGAACCGTTGCAGAAGAGCAGCCGTGGGCCGGTGCCCCGGAGCTCGTGGGCGAGGTCCACGCCGTTGACGTGCACGCTGGGCATGGGGCGAGCCTAGGAGCGGTGCGATCCGTCGCAGTGGTGCCGGCTGCGGTGGCGGCGTCCGTATCCTCGACGTGGTGGCCACCGACCAGCGTCCCGAGCTCCTGACGCTGGCCGACGACGAGGCGATCGTCTGGCGGGGTCCGGTCCCGAAGGTGTTCGACGGTCTCACACCCGACCGCGAGGTGGAGCTCGACGGCCATCAGGTCCGCACCCTGCCCCGCCGGGGTGAGCTCCTCGCCCGGGTGGCCACGGTCAACGACGTGCACTTCGGCGAGACCGTGTGCGGGCTCGTCGAAGAGGTCGATGAGTGGGCGACCTTCTCGGTGGAGCCGGGCGAGCCGCCGTATCCGGAGACGATGAGCGCCGGCGCCGTGGCCGACATCTCGGCATGCGACCCCGACGCCGTGGTGGTGAAGGGCGACCTCACGTCCAACGGGCTGCGCGAGGAGTACGACCGGTTCCTCGAGGTGTACGGCGGAGCGTTCGGCGACCGGCTGCTGCACGTGCGGGGCAACCACGAGAGCTACCACTCGCTCGACGTGGCCGACGACCCGTTCCAGGAGCGCTCCCTCCCCGGGGTCACGCTCGCGGTGCTCGACACGTCCCGCAACAGGGAGGTGAACGGACACCTCTCGGACGACCAGCTCGAGTGGCTCGACGAGCTGGGCGCCCGGGCGGACCGGCCGGTCCTGGTGTTCGGCCACCACCCGGTGTGGGACCCGGCGCTGCATCCCGGTCGCGACGACGGCTTCAACCTGCACCCCGACGCCACCGAGGCCCTCGCCGAGGTGTTCGCACGCCGGCCGCGGCTCCTCGGCTACTTCGCCGGCCACACGCACCGGGCGAAGGTCACGGCCCTGCCCGACGCGCCGGGTGTGCCGTTCGTGGAGGTGCCCTGTGTGAAGGACTACCCGGGCTCGTGGGCCGAGTACCGGGTGTACGACGGTCTGGTCCTGCAGGTCCACCGCCGCATCGCCACCCCGGCGGCGCTGGCATGGACCGAGCGCACCCGCGGCATGTTCGGCGGCGCCTATCCCGAGTACGCGAGCGGAGGGCTCGCCGACCGCTGCTTCGCGATGTTCGAGCGGCCCTGACCGCCACCCCCATCCCGCCGGCCGTGCCACGATCCCGGTACGGATCCCGCTGCGTTGGTCCGTGCGCTCACCGGACGGGCACCATGGCGGGATGGGTGCAACGTCCTCGGATGACCGGCCGGGTGCGGGCCGGGCGGAGTCGCCGGGGCCGTTGGCCGACCTGGTGGTGATCGACTGTTCCACCGTGCTGGCCGGGCCGAACTGCGCGCGGTACCTCGCCGACTTCGGTGCCGACGTCGTGAAGGTGGAACACCCCGACGGCGGCGACTCGATGCGACGCATGGGGTGGGCCCACCCCGGTGACCCGGGCGGTGACTCCGTGTGGTGGCGCGTGGTGGGCCGCAACAAGCGCACGGTGGCCCTCGACCTGAAGCACCCTGACGACCTGGAGGTCATGCGCCGGCTGTGCGCCACGGCCGACGTGCTGGTCGAGAACTTCCGACCGGGCACCCTGGAGCGTCTGGGGCTCGACCCGGACGACCTCATCGCCGCGAACCCGCGGCTCGTGGTGACCCGGGTGACCGGCTACGGACAGGACGGTCCGTACCGGGACCGGCCCGGTTTCGCCACGCAGGCCGAGGCGCTCTCGGGCTGGGCCGCGATCAACGGCGAGCCCGACGGGCGCCCCCTGTTGCCGCCGATGGCGCTCACCGACGAGGTGACGGCCCTCGCCGCGGCGTTCGCCACGATGGTGGCGCTGCACTCCGGGGTGGGTCAGGTGGTCGACGTGAACCTGATCGAGTCGCTGGTGCAGTTCATGGCGCCGTTCGTGGCCCACACCGGCCTCACGGGCGAGGTGCCCGAACGCCTCGGCGGCGGGATCTTCTCCACCGTGCCGCGCAACACCTACCGCACGGCCGACGACCGCTGGATCGCGGTGTCCACCAGTTCCGACTCGGTGGCGGCGAGGGTGATGGAGCTGATCGGCTACGGCGACGACCCCCGCATGGCCGACTTCGCGGGGCGGCTGGCGCACCGGGCCGAGATCGATGCACGGCTGTCCGAGTGGATGGGCGAACGCACCGCGGAACGGGCGCTCGCCGAGTTCGACGCGGCTGGCGCTGCGGCGGCGCCGGTGTACGACGTGGCCGACCTCGCCCGGGACGAGCACGTCCGTGAGCGCGGGGCCATCGTGGAACTCGACGGCGTGCCGATGCCGGCGTTGGTGGCCCGGTTGTCGGCGACCCCGGGCCGGTTGCGCTGGGCGGGCCGGCCGCTCGACGCGGACGGCGACGACATCCGGGGGCTACACCCTCCGGCCTGACCTCGCTCCGTGATGCGGCTCGGCGGCTCCGGGTGCCATTGCGCACCACAACGCCGCAGCGGGCGGCCCGGGCCTCACTCGGAGATGGCCACCTCGATCCGGTCCTGCTTCCACTCCTGCGCCGCCTCGAGTGCTGCGCGGGCCTGGGCGACGAGCTCGTCGGTGCCGAAGGCGTGGGCCGGGTAGCAGGCCACGCCGGCCCACATGGTGTGGCTCCCGAACCGGCTGACGAGGTTGCGTCGGATCCGCTCCACCGTCCACACCGCCCCGTTCTCCGGGGTGTCCTCCAGGATCACCGCGAAGGTGCCGTCCTCGAGTCGGCAGGCGATGTCGGCCTCGCGCACGGTCTCCCTGATCGCCTCCGCGATCCGGGCCGGCGGTGCCTCGGCGGTGCCCTCCGCCGCGAGGCCTTCGGACACCTGCACCAGCGCCACGGCCACCGGCCGCAGGTGGCGCCGGGCGGAGGCGAGCCGTGAGCCGAGTGCCACGTGGAAGTACGCCTCGGAGAACAGCTGCGACTCGGGGTCGGTCAGTGTGGCGGCGCCGTGCGTTCCGTGGTCGCCGTCCACCACCGGTCGACCGGCGGCCCGTGTGTGCTCGGCCCCCTCGAGTTCGGCCACCCGCTGCTCGGCGCGGGCGAGCCGGGCCCGCAGTTCCTCGAGTTCCGCAGCGGCGGCCGCCCCCGACGGCTGGTCGCCCGTGGTCCCGGCGATGACGATCTGGTCGGCCGCACCAGCCGTCACCGGCGCGGCCGGTTCGTGGGACGGGCCGGCGTCGTCGGTCGAGGTGCGGTCGGCCGGGTCGGGCGCGGACCGGCTGCGGACGGCGGCCGCGAGCAGGGTGCAGGCCACGACGGCCACGAGCACGGCGGCCACGGCGAGCCAGGCGGCACCGGTCGTCGCGGCGGCGACACCCAGCAGCGATCCCACGACGCCCGTGAGCGCCGCCACCACGCGGAGATCCGACGATGTCCGTTCCACCACACCTCCCATCGGCGCCGATGGGGCCTCATGTGAGCATTCGCGGGCGACGCTCGTCCGAGGCGACCCTCACCGGGGCCTGTCAACCTAGCGAAGCGGGTCAGCCGGCGTCCGGGACCACGAGGTCGAGGAATCGGTCCACCTCGTCGGCGGTGGTAGACCAGGCGGTGACCAGACGGGCGGTACGACGGCCCGGTCCGGCGGGCAGCGTGTAGAACTCCGCGCCGGCGGCCCGCCATGCGGCCTCCTCGTCGGCGTGCAGGAGCGGCACGAAGACCATGTTCGTCTCCACCGGGAACGACGGTTCCCGTCCGCGCTCCACGAGGCCGTCACCCAGGCGGGCGGCCATGGAGTTGGCGTGGTCCGCGTGGCGCAGCCACGCGTCGTCGTCCAACCAGCCGAGGAACTGCGCCGCCACCATCCGCTGTTTCGAGAGGAGGTGCCCGAACCGCTTCCGGTGCCGGTCCACGTGGGTCACCCGATCGGGCGAGAAGACCACCAGGGCCTCGGCGGCGAGCGCGCCGCCCTTGGTGGCCCCGAGCGTCAGCACGTCCACGCCCGCCCGCCACGTGAGCGCGGCCGGTGACGCGCCGGTGGCGGCCACGGCGTTCGCGAACCGGGCCCCGTCCATGTGCACCACCAGCCCCAGCTCGCGGGCGGTCGCCGTGAGGTCGGCCACCTCGTCACCGCGGTACCGGGTGCCCACCTCGGTCGACTGGGTGAGGCTGAGCACCGAGTACGGCACGGTGTGCACCTCGTGGTCCACCCGGTCGGCCGCCGCGAGCAGCGCCTGCGGGCGGAGCTTCCCGTCGTCGCCGTCCAGCGGGACCAGGGTGAGGCCACCACCCATCACCGTCGGCGCCGCCAGTTCGTCCACGGCGATGTGGGCGTGCCGGTGGCACAGCACCCCGCCCCATGGTGGACAGGCCGCAGCGAGCGCCAGCGAGTTCGCCGCCGTGCCCGTGGCCACCGGCCACACCTCCACCTCGCGCTCGAACAGCTGCCCGAGCGCGTCGGTCAGGCGGTCGGTGGCGGCGTCGTGACCGTACGCCGGGCCGCTCCGCCGGCCCTCCTCGACGAGCGCGTCGAGCACCTCCGGGCACACGCCCGAGGTGTTGTCGCTCGCGAACCTCATGCCGGGTCCGACCGCGGTGGGGTGGGGGCCGTCGTCAGTCCCGGGCCGCGAGGGCCAGTTCGGCGATCTCGCCCATGATCCGGGTCAGTTCGAAGTCCTTCGGCGTGAACACGGCGGCCACGCCCTCCTCCATCAGCTTCGGCCGGTCCTCCTCGGGGATGATCCCGCCGGCCACCACGGGGGCGGTCACCCCGGCCTCTCGGACCAGCCGGAGCACCTCGGGGATGAGCTCCATGTGCGAGCCGGAGAGGATCGACAGGCCGATCACGTCGACGTCCTCGTCGCGTGCCGCAGCGGCGATCTGCTCCGGGGTCAGCCGGATGCCTTGGTAGATCACCTCCATGCCGGCGTCGCGGGCGGCCACCGCCACCTGTTCGGCGCCGTTGGAGTGGCCGTCGAGGCCGGGCTTGGCCACCAGCACGCGGGGCGGTCCGCCGGGGGTGGCCCGCATCCGCTCGGCCAGCTCCCGCAGGCCCTCGGACGAACCGGCGCCGGTGGCCGCCGCCACCCCGGTGGGGGCGCGGTACTCGCCGAACACCTCGCGCAGCCGGTCGGCCCACTCGCCGGTGGTGCCACCCGCCCGCGCCAGCTCGATGGTGGCGGGCATGAGGTTCTCGTCGGTGGTGGCCACGCGGGCCAGTTCGTCGAGCGCCCGGTCCACGGCGGCCTGGTCGCGCCCGGCGCGCCAGGCCTGCACGTCGGCGATCATCTCCTCCTGCACGGCCGGGTCGACCTTGAGGATGTTGTCCTCGCCCGCCAGGGGCGACTCGGCGGTCTCGGTGAAGGCGTTGACACCGATCACCGTGAGGTCGCCCGTCTCGATGCGGCGCATCCGTTCGGTGTGCGAGCGCACCAGCCGGCCCTTGAGCTCGTCGATGGCCTCGAAGGCGCCGCCGAGCTCCAGCACCTCGTCGAGCTCGGCCTGTGCGGCCTCCTCGAGGTCGGAGGTCAGTCGCTCCATCACGTGGCTGCCCTCGAACAGGTCGGGGTAGTCGAGCAGGTCGGTCTCCTGGGCCAGCACCTGCTGGATGCGCAGCGACCACTGCTGGTCCCACGGCCGGGGCAGGCCCAGCGCCTCGTTCCACGCCGGGAGCTGCAGCGACCGGGCCCGGGCGTCGCGGGAGAGCGTCACGCCGAGGGCCTCGAGCACGATGCGCTGCACGTTGTTCTCGGGCTGTGCCTCGGTGAGCCCGAGCGAGTTCACCTGCACGCCGTAGCGGAAGCGGCGGGCCTTCGGGTCGGTCACCCCGTAGCGCTCCTCGGTGAGCCGGTCCCACATGCGGGTGAAGGCTCGCATCTTGGCCGTCTCCTCAACGAAGCGGATGCCGGCGTTCACGAAGAAGCTCACGGAGGCCACCACCGCCGGCATGTTCTCCGGGGCCACCTGGCCGGACTCGCGCACGGCATCGAGCACGCCGATGGCGCAGGCGAGCGAGTAGGCGATCTCCTGCACCGGTGTCGCGCCGGCCTCCTGCAGGTGGTACGAGCACACGTTCATCGGGTTCCACTTGGGGATGTGCTCGTTGCAGAAGGCGAACATGTCCACGATCAGCCGCCGGCTGGGCACCGGCGGGAAGATGTAGGTGCCGCGGCTCAGGTACTCCTTGACGATGTCGTTCTGCGTGGTGCCCCGCAGCGCGGTGGTGGGCACGTCCTGCTCGGTGGCATTGGCCACGTAGAGGCCGAGCAGCCAGGCGGCGGTGGCGTTGATCGTCATCGACGTGTTCATCCCGCCCGGCGGGATGCCGTCGAGCAGCGTGCGCATGTGGCCGAGGTGCGCCACCGGGACGCCCACCTTGCCCACCTCGCCCCGGGCCAGGGGGTGGTCGGGGTCGTAGCCGGTCTGGGTGGGCAGGTCGAAGGCGATGGAGAGGCCGGTCTGCCCCTTCGCCAGGTTCGTCCGGTAGAGCTCGTTCGACGCCTTCGCGGTGGAGTGACCCGAGTAGGTCCTCATCAGCCACGGGCGGTCGCGTTCGGGGAGGCGGGCGGCGGACGGGTCGGCGCTCATCCGGCCATTCTCCGCCGCTCACGCCCCGACTGTCATGTCCGGAATGTCCGGAAAACTTGAACGACCGAGCCCGGGGGCTCGGTCGTCGTGGTCACAGCCGGCGGGGCGGACCGAGGGCCACAAGGCGCCAGCACTGGAAAGCGCTGGTGGCGATGCGTTTGGAGGGAGATTGCAGTGTCCCTCGGTCCATTGCCCCGGCTGTGTTGCCAGTGGGGGCGATAACCACTGACGCATCTAGTATCGGCACACCCTGCGGTGACTTGAAAGTTTCTTGCGGAAGATTTCCGGGGCTTCCTGAGAGGACTCATCGACTATGGCGACGCTCCGTGAAGGCTGTGGTCGTAGCACCACTCTCCGTGGTATACGGCCCTGCCGTCGGTGCCGGTGGTCACGTCATCGGTGGTCACGCCGGTGACCGCGATCGCACCGGTGCTCGTGTCGGCGGCGGTGACGCAGCCGGCGGCGGTGCTCGCCGCCGAGGGCGACGGACAGCTGTTCCTCGGCCCCAACTTCTTCCCGCTCATGGTGCTGGCGTTCGGGGCGGCCATGGTGGTGGGCAACGTGCTCGCCCTCGTGCGCCCGCCCAGGGAGGGTGGCGGCCGCCCGCCGGCGGCGCGGGCCGTGGTGCTCATCCTGCTCGGGGCCGTTGCGGCGGTCTGGGGCGTGGCCAGCCTGTCCTGACCGGCGCGGACGGCCCCGGCCCCGGGGCCCTCGCTAGGGTGCCCGGCGTGAGCACGGCCGAGCCGAGTGATGCCGACGCGGGCCTCCGGGCCGAGGGCGTGTCGGTCGCCCACGGCGGCGTGCTCGCGGTCGCCGAGGTCGACCTGGTGGTCCGGCCGGGTGAGCTCGTGGGCCTGATCGGACCGAACGGGGCGGGCAAGACCTCCACCATCGACGCCCTGTCGGGATTCGTCCCGCACCGCGGCCGTGTCCTGCTCGACGGTGTCGACCTGACCGACCTGCCGCCGCACCGGCGGGCCCGTGCCGGGGTGGTGCGCACGTGGCAGTCGGTGGAACTGTTCGAGGACCTCACCGTCCGCGAGCACTGTGAGGTGGCAGCGGTGCCCTCCGGCCCGCTGGGTCTCCTCGCCGACCTGGTCCGGCCCGGCCGCCAACGTGACACCTCGGCGGTCGACGCGGCCCTGGCCGCGCTCGACCTCGACGACGTGGCCGACCGCGACCCCGCGACCCTGTCCCATGGCCGGCAGAAGCTGGTGGGCGTGGCGAGGGCGGTCGCTGCGGGCCCCCGGGTCCTGCTGCTCGACGAGCCTGCCGCGGGGCTCGACACGGCCGAGAGCGAGGAGTTCGGCAGCCGCCTTCGGCATCTCGTCGACCACGGCGGACCGGGGGTGCTCCTCGTGGACCACGACACCCGGCTGGTGTTCGGCACCTGCGACCGGGTGGTCGTGCTCGACCTCGGTTCGGTGATCGCCACGGGCACGCCCGACGAGGTCCGGGACGACTCCAGGGTGGTGCAGGCCTACCTCGGCGTGGGGTCCACCGGGCCGTCGTCGGAGGCCGGCTCTCCGGCGGGCGGCGGCGCATGAGCACCCCGGTGCTGCGGGTGGACGGCCTGGTGGCCGGCTACGGGAAGCTGCAGGTGGTGCGCGACCTCCACCTCGAGGTGGCCCCCGGCGAGGTGGTGGCCCTGCTCGGCCCGAACGGCGCCGGCAAGACCACCGCCCTGCTCACGATCGCCGGGCTCCTGAAACCGCTGGGCGGCGCCGTCGAGTTCGACGGCCGTGACACCACCGCCCGTTCGCCGCACCGCCTGGCCCGCGACGGACTCGCTCTCGTGCCCGACGACCGGGGGCTCTTCCCCGGCCTCACGGTGGAGGAGCACCTGCGCCTCGCCCGCGCCGACGACGAGGGGCGGGCGCGGGTGGCCACGTGGTTCCCGCAGCTCGCCGACCTGGCGGACCGGCGGGTCGGGCTGCTGTCGGGAGGGGAGCAGCAGATGCTCGCCCTCGCCCAGGCGCTGCTGCGCAGGCCGCGCGTGCTGATGATCGACGAGATGAGTCTGGGGCTGGCGCCGATCGTGGTGGAGTCGCTGCTCCCGACGGTGCGGCGGATCGCGGAGGAATCCTCCTGTGGCGTGCTGCTCGTGGAGCAGCACGCGCCGATGGCGCTCGAGGTGGCCGACCGGGCGCTCGTGATGAACCACGGCGCAGTGGTGGCACAGGGGTCGTCGGCCGAACTGCTCGCCGACTGGGACTCGCTGCTCGCCGGCTACCTCGGCCGCTGAGCCCCGTCCGACCCGCCGGCCCGTTGGGCCCCGTCGTCGCCGCCGCCAGCCGCCGCCAGTCGCCGTCAGCCGCCGTCAGCCGCCGCCGGTGGCGCACTCGAGGGCCTGCGCCGCGGCGAGCTTCGTGATCTCGTCCTGGTCGGAGCGGAGGATCAGCTCGTTGAACCGTGCCTCGCCGACCTCCTCGATCATGCCGTCCAC
>CAIPVR010000202.1 GCA_903868545.1 uncultured Actinomycetes bacterium
ACACCCGTCGACACCACACCCGTCGACACCACACCCGTCGACACCACACCCGTCGACACCACACCCGTCGACACCACACCCGTCGACACCACACCCGTCGACACCACACCCGTCGACGAGGACCCCGCAGCCACACAGGCGCGTTTCGTGCGGGAACTCCTGCGCGACGGACTGTTCCCGGCGCTGCGGGTGGACCCCGTGGTGCTGCGGGCCTTCCTCCGGATGTTCAACCTCCTCGAGCCGCCGGACTCGCTGATGAGGAACCCCGACGTCATCGGCCGGGTGATGGCGGTGTACCAGCAGAAGGACGAGCGGCCGCCGGAGCCCCCGCTCGGCCCCGACCGCGCGACCCTCCTCGCGAAATAGGGGTCCGCAACGCCCGGAACGGGCGCGCAGGATCCGGAGAACCGGGACGATCCGTGTCAGCTGTCGATCGGGCCCCGGAGGACGACCACCGAGTTCGCAGGGTCGTCGGGGTCGAGGTCCACCCACACCGGACGGTCCCGGTGGGGATCCTCGGCGTGCTGTTCCACCACCGGACGGTCGTCCCTGGGCTCCTCGAGGATGTCGCGCAGGCCGATCATCCCGGCTGCCAGCGCGGCCGCGGCCATCGAGCCGCGGTAGCGATGGGGGATCCGGTCCGCGGTGGGAACCTCCGGCGAGTGCCGCTGCAGGACCGGGGGCAGCAGCGGGTCGGACGGCTCGCCGGCCCCGGAACCGGCCGGATGGCCGAAGGGCTCGTCCGCGCTCACGCACCCGAGGATAGGGGCGCAGGTGACACGGGCGGCACGCGGATACCGCAACGGCCACCGTTACCCTGAGCGCCGTGACCACCCGAACCCGTCGCCACCGGACCGCCGGCGTCGCCACCGCGGTGGTGGCCGCGCTGGTGCTGTGGGCGGCGCCCTCCACCGCCGGAGCGGACACCGCCGCGTACGCGACCTGGACCGTGGGCGGCGGCGCCGGCGCGTTCACCGGCACCATGACCGTCGGCGTCCCCGGGTTCCCGGCGGCCACGTTCAGCTCCAACGCCACCACGGCCTCCGGTGTGGGCATCCAGTCGGGGGCCTCCACCTTCCTGTCGGCCGCCACACCCTTCGGGGCGGTGTTCGGCTCCAGCCTCAACCAGCCGTACGCCAACATCCGCTACGCCACCGGGCAGGGCCCCTCCACCACGACGTTCGCCTTCGCCGCACCCACGCCCTCGGCGGGTTGGGGATTCGCCGTGGGCGACGTGGACGCCGACACCGTCCGGATCAGCGCCACCGACGCCGGGGGCAACCCGGTACCCGTGGCCGCGCTGGGCTTCGAGGGGACGTTCAACTACGCAGGGGCCGCCGACGTGCCGAACTGGAACCCCGTCACGGGCACCCTGGTCGGCAACGTGGTCGACACCAACGGGGCCTCGGGATGGTTCCGCCCGACGGTGCCGCTGCAGACCCTCACCTTCACCTTCACGGTGCAGTCGGGTTTCCCGATCTACCAGCTGTGGTTCGCGGCGCTCGGCTCGTCGGTCACCACGACGACCGTGCCACCCACGACCGCGCCACCCACGACCGCGCCACCGGTGCCCGACCCGCCGGCCGCCGACGACGTCGCCGGGGCCACGGGCACGCCGGCGGTCGGCACCACCACCGCTACCGGCACCACCACCGACGGCGGCACCGGACCCGCCGAACGGACCGCCGACGTCACCGCCATCCGGTTCACCGGTTGAGCCGGCACGCACGGCGGGGGCGCGCCACGTCCACGCCGGTGGTGGAACGGACGCGCCGACCGCACCTGCCGACGGCTCAGCCGCCCGCCACCGCCGGGATGATCGAGATCTCGCCACCCTCGGGTACCGCCGTGCCCACGCCGTCGAGGTAGCGCACGTCGTCGTCGGCCACGAACACGTTGACGAAGCGGCGCAGGTTGCCCTCGTCGTCGAACAGGCGGTCCCGGAATCCGGGGTGCGCGGCCTCGAGCGCGTCGAGCGCCTCGGCCACCGTGGTGCCCTCCACCTGGACCTCGGACGACCCGCCGGTGAGCGTACGGAGGGTGGTCGGGATGCGGATGGTCACCATGTGTCAGGCCTCGATGGTCGTGTCCCGGGTGGGACGGGCGATGGAGGTCGGTAGCCTCGCCCACGGCGCCTCGCCACGGCAAGGGGCCGATGAGCGACATGTTCCACGGGGCGCCCCGGGAACAGATCCGGCCCGCACTCCGTTTGGCATGCTGGCCACGACCGGCAGCGTGCCCGCCGGCCCGGAGCGCCCGCACCGCGGGCCGACCCACGCAGGTGACGATGCCGACCAACCGACCGCCGCTCGAGGGTGCTCCCGTCCGCGGCTTCCACCACGCCGACTTCCCGGCGGAACGGATCCTCGCCGCCAAGGGCTCCACCACCGTGTCGGTCTGCATCCCGGCCCGCAACGAGGCGGCCACCGTGGGCGCCGTGGTCGGCGAGGTGCGCCGATCGGTCGTGGACGCGGGCCTCGCCGACGAGATCGTCGTGATCGACGACCACTCCACCGACGACACCGCCCCGCTCGCCGCCGCGGCGGGTGCCACGGTCGTGCACGCCGGCGACATCCTCCCCGAGTACGGCCACGGCCCCGGGAAGGGCGAGGCCCTCTGGAAGTCGGTGTTCGTGTCGAGCGGCGACGTGGTCGTGTGGTGCGACGCCGACATCACCGACTTCGACGCCGCGCTGGTGACCGGCCTGATCGGTCCCCTCGTCTGCCACCCCGAGCTGGAGTTCGTGAAGGGCCATTACGACCGGCCGGCCGTGGCCGGCCAGGGCGGCGGCCGCGTGACCGAGCTCGTGGCCCGGCCGCTGCTGTCGCTGTTCTTCCCAGCGCTGTCGGGCCTCATCCAGCCGCTCTCCGGCGAGTACGGCGGACGCCGCTCGATCCTGGAGCAACTCCCGTTCGTGGAGGGCTACGGCGTGGAGGTCGGTCTCCTGCTCGACCTCCTGCGCCTGCGCGGTACCGCGGTGCTCGCCCAGTCGGACCTGGGGCGACGGGTGCACCGCAGCCGCGACCTCCGCGACCTCGGCCCGCAGGCCATGGCGATCACCCAGACGATCCTGCGCCGGGCGGACCGCCAGCTGGTGCCCGCGGTGGCGGAACTCATCCGGCCCGGGACCGACACGGTCACGGTCGACGTGTCGGAGCGCCCGCCGCTGGTGGAGGTGGCCGACTACATCTCGCTGCTGCGACGCGAGGGGGGCGCCGTGCTCGACCCCGACGAGGCACTCGACGGCATCCGCCTGACGCGGGACTGACGCCGTGCCCGCCGCCCCGCACCCCGAGGCGCCCGACGGACCGGTCCTGCTCGGCGTGGTGAACGCGGGCAGCGAGTCGTTCTCCGGCAACGCCGTGGCCTCCGACGGCGCCGCCGACCTCGCGGCACGGCTGGTGGCCGACGGTGCCGGCGTGCTCGACGTCGGCGCCCAGAGCCTGCGCACCGACCAGGACGAGATCCCCGAGGAGGTGGAGGTGGCTCGCCTCGTGCCCGCCCTCGAGGCGATCACGCAGCGGTGCCCGGGGGTCCCGATCTCGCTCGACGCCTACCGGCCGGGAGTGCTGGCCGCCGTGCTCCACCTGGGCGTCGCCATCCTCAACGACACATCGGGCCGGACCGACCCCGACTCCGCGGCACTCGCCGCGGAGGCGGGCCTCGAGGTGGTGGTCACCTACAACCCGGGACCAGTCAAGCAGCGCCGTCCGCCGGGCTTCCGCCTCGACGACCCGGTCGGCGGGTGCGAGGCGGCCATCGCCGCACGCATGGAGCAGCTCGCGGGCCACGGCGTGCCGCCCGACCGGGTGGTGCTCGACCCCGGGCCCGACATCTACAAGCCGCCGGACCAGACCGTGGAACTGCTGCGGGCGGTGCCGGCGCTGCGCGACCGGCTCGGCGTGGGCCGGGTGCTGTGGGCGGTGTCGCGGAAGGACTTCGTGGGCGCGGTCCTCGGGGTGAAGCCCGCCGAGCGCGGGGCCGGCACCCTCGGCGCGCTCGCCGCGCTCGAGGTGGCCGACGGCGATCTGGTGCGCGTGCACGACGTCCGTGCCGCGGCCGACTTCTACCGGGTGCGCCGCGCCGTCGAACGGGGCCTGCCACCGGAGGCGGCCCTGACCGACGACCTCCGTTACGACCGCGGCTGAGCCGGGCCGGCGGCGAGCGCGGCGGCCAGCGCGTCGGACGCCACCTCGGTGAGGCACCGCTCGGTCGCGGTCCGGGCGACCTCGTCGCCGAAGCGGTCGGCGAGGGCGACCACCGGCAGCGGCCCCGCCACCCCCGGATCGGTGGCACCCACCACCGCGGCGGCCGGCACACCGAGATGGGCGGCGAGGTCCACCACACCCCCCACGACCTTGCCGTCGAAGGACTCCGCGTCGAGGTGCCCCTCGCCGGTGAGGACCGCGTCGGCCGACTCGATCGCCTCCTCCAGCCCGAGGCGTTCCGCCACGAGCTCCACCCCCTCCACCAGTTCGGCGCCCACGCAGGCCAGACCCCCGGCCAGCCCGCCAGCCGCGCCCGCCCCCTCGAGGCCGGCCACGTCCACGCCGTACTCGTCGAGGTAGACCTGCTGCAGACGTTCGAGCCGGCGGCGCAGGAGCTCCACCTGTGCCGGGGTCGCGCCCTTCTGGGGGGCGAACCGCTCGGCGGCCTCCACGAAGCCGATCCGCACGTCGCACGCCACGGTGAGCCGCACCCCGCGCAGCCGGTGCACCGGGTAGAGGGCGCGCAGGGCGCCCAGCCCGCCGTCGGTGGTGGCCGATCCGCCGACGCACACCACGATGTCGTCGGCCCGCAGCTCGAGCGCAGCCGCGACCAGCTCGCCGGTGCCGTGGGTGCTCGCCGCAACCGGGTCGTTCCCGTCGGCACCGCCCACGAGTTCCAGTCCGGAGGCGCGGGCCATCTCGATCACTGCCCGGCGGCCCGCCAGGCGCCACTCCGCCTCCACGGGATCGCCGAGGGGCCCGCTCACGACCGTGGTGCGGTTCGGGCCGCCCAGCGCGTCGAGCGTGCCCTCACCCCCGTCGGCCATCGGCACCTCGACCACGTCGTGGCCCGCGGCCCGCAGACCGGCGGCGAGCGACCCGGCGGCCTGCGCGGCGGTGACGGTCCCTCGGAACTTGTCGGGGGCCACCACCACGCGCACGGTCGCCAAGGGTACGGGACCGCGCCGCGGCGACCGTAGGGTGGGCGCCGTGAGCAGCCCCGACCCGCCCGCCCGGCCCGTGGTGATCGCGTCCAACCGCGGGCCGGTCAGCTACCGCCGCGAGGACGGTCGTCTGGTGGCACGCCGGGGTGGGGGCGGGCTGGTGTCGGGTCTCGGCCCGTTGCTCGACGAGGGTCGCGCCACCTGGATCGCCGCCGCGCTGTCCGACGACGACCGGGCCGCGGCGGCGGAGGGGCGGCCCGCGGCCGACGGCCTCGCCGTGCACCTGCTGCCCTTCGGCGACGACGAACTCCGCCGCTACTACGACGTGGTCGCCAACGAGACCCTCTGGTTCACCCACCACGGGCTCTTCGACCTGACCCGCACCCCTGCCTACGACCTCGACTGGCGGATGTCGTGGGAGGCGTACCGCCGGGTGAACCACCGCTTCGCGGACGCCGTGGCGGAGGTGGCCCCGGACGGTGCCGCCGTGCTGGTGCAGGACTACCACCTCACCCTGCTGGCGCCCGTGCTGCGGGAGCGGCGACCCGATCTGCGACTCGTGCACTTCCACCACACGCCGTTCGCCGGGCCCGACGGCCTGCGAGTACTCCCGCCCGGGGCACGGACCGAGATGCTCACCGGTCTCGACGCCCACCACGCCTGCGGGTTCCACACCGAGGAGTGGGCCGGGAACTACGTGCAGTCCCGCGACCGGTTCCTCCCCGGCCGGGGACCGACCGAGGGTGGTGCCCACACCTTCCACGCCACGCTGAACTCCGACGCGGCAGCGCTGCGCGCCACTGCGGACTCCCCCGACTGCGCCGCGGCCCTCGCATCGCTCGAGGAGCTCGTCGGCGAGCGCCGCCTGCTCGTGCGGGTGGACCGGATGGAGCTGTCGAAGAACATCGTGCGGGGGTTCGAGGCCTTCGACCGCCTCCTCGAACGCCGGCCCGACCTCCGGGGCGACGTGACCTTCCTCGCCTGCTGCTACCCCTCGCGCCTCGGGGTGCCCGCCTACGCCCGCTACCGCGACGAGGTGGAGGCCGCCGCGGCACGGGTGAACGAGCGGTGGGGCGGCGACGGCTGGAACCCGGTCGAGCTCCTCACCGACGACGACTACCCGCGCTCGGTGGCTGCGCTCCGGCGCTACGACGTGCTGGTGGTGAACCCGGTGCGCGACGGTCTCAACCTCGTGGCCAAGGAGGGACCGATGGTGAACGAGCGCCACGGCCAGGTGGTGCTGTCCACCGAGGCGGGTGCCTTCTCGGAGCTGCTCGGCGCCGCCGACGCGGTGTCCCCCTTCGACGTGGAGGCCACCGCAACGGCGATGGCCGACGCCCTCGACCGCCCGGAGGCGGACCGGCGGTCCCGCGCCGCGCTCCTCCGGCGTTCGGCCGGGGCCCGCACCCCGTCGGACTGGCTGGACGACCAGCTCCGCGCCGCGGGCTGACGGCAACCAGCGACCGGGCGGCCGACCCGGCGGCGACCACCTCCGGCTGCGCGGGGCCGGGACTCAGTCGAGCAGGTCGCCGAGGAGGTCGGCCATGCCGTGCGGGTCGTCCACCAGCAGGTCGGCCCGTTCGGTGAGCGCCAACGGTGCCTCCGGCCCGTCGACCGCGACGCGCAGCACCGGCCGGCCGTCCGCGGCGAGCCGGTCGAGCGCCTCGAACGCCGGGAGGTCGCCCACGTCGTCGCCGCCGAAGAACACCGGACCACCCACCTCGTCGGCCAGGCGCACCAGCACGGTGCCCTTGTCCTCGTCGATCGGGGGGTGCAGCTCCACGCTCATCTTCGCCGGCCGGCACCGCAGTCCCGAGGGTGCGGCCGCCCCACGGGCCCAGGCCTCGACGGCGTCGGCCACCTCGGGATGCTGGCGGTAGTGGAGGGTGATGGACAGGCCCTTCGACTCCACCTCCATGCCCTCGGGGCCGGTGCGCACCGCCCGGGCGGCGACGTCCGCGATCGTCTCGCGCCACACGCCCGAGGACGGGTGGTCCACCCGCTCACCCCGTCGGCGCGCCTCCAGCCCGTAGAGCCCGTAGAGCCCCACACGGGAACCGTGCGGGAACCACTGCTCGAGGAAGGCGAGCGGCCGGCCGGACACCACCGCCACCTCCCCCATGCGACCCGCGAGTTCCTCCAGCACCTCGGGGATCCCGTCCACCGGCCGCGCCGAGGCGGGGTCGTCGACGATGGGCGAGAGGGTGCCGTCGAAGTCCACCGCCACGAGTGCGGTGGCGGGGGAGCTGTGGAACGGTGCGAGCGCCGTCGCCCGGTCCACTCGGCTCAGCGGGAGAGGGTGGTCGTGGTGCGGGGCAGCGAGGTGGTGGCCCCACCGGTCCCGCTCCGCACCGTGGTGGTCGTGACGGTGCCCGTCCCGGTGCCGGCCCCTGTGCCCGTGCCCGGGGTCGTGGTCGTCACGGTGCCGGTCCCGGTGCCCGTGCCGGTGCCTGTGCCCGTCCCCGTGCCGGTGCCCGTCACCGTGGTGGTGGTGGACACGCCCACGGCGGAGGACACCTCCGGGCCCGTCACCACGATCACCCCGGCGTCAGCCGGCTGGTTCTTGGCCAGCTTCGCCCCGGGCGGCAACGCCTGGACCGCGGTGTCGGGCAGGCCGAGCAGGCGGGCGATCGCCTTCGCGTTCGACTCGAACCCGGCGGCGAAGAACACGGTGGTGGTCTGCGTCTGGGTCTCCGCGTCGGTGGCCACGTTGTTCGTGTAGCCGGACTGCGCGAGGAACTGCGCCGTCTTGCTGGCGAGGCCCTGCACGGTGGAGCCGTTCGCCACCACGACCTTCACCGTCTGGGGGGCCTTGTCGGTGGTGGGCACCGTGGTGGTGGAGGCCGTGGTGCTGGTGGTGGTGCTGCCGGCGTCGGCCTTCACCTCCACGGAGGCCGGCGACGAGTCGAAGCCGATGCCACCGCCGCGCAGCAACAGGATGATGCCGACGACCACGCCGACACCCACGAGGATGAGGCCCCGGGACGCGGGGTCGGAACCGGGCGGAGGCCCGGAACGTCGCGGCGTGCGGGGGCGCTGCGTGGTCGCCATGCGGGCCACCCTAGTCCTGCGCCCGCCCGCCACCCGGGGCAGCGACCGAGGTACCCGCACGGGCGTGCCGGGCCGCCGGCCCGGCACTCGGCGGGGCGGCGGACCCGCGGGGCGGCGAGCGGGACGGTAGAAGGTGGTGTGGCACCTCCGGCACCCAGCCCGATCCCGGGTGGCCGACCCGCCCGTCGGTACGGCCGCGGTCCGGCGTCGTGGTCGGGCGGCCGCTGGCTGCAGGCGGTCGTGCTCGTGGTGGCCGGCGCGGGCCTGGCGTGGTTCGTGGTCACCGAGTGGCCGGAGGTACGGGCCGCGCTCGACGCGCTGCGCGACCTGCACTGGGCGTGGATGGTGCCGGCCCTGGCCGCGAGCGTCGCGTCGATCGCCCTGTTCGCCGGCGTGCGGGTGACGCTGCTCGGTGCCGGCGGCGTCCGCATGGGCGTGGGGCGGGCCACGGCCGCCTCCTTCGCGAGCGGTGCCGTGGCCGCCACCGTGCCGGCCGGCGGGGCGCTGGCCACGGCCTACATGGTCCAGCGGTACCGGGACGCAGGGGCCGACGCCGGGCTGGCGGCCTGGGTGACCGTGGCGTCCGGGATCGTGGCGCCGGCGGTCCTGGTGGCCATGACCCTGATCGGGGTGGCGGTCGCGGGAAGCAGCCCGGCCGCCACGGTGGTGCCCGGCGCGGTGGCATCGGCGCTGGTGCTCGCGTTCTTCGCCGTGACCCGCCGACCCGCCGTGCTCCACTCCCCCACGGTGGCCACGGTGCGCGCCTGGCACCGCCTGCGGCGACGGAACGACACCGACGATGCACACACGATGGCCACGGAGTTCGTCGACCGTTTCGCCGGGATCCGCGCCGGCGTGCCCCGCTGGGCCGCCGTCTGGGCCCTCCAGGTACTCAGCTGGCTCGGCGAATTCGTCACCCTCGTGGCATCGGTCCTCGCGGTGGGGGGCACGGTGCCCTGGGGGGCGGTGCTCGCGGTCTACGGGACCAGCCAACTGGCCGGGGCCGTCCCGCTGGTGCCGGGCGGGGCGGGCCAGGTGGAGGCGGTCCTCGTGGTCGGACTCACCGCCGCGGGCACCGACACCGCCACGGCGCTGGCCACCGCTGTGGTGTTCCGGCTCGCCTCGCACTGGCTGGTGGTGCCCGTGGGCTGGGTCTGCTTCGCCGGCCTGCGCCGGGCAGTTCCACCCATGGAGTGACCACGGCCGCCGGGTTCACCGTGGAACCGGGCCGTCGGGGCGGACGGTCCGGTCAGGGGGCAACGTGGACAACCAGCGAACGACCGACGAGCGGGTCCTCTCGGTCCGCATCGAGACGGCCGATCACGGCTGCGCCACCCTCCGGGTGTGCTTCGAGCGGGCGACCGCCGGCCCGGAGCGGCGCGGTGAGGACCACGAACTGCAGTGGCGCGGCAAGGAGCAGGACCTCCGCGACCGGGCCCGCGCGCTGGCGGCGGTGCACGACCTGGTGCCGGTGTGGGAGGACCGTTCGTGGCTGTCCGGCACCACCCGGCGCCCCCCCGCCAGCCTCTACCGCACCCGGGAACGCTGACCGGCGGGCCGGCGGAGGGGCGGCCGCTTCGACCCGGAGTTCCCCCGGGTGTCAGGATCTGACGGTCCGTCAGATCAGGGGGATCCTCCAATGGCCACCGACGTCGTCATCGTCTCCGCAGTCCGCACACCGATCGGCACCGCCTACAAGGGGTCCCTCACCGGCGTCGACGCCTTCGAGCTCGCCCGCACCGCCATCGCCGCCGCGGTGGAGCGGTCGGGCGTGGACGCCGCCGACATCGACGACATGGGCTTCGGCGAGTCGATGCAGGGCGGCGGCAACGTCGGCCGCCACGCCGCGATCGCCGCGGGGCTCACCAACCTGCCCGGGGTGGCCACCCAACGGTGGTGCGCCTCGGGAATGGCCGGCACCCAGTGGGTGGCCGCGAACATCGCCGCGGGCATGATGGACGTGGGCCTCGGGGGCGGCGTGGAGTCGATGTCCACCGCCCCGTCGGGCTCCAAGCCCGGCCCCGACGGCGAGCCCACGTTCTGGCTGCCGCCGAACTGTCCGGAGGACCCCGACGCGCCGCCGTTCAACATGGCCCACACCGTGGGCGACAACACCGCCCGCATCGCCGGGGTCACCCGCGAGGAGGCCGACGCGTGGGCCCTCGAGTCGCACCGGCGGGCCGTGCAGGCCATCGACGAGGGCCGCTTCGACAACGAACTCGTGCCCGTCACACTGCCGGACGGCTCGGCGTTCACCACCGACGAGCACCCCCGCCGGAACTCCTCGGCGGAGAAGCTGGGGTCGCTGCCCCTGCTCAACCCCGACCTCCCCGGCGCGGTCACCACGGCCGGGAACTCCTCGGGCCTGAACGACGCCGCGGCCGCGCTGGTGCTGTGCTCCCGCTCCTACGCGGAGGCCCACGGGCTGCGGCCGCTCGCCGCGATCCGCTCCTGGGGTTCGGCCGCCCTGTCACCGGTGGAGACCGGCCTCGCACCCACCAAGGCGCTGCCCCTCGCGGCGGAGCGCGCCGGCATCGCCCTCGACGACCTGGACTCGGTGGAGATCAACGAGGCCTTCGCCTCCATGGCCGTGGCGTCCACCCGCATCCTCGGCCTCGACCACGCCAAGGTGAACGTGAACGGTTCGGGCTGCTCGCTCGGCCACCCGATCGGCTGCACCGGTGCCCGGATGATCGTGACGATGGTCAACGAGCTCGAGCGGATCGGCGGCCGCTACGGCGCGGTGGCGATGTGCGCCGCGGGCGGCATGGGGTCGGCCACCGTCATCGAGCGGCTCTGAGGTCCACGGGACCGTCGTCGGACCGGCCCGACCGCCGGTGCAGGCGGCCGGTCAGCACCGCGACCGCGATCACCACGACACCCACGGCCAGCAGGGCGAGGGGGGCACCGACCGACTCGCCGAACACCTCCACCGCGAACCGGGGCAGGGTGATGAACAGCCCGACGGCCCCGACGAACAGGTGGACCAGTTCGCGGGTCCGCAGGCTCACCAGCACCAGCCCGAGCGCGCCGACCACTGCGAGCGCGAGGCCGAACGTGACCCACTCGTCGGCCACGATCATGCAGCCCGTGTAGGCCACCACACCGCCGGCCACGAACCCCACCGGTCCGGGCCGCAGCACCGGCCGGAAGGACTGGGCGAGCCATGCCGCACCGGCCGCGAGCACGAGCGTGCCGTAGGCGGGCTGGTACTCCGTGCCCGTGAGCTGGAGCGCGAGCGGCGCCACCGCGGCGGACAGTCCGACCACCGGGACCAGCTGCAGCGCCCCCCGGTGCAGCGCGTACAAGGCCACGCCCACGGCCAGCGTCACGACGACCGTCACCAGCGCTGCGACGTCGCCGGGGACGTCGAGGTTGCGCTCGCCCAGCACGAGCGCGCCCAGGCCGGCCACCCCGCCGAGCGAGGCGAGCCAGAGCACCGAGGTGACCCGCGCGAAGGCGTCGCCGGGCCGGCCCCGGGCGAGGGCGCCGGCGCCCAGCCCCGCTGCCGTGGCCCCCGCCACGAGCAGCACCTGCAGCAACGACGAGAACTCGCTCCAGCGGTCGCCGACGAGCACGGCCACGGCGGCCACGACGAGCGCGGAACCGAGGTAGGCGAGCACCTCGGCCAGCAGTGCGGACCGGGACGGGCCGGCCCCCGGCTCGGCAGCCAGGATCGCCTCGGCCTGCGCCTCGTCGATGATCCCGGCGGACACCCATCGCCGGGTCGCGTCGACCAGGCGACGGTTCGGCCCCGGCCCGTCCGTTCCGGCCCCTCTCAGGTCCACACGCTCCAGCGTCGTTCCCATGGCGACCGTCCTTCCGTCGCCACTATCTTTGCATAGACAAGGACTCTTGTCAGTTCCCCTGGGCACCGGCCGCCGCCACCCGGCCCACCCGAACCGGGCACGCCGGCACCATCAGATCGCGTGACGCCTCGGCGAGCACTCGCAGCAGCTCCCACTCGGGCTCGCGCGAGGTCGCCGCGTCCGCGTCGTGATCCATCCGACCAGCACGGTCGTCGCCCCTCCGCCGGACCGTCTCCGGGCGGGGGATGAGGGACGGTGAGGTTCCGTCCGCCGGGGGGCTGCGGTACCTTCGGCGGGTCGGCCAGTGGCAGGGCGACCGTGCGGCGGGCAACGCGCGAGAGGGCGGCGGCGGCTGACGCCGGACCGGAGGGGGACGACGATGGGTCACGGCAGGCCACCGGGCTGGGACGGCGATGCAGGAACGCCGCGGAGCGTGAGCGACCCGCTGGGCCGCATGAGCCGGCGCCAGATGCTCGCGGCGCTCGGGTTCGGCGCCGGTGCGGTGGTGGTGGCCGGCTGCACGGTGAACCCCCCGCCCGACCGGC
>CAIPVR010000203.1 GCA_903868545.1 uncultured Actinomycetes bacterium
CGCCGCCACCGCCGCCGGGCAGGCCGTTCGTGCCGAGGCCACCGGTGCCGCCCGCGGCGCCCGCGGCACCGCCGGCACCGCCGCCACCCGCGGAACCGCTCGCGCCGTTGGTGCCGTCGGCGCCGTTGACCGGCGGGCCGCCCCCGATGGTGCAGATGCCGGGCAGGCCGTCGGTACCGGCCGCGCCACCGGCACCGCCGATTCCGAAGCCACTACCGGCACCGGAGCCGTTGCCGCCACCGTTGCCGCCGCGGGCGTTGAGGTTGAGCGAGAAGACGCCGCAGTTGGTGTCGACCGTGCCGCCGGAGCCGCCGTTGCCGCCACCACCGGCACCGGCACCGCCGCCGCCGGAGGACGAGTTGTTGCAGGCCCCGCCCGGCTCGAAGCCGCCGCCGCCACCGGACCCGCCGGCCGCGGCACCCGACCACCCGGCGGTGCCGGCCGCACCGGCGACACCGGCGCCACCGGTGCCACCCACGATCTGCAGCGTGTCGAGCACGAGTGCCGTGGTGCTGTTGCGCACCACCACGCTGAAGCTGTCCTGGCCGGCGGCGGCCGTGGTCCCCACGGCGCGGAGGTCGGCCACCTTCGTGGCCACCGTGATCCCGTCGGCCAGGATCGCCACAGGTCCGCCGACGGAGGCGTCGAACGCAGCGTTCACCGTGGCAAGGGTGGAACCGGTGGCGGTGACGCCACGCTGCCAGTTCTGGCCGTAGCCGCCGCGCACCTCGAGCCCGGCGACCACGGTGAACTTCGGGTAGGTCCCGCCGGCGACGAACACGCTCGCCTTCGAGGCGGCCACCGCCCGGGCCTGGCCGGCGCCGATGGTGGCGCACGGTTCGGCGATCACGCCGCAGGTGGACGTGTCGGCACCGGTGTTCGAGTTGACGAAGATCGCACTGGCCTGCACCCCGTCGATGCCGTCGCAGTTCTGGTCGATGTTGTCGCCCGCCGGGTCGTCGGCGCCCGGGTTGATCGCCGGGTCGCCGTCGTTGCAGTCCGACAGCGCGTTGAAGCCGTCACCGTCGGCGTCGACCGGTGGCGCCGTGGTGGTGGTGGACGCCGTGGTGGTGGTGGCACCACCGCCACCGTCCGGCGGGGGCATCGTGCACCCCACCGCGAACAACACCACCGCGCCCAGCACGGACAGGACCCGACCCAGCTTTCCCATCACCCGTCTCCCTCGTCGTGTCGCCGCCACGCGACCGCCACAGTCGTACCGCGGATCGACCCGACGGGTCAACGGTCCCCGAACCATGTTCAAGTGAACGACGATGCGCCGTCGATCACCCGGGCACCCCGGGGCGGGACCCCGGCCACGGGTAGCGTCGCCGGGGCGTGACCGGACGAGCCGACGAGATGCCCACGGCCCGCGACGTGCTCCGGGACCGCTCGCCGGTGCTGTTCCTCGTCGCCGTGACGACCACGACGATGGCATCGGTCGCGCAGGTCACGGCCCTCGGGTTCCAGGTGTTCGAGCTCACCGGACGCGAGCTCGATCTCGGGTTGCTGGGACTGGCCGAGTTCCTGCCCGCCCTGCTGCTCGCCGTGCCGGCCGGCACCCTCGCCGACCGGTTCGATCGGCGGCTGCTCATGGGGGTGGGACTCGGCGGCGAACTCGTGTGCGCACTGGTGCTGGCCTGGCTGACATGGAGGGGCGTCGACACGTTCACCCCGCTCCTGCTCGTGGTGGTCGCCTTCGGCTCCTTCCGGGCGCTGGCGGCGCCGGCGGCACGGGCCCTGCCGGTGACCCTGGTGGCGCCCGAGGCGCTGCCCCGGATCGTGCCCCTGTTCGCGGCGTCGTGGCAGTTCGGCGGGATCGTCGGGCCGGTGGTCGGGGGTGTGCTGTATGCCATCGACGCACCGCTCGCGTACGTGGGCACCGCCGTACTCCTGGGCCTGGGCATGGCCGTCCTCCCGTTCGTGCGGCTCCATCCGAGCGCCCCGACCCGACCCCCGCGCGCCGGTCGCACCACCTGGCGGGAGGCGCTCGACGGGCTACGGGTGATCCGGCGAACGCCGGTCCTCGCCGGCGCGATCAGCCTCGACCTCTTCGCCGTGCTCTTCGGCGGCGCGGTCGCCCTCCTCCCTGCGATCGCCACGGAACGACTCGGGGTGGGCGCCGCCGGCCTCGGCTGGCTCCGCGCCGGCGCCGGCATCGGCGCGGCGGTGGTGACCCTCGGACTGGCGGCCCGGCCGGCCCGACGTCACGTGGGCAAGCTGCTCCTGTCGATGGTCGGGCTGTTCGGCGTGGCCACCCTGGTGCTGGGCCTGACCACCAGTTTCGCCGTGGCGCTCGGGTCGCTCGTGGTGGCCGGCGGCGCCGACGCGGTGAGCGTCTACGTGCGGGCCACCCTGGTGCCGCTCATCACGGCGGACGAGTACCGCGGCCGGGTGCTGGCGGTGGAGAACGTGTTCATCGGCGCGTCCAACGAACTCGGCGCCTTCGAGTCCGGTGTGGCCGGGCAGTTGCTCGGGGCCCCGGGCGCCATCGTGCTGGGCGGGGTGGCGACTCTCGCGGTGGTGGGCATCTGGTGGTTCGCCTTCCCGGCCCTGCGCGACGTGGACCGCTTCGACGACCTCGCACCCGGCTCGGCCCGTCCCGGCTAGCTTTCTGCATGACCGGTGCAAGAAGTTGCCCCGACCGGGAGGTTCCGCGGATGAAGGTCACCCTGCTCGGCACCGGTTCGCCGCTCCCCGACCCGCACCGGGCCGGTCCGGCCACCCTCGTGCAGGCCGGCGCCACGAACCTGCTGGTGGACTGCGGTCGCGGTGTGCTGATGCGGCTGGCGGCAGCGGGGCTGCCCACCCCGGCCCTGCTCACCGCGCAACTGCTCACCCACCTGCACTCCGACCACGTCACGGATTTCAACGACGTGGTGACGACCCGCTGGGTCACCTCACCCGTCGACTCGCCGCTCCCGGTGGTCGGCCCCCCGGGCACCACGGCGTTCGCGGCGCGGACCCTCGAGATGCTCCGCGACGACATCGGCTACCGCATGACCCACCACGACGACCTGGGCTGGGAGCCCGGCGTGACGGTGGGCGAGGTGCTCGAGGGACCCGTCGACCTGCCCGGCGCCGCAGATGCGGGGGTGACGGTGACGGCGGCCCCGACCGACCACCGACCGGTGTCGCCCACCGTGGGGTACCGGATCGAGCACGAGGGCCGCGCCGTGGTGCTCGCGGGCGACACCGTGCCGTGCGAGGGGCTCGACCGCCTGCTCGCCGGGGCCGACGTCTACGTCCAGACCGTGATCCGCGACGACGTGATCCGGCGGATCCCGCTGCAGCGCCTGCAGGACGTGTGCGACTACCACTCGACGGTGGCCGACGCCGCCCGCACGGCGGCCCGTGCCGGGGTCCGCACGCTGGTGCTCACCCACATGGTCCCGGCGCCCGCGCCGGGCACGGAGGGCGAATGGATCGAACTGGCCCGCGAGCACTTCGACGGCGAGGTCCTCGCCCCCGACGACCTCGGCACCGTCGAACTCTGACCCCTCCCCGATCCCGGCTTTGTGTCGCGTGGGGACGGTGAGCACCATCCCCACGCGACACAAAGCCGGGGGTTCACGACGGGTCGAGCAGCTCGGCCACCTCGACCGGGCGGCCCTCGTCGATGGAGCGGTGCGCCGCCTCCCCCACCGCCACCGACAACACCCCGTCGTCGACGGTCACCGCCGGCGGCGCGCCGGTGCGGATCGCTCCGACGAATCCCACGTGCTCGAGGAAGCTCGCGCCGTGGTGACCCCCGTGGTAGCCGATCCGATCGTCGTCGGCGACGGTGCGCACCTCCACCGGCCAGTCCGGCCCCCGACCGCCCACCACCATCTCCGCCTCCCGACCCCGGGCCACCTCCATGAACCCGGGCACGAAGGCCTCCACCTTCCCGGCGTCGCCCGTGGCCACCAGCTCCTGCTCCCAGCGCGACCCCTCCGCGAACATGCAGAGGTCGAGCAGCGCGCGGGCGCCACCCTCGTACTCCACCACCACGTACGCGTTGTCGAGGATGTCGGGCACCGCGGTGACCCCACCGGGCAACTCGTAACGCTCGTCGAGGTGGTTCACGTCCTGGGCGCCGGACGCGAGCACCCGGACGGGCCGGCCCAGGACCTGGTTCATCAGGTCGAAGAAGTGGCAGCACTTCTCCACCAAGGTGCCCCCGGTGTTGGCGCTGAAGCGGTTCCAGTCGCCCACCTTCACGAGGAACGGATAGCGGTGCTCGCGGATGGCGAGCATCCGGACCCTGCCGGCAGTGCCGGCCGACACCTCCTCGAGGAACCGCGCCACGGGCGGCATGTAGCGGTACTCGAGGCCCATCCACACCACGCCCGGGTGCACCCGGGCCGCGTCGGCCACCGCGACCGCGTCCGCCGTGGTGGTGCACAGCGGCTTCTCGATCATCACGTGCAGCGACCGCCCCCACAGCGGCTCGAGCACCTCGCGGTGGGTCATGTTCGGCGTGGACACCACCACTGCGTCGAGGTCCTCGGCGGCGAGCATCGTCGCGACCGCGGTGTGCAGGTGCAGCCTCCCGTCGGCGGCCGCCTCCCCCGCAGCGGCGGCGGCCGCCTCCAGCGACGGGGCGTGCGGGTCGGCCGCCGCCACCGGCACGGCGCCATCGAGCGCGACGACGTTACGGATGTGCTCGCAGCCCATCATCCCGGTGCCGATGAAGCCGTAGCGGATGACGTCGCCCATGGCCGCCGAACGTAGCGCCGCGCCCCGGCCGGCCACGACGTCGACGGGCCGCAACGGCGGCGAAGTACCGTGCCGGCATGAGCGACGAGACCACCGTGAGCCCCCGTCCGAACCTGCTGTGGCGCCTGGGTGTGCTCACCGGCCTCGGCACCCTCACCACGCTGTCGGTGAGCGACACCGCCTGGCAGCAGTGGGAGGAGAACGTGGGCGACGCCGTGCCACGCTCCACGATGCGCAACCTGGTGGTGGGCACCGTGGCCGTCCACGCCGTGGAGGCGGTCGCCGCGCTGCGATCGGCCCGCGCCGCCGGACTGGACCGGCCGGGCCGCTGGGCCCGCCTGACGTTCCTGTTCGGGTTCCCGGTGCTGCTACGGCTCCGGAAGGCCCGCCGGGTGGAGTTCGCCGACGCCTGATCGGCGCGAGGGTGACGGCGTGACGGCCCGCTGTGGTGCCGGCGCTCGCACGCTCACCGGGTGAGGAACGGGGCGTCCTCCTCGCGGTTGGACGACAACCCGCACACCAGATCGCGCCGGAGGCAGTTCTCCACCTCGCGTCGGAGGCCGGCCTGGTCCCAGCCGTTGAGGAAGTCGGCGTGCGCGCCGTGGATGGAACCACTGGCCAGCGACAGGTCGTGACCCGGCCCGCTGATCGGGTAGCTCACCGCGAAGGTCAGCTGCGGCAGCGCCACGGGGTGACTCGCCGGGCACCGGCCCGCACGACTCCGCGACATGTGCGAGCGGTGGTCCGGGCTGTCCACCCGCTCACCGTCCCAGCAGTCGGGGAACGTCACCGTCACCCTGAGCGGTGCGGACGGGGGGCACTCCACGGGCACCGGCGAGAGGTCCGACGACACGCCGCA
>CAIPVR010000204.1 GCA_903868545.1 uncultured Actinomycetes bacterium
ACTCGCGGTCCGCGGCGGTGCTGGCCGCGTTGGTGCGGTTCGGGCTGGTCACGGCGTCATCGGTCACGGTCACGTGACCACCCTAGGCACGCGGCATCGGCCGTGACCCCCGGCGGGGGCCGACCCACATCGCCGCGGGGCCGGAAATCTCTCAGACGCCGCTCCGGAACGGCCGATGGGACCACCATGAAGGGTCGACGGTCCCGGGCGCGGATCGCGCTGGGCGTCCTGGTGGCGGCAACGGCCGGCGCCACGGCGTGTGCCGCCCCCGTCGCGCCCGTGCCGGCGATCCCTCCCACCACCGCACCCGGGGCCGCACCCGGGGGACCCGCCGTGGTCCGCTTCACGGCCACGCCGCCGGGTCCGGCACCCGCGGTCGTGGCGCTGTCGTGGCAGGTCACGGGGCCGGCCGGGGCGTCGCTGACCTGTTCGCTCGACACCGACGGCGACGGTGCCGACGACCTGACCTTCGCGTGCGCCGACGTGGGCGGCCGCAACGCGACGGTCGCCGCGCCCGCCTCCTACACCGCCCGCCTCACCGTCTCCGACGGGGCCCGAACGGCGACGGCCACCACGACGGTGACCGTCACCCCGCCGACCCTGGCGGTCGAGACGTTCGACGTCGCGATCCGCCAACAGACGAGCCTCACCCCATCGGTGCAGGCGGCCTTCGACGCCGCCGCACAGCGCTGGGGGTCGATCCTCGCCCGGGGCGTCCCTGCGGCTGCGGTCAACATCGGTGCCGGGGCGTGCGGCGCCGCGAACGGTGCCATCAACGAGACCGTCGACGACCTCACGATCGACGTGTGGGTGGGACCCATCGACGGTGTCGGCAACGTCCTCGGCCAGGCCGGCCCCTGCGCCGTCGGGTCACAGGACGGCCTGCCCCGCTTCGGCGTGATGCAGTTCGACCAGGCCGACCTGGCCGACCTCGAGGCGGGCGGCCAACTGGGCGACGTGATCCTCCACGAGATGGGCCACGTGCTCGGCTTCGGCACCCGGTGGAGCGCCAAGGGCGTGCTGACGGGAGCCGGCGGTGCCGATCCCCGCTTCGTCGGAGCCCGGGCCATGGCCGAGTACTCCGCGTTGGGTCGCGGCGGTCCGGTCCCGGTGGAGGCCGACGGCGGGTACGGGACGGCCGACGCCCACTGGAGTGAGGCCGTGTTCAACAACGAACTCATGACCGGCTACCTCGACCCGGGGTCCAACCCCCTGAGCCGCCTGAGCCTGGCCTCCATGGCCGACCTCGGCTACCAGGTCGACCTCGGTCGGGGAACGGCCTACACCCTCCCCGGCACCGCCGCCCTGGCCGCGGCCCGCGCCGCTGCGGCAGCGGATCCGACCCCGCAGCCCGAGGTGGTCCCGCTGGAGCCGGTCACCGTCGCCCGCCAGCGCTGAGCGGGCGGCCACCGTCCTGCATTGCCGCCCCGGCGGCCGCGTCGGCATCATGGAGGCCATGGCAGACCTCACCGTGGCCGCCCTGCCCTACTACCAGGCCGGGATGGCGTTGGAGGCCTGGTGGCACGCCCGGCGCGAGTCGCGCCGAGGGCCCACGGCCGGCGACTACGAGTGGCGCGACACGGGTGCCAGCCTCGGCATGGGCACCCTCAGCCTCCTCGGGCCGATGGTGACCGCTCCCCTGGTGCGTCGGCTCGATGTGAAGGGTGGCCGGTGGGGGCGGGTGCTCCTCGGCACCGTCGCGGTGGCCGCCGGGGCGACCGTGGCCGCCGACGCAGCGGTGCGGCTGGCCGAGCACCGACGTGACGGCGTCCGCGCCGGCGAGGTGCCCGACCGTCCCGCCGACGGCGCGACCACCGGCGCGGGCACGGCGCCGGCGTCCGCCGACACGCCGCGCTCACGGTGGATGCGACGGCTGCGCCGTGTGGCCGGATCGGCGGCGGTCGCCACGGTGGCCTCGGCCACCGTGGCCACGGCCAGCACCTGGGCGTCGCACACCACCGCCCGCCGGATGTTCCGCCACCGGGCCCTCCCGGACCTGGGCAACGGCCCGCTGGCGTGGGCGGTGGCGCTCGTCGGCTGGGACCTCATCTACTACCTGAACCACCGGCTCATGCACACCACGCGGTTCATGTGGGCCATCCACGTGGTGCACCACTCGAGCGAGCGCTACAACCTGTCCACCGCGCTGCGCCAGCCCGTGGCCGACCCGCTCGGCATCTTCGTCCCCTACGGGGTCCTGGCCCTCCTGGGCGTCCGGCCCGACATCATCCAGCACTCACGGGCCATCAACCTGATGTACCAGTTCTGGATCCACACCGAGGCGATCGACCGGATCGGCCCGCTCGAGAAGTGGTTCAACTCGCCGTCGCACCACCGTGTGCACCACGGCTCGAACCGCCGCTACCTCGACCGCAACCACGGCGGCATCCTGATCATCTGGGACCGACTGCTCGGCACGTTCGAACCGGAGGACCCGGAGGAGCCGGTGGTGTACGGGCTCACCAAGAACATCGACTCGTTCAGCCCGCTCGTGATCACCGGACACGAGTACGCCGACATCGCCCGCGACGTCGCCGGTGCCGACGACTGGGCGGAGCGTCTCCAGTTCGTGTTCCGTGGACCGGGGTGGGCCTACGAGCGCCACCGTCTCGCCGCCGACACCGCGGACCGCGAGAAAGCTGCCGTCTAGCCGGTCGGGGCCTCGGCCACCGGGATGCGACCCGAGTCCGCCGCGGCGCGGAACGCGTCGTAGTCGGCCGCCACGGTGTCGGCGTAGGCCACGGAGAAGTCGGTCAACGCCCGGTCGAAGCGGTCCCCCTTGCCGAGGTAGCCGGCGATGGCGATCCGGTCACCGGACCGGGCGTGCGCCCTCGCCAGGGTCCACGCGCACAGCGCCAGGTAGGAGCTCGAGCCCGGGGGCCTCGCCTTCTCCAGGTCGAACGAGCCCTTCATGTCGCGGAACTGCCGGAAGTAGTAGTCGTGACCCCCCACGGAGCCCCACCCGAGGAAGGCGTCGGAGGCCGCCTGCATGAGGTGCTGGCCCTCCACCACCCGTCGGCCGTGGGGCGTGATCACCGGCACGTCGAGGTACGGGGCGAGCACCGACCCGTTGGCCTCCTTGATCTGGAAGAAGAAGAGGTCATCCGCGTCCCGTCCCTGGGCCAGCGCGATCAGGCAACGGGTCCCCACGCTGCCCACGCCCACCACCTTCACCGCCACGTCGAGCAGTTGGTAACCGCTGACCAGGTGCCGCAGGTGGGGAGGGATCGAGTCCAGGTACTCCCCGAACGCCGCGGTGACATGACGGTGCACGTCGGCGATCCGGTCGGTGGCGAACGCGGCGTCGAGCCGCTGGATGAGGGGCGGGGCGTCCTTGATGCGCCACCGGCCGTCGACCTTCTCGGCGAACTTGGCGACCGCCTTCGTCACGTCGTTGGCCCTGGCCTTCTCGATCACCTTGGTGGTGCGCCGGAGCTGCTTCTCGTCCGTGATCAACCCGAGGATCTTCTCGTCGGTCAGCCGGGCGTACCAGACGTCGAGTCGGCCCTGGGCAGCGAACTCGGTCATGGCGATGCGGTAGAACGCGCCCACCGTCGCGGCGAGGTTGCGCTCGACCTCCGGGCCCCACCCGTGATCGCGGGCCAGCAGCACCGCGCTCACCGCCAGCCGCTTCACGTCCCACTCCCACGGCCCGAGGTTCGTCTCGTCGAAGTCGTTGAGGTCGAACACCATGCTCCGCTCGGGGCTACCGAACACACCGAAGTTCGCGAGGTGGGCGTCACCGCAGACCTGGGCGAACAGGCCCGAGGTCGGGGTGGCGTCGAGGTCGGAGGCCATGATCGCGGCGCTGCCCCGGTAGAAGGTGAAGGGGCTCACCAGCATCCGCTGGTGACGGATCGGCACCAGATGCTTCACCCGGTTGGCGTTCTGCGCCTCCAGGATGGCCACCGGGTCGGGGCGGTCGGCCGGAGGCTCCCAGACCTGGTGGGCGCTCCGGGGCACCATCTCGCGCCGGGCACGCCCCCACGCTGCTCGGGCCTCGGCCGACGGGTGGTCCTCGGGGATGTCGTTCGGTGGGATCATCCCCACCGATCCTACGGTGGTGTCGCCGGTCCGCCGACGGGCCGCGGCTACCGTTCGCCGGGCATGACCGGGACCGTGGTGCTCCTCGACGCCGACACCGTCGCCGGATGGCGCCGGGCGACGCCGTCGTTGCAGCAGCTCCACGCCGCCGTGGCCGACCTCCGGCGCCAGCACCCGTCGGTCACGGTGGCCGTGGTGGCCGACCCGTCGATCAAGTGGGCGCTGCCGGAGGCGGAGCAGGACGCCTTCGAGAAGGACATCGTCACCCGGGCGGTGGTGTGCGCCCCGGCCGGCACGCGCGACGGCACCCACGGCTGGCTGGTGGCGGTGGCCGAGCGGGCCCGCCGACACGCGGAGCGGGTGCTGGTGGTGACGGACCGGGCGGTGGGCGGGCTGCCGATCGTGCGCCTCACCCGCCCCGACGGGCACTTCCACTTCGACCTCGACGGGGCCCGGCCGGTGGAGGGTGCCACGTCCACCCCACCGCACCGCCGTCGACGCACCGGGCGGGCCGGCGGCACCGCAGGACGCAACGGCACCGCAGGACGCAACGGCACCGCAGGACGCAACGGCACCGCCTGACGGTCAGACCGGCGGGTCGTCCAGGGTGGGGATCCAGTCGGTGTCGCCGGGCACCAGCGACTGTGCTGCGGCCGGGCCCCACGTGCCCCGCAGGTAGGGCACCACCGGCGTGGGCGCATCGAGGATCGGCTGCACCACACGCCACGCCTCCTCGACCGTGTCCTGGCGGGCGAACAGCCGGGCGTCGCCCTCGATCACGTCGCCGAGCAGGCGTTCGTAGGCCGGCGTCTCCGTCGGTGAGCGGCGCCCGTCCACGTCGAGGTCCACGGTGCGGCTCTCCATCTCCTCACCCGGCCGCTTGAACTGGAGTTCGAGCCGGACCAGGGAGTCGGGACCGAGGCGGAACCGGAACCGGTTGGGCTCCGGGTGCTGCAGCCCGCCCGAGAACAGCGGACGCGGTGGGTCGTTGAGCACCACCGCCGCCTCGGTCACGGTCTCCGGCAGGCCCTTGCCGGCGCGGATGAGGAACGGCACCCCGGCCCACCGCCAGGTGTCGATCGCCAGCTCCACCGCCACATAGGTCTCGGTGTCGGAGTGCTCGGCCACGCCGTCCTCGTCGAGGTACCCGCGGTACTGGCCGCGCACCACACGGGTCACGTCGCGCACGTGGGTGGCCCGCAGCACCTTGGTGTGCTCGTCACGGAGGGCGTCGGCGTCCTCGCTCACCGGCGGTTCCATGGCCAGCAGGCTCACCACCTGCAGGAGGTGGTTCTGCACCACGTCGCGCAACGCGCCCACGTCGTCGTAGAAGCGGCCGCGGCCCTCCACACCGAACGACTCCGCCATGGTGATCTCCACCCGGGCCACGTGGCGCCGGTTCCAGATCGGCTCCATCAGCGAGTTGGCGAAACGGAACACGAGCAGGTTGAGCACCGGTTCCTTGCCGATGAAGTGGTCGATGCGGAACACGCGCTCCTCGGGCACGTGCTCCAGCACGATCCGGTTCAGCTCGCGCGCCGAGTCGAGGTCGCGGCCGAACGGCTTCTCCAGCACGAGCCGGGCCCGATCGGTCACCGCGGTCCGGGCGAGCCCCTCGGTCACCGGACCGAACATGGTCGGCGGGATGGCGAGGTAGCAGACCGGCAGGACCGAGTGCGCGAGACGGTCCTTCAGCCGGTCGAAGGTGGCGTCGTCGCGGTAGTCGCCCGAGATGTAGGAGAGCCGGGCGAAGAGGTCCTCCACGACGGCCCGGTCCGGCTCGATGCCCGCGGCGTGCAGTGAGTCCGACACCCGGTCGCGGAGCTGTTCCACCGTCCAGTCCGATGAGGCCACACCGATGATCGGACCGGTCATCCGGTTGCGGGCCACCAACCCGTAGAGGGCGGGGAACAGCTTCTTGTGGGCGAGGTCGCCGGTGATGCCGAACAGCACCAGGGCGTCGGCACGGGACGGATCCGCAGCGGAGGTCATCGAGGTGCACGGTACCGGTACAGTCCCGCCATGCGGCGCCCCGTCCTGCTCGGCCCGGCCCTCGGCGCCGCCGCCGCACTGGCGGCGGTGCTCACCGCCGTCGGACCGCCGTCCGGCGCCTCGCCGCGACCCCGGTCGGCGGAACCATCCGCCTGCGGCGACCGGGTCACCGTGCTGCGGGGCACCGCCGGGCCCGACCGGGAGAAGGGCTACGAGCTGGTGCCGTTCCGGGTGCCTCCGGGCACCGCCCGCATCGAGGTGGGCTACACGTGGACGCCGGTCGACGCCGGCACGGTGGACCTCGGCGTATGGGACCAGCACGGCACTTCGGGGCCGTCCGCGTTCCGGAGCTGGGCCGGGAGCCGACAGGGCCGGATCGACACCGGCACCGCGCCCCTGGTGATCGCCGCCGACCGGGACGAGCGAACCGTGGTGGCCCGGCCGGTGGAGCCCGGGGTGTGGCACGTGGAGCTCGGCCTCGCCGCGGTGGAGGCCCCGCTGGAGTGGCGGGTGGAGGTCCGCTGCGTGCCGGGGCCTGCGCCCACCGCGCTGCGCCCCGACCCGGTGGACCCGAACGTGGTGGTGCGTCCGGACCCGGGCTGGTACGCCGCGGACTTCCATCTGCACGCCTACCACTCGAGCCCCGGCGGGCCCGACCCCGACGAGATGGTGGCGAAGGCCGTCGCCGCCGGCCTCGACATCGTCCCGGTCACCGAGTACGTCACGCCCGCGCACTGGGACCGGCTCGGCGCCGCCCAGCGGGCCCACCCCGACGTGCTGATCTGGCCGGGACGCGAGGTGATCTCGTACTTCGGCCACATGATCGTGCTGTCCGAGACGCCCGGCGAGGTGGAGTACCGCGTGGGGTTCACCCCGCCGGGGGCGGACCGACCGATCACGCCGGCCGACATCCAGCGCGGCGCGGTGGCCGACGGAGGTCTCGTGTCACTCGCCCACCCGACGATCTTCCCGCCCGACGCGTTCGGCTCGGCGTGCCGCGGCTGCTTCTTCCAGCGGCTCGACGAGCTCGACCTCGAGCGGCTCACCGCGCTGGAAGTGGTCACGGAGGGGTCGGTCGCCGAGCTCGGCGGGACCGAGGTGCCCAACCCGTTCGTGCGCACCGCGGTGGAGCTCTGGGAACGCTTCCTGCGCGAGGGCCACCGCATCACCGCCGTGTCGGGCTCCGACGACAAGGCCGGCGACCGCTACGGGTCGACCCGCACGATGGTGTACGCGGAGCAGCTCAGCCGGCCCGCGGTGGACGAGGCGGTCCGGCGGGGCCACGCCTACGTGCAGGGCGTCGGCAGGGACAGCCCCACCATGGAGTTGCGGGCGACCGCGCCGGACGGCAGCACGGGGATCTTCGGCGACACGCTCGTGGCGACCGAGGCCACCGTGACCATCGGGGTGCGTGGCGGCGAGGGCCAGGTGCTCTCCGTGCGCCGCAACGGGACGGAGGTGGAGCGGGTACCCGTGACCACCGCGGACTTCACCCACACGGTCCGGGCGACGCGGGCCGGGGACGAGGGCCCGCTCGGGACGTTCTGGGGCGCCGAGGTGCTCGACACCACCCGCTTCCCGGGCACCGACGTGCCGACCGTGATCGCGAACCCGGTGTTCCTCGCCGACCGCCCCGCACCGGACCCCGTGCGTCCCGACTTCCGGACGACGGGCTCGCTCCGGACGACGGGTTCGCCCCGGGCGACCGGGGACGCGGTTCCGGCCACCGGACCCGGCGCCGGAGGGGTGCCACGGGGCCCGCTCGCTGCGGCCGGGGTGGTGGCCGCGCTCGTCCTCGCCGTCGCGGGCGTGGCGACGGTGGTCAGCCGGCGTCGCCGGTCAGGCTGATCCGCACCAGCTCCGGGTCGGCCTCGATGTCGTCGTCGGTGAAGCGCAGCGGCCGCACGGCGCGGGCCGCGAACGCCTCCGTGCCGTCGACGTGGTGGGCCGACCGGGGGTCGCCGCTCTGGCCGTAGGCCAGCAGGCCCACCCCCACCGGACCGTCGTGGGTGAGCTCCACCGCCATGAGGAAGCTCGCCCCGTAGGTCACCTGGTAGCCCCCGTCGGCCAGGCCGGTCCGCTCCCGGCCCGGCAGGGGGGTCGGCCTCGCCGGGCCCGGTTCGAGCGACGCCGCCGGGAGTGCACCGGTGGGTCCCAGGATGTTCATGACCCCGTCGCCCTCGTCGCCGCCGGGCACCGGCACGCGACGGTCGCCGCGCACGGCCCACTGGGCGTCGCCGAGGACCGCGCCGGGAGCGAGCCCCGCCGCGGCCAGGACCCGCACCGCGTGGCCCACGGCCCGCAGGACGGGGTCCGCCGACGGGTCCACGCCGTCGGGGGCGGCGGCCAGCGAGTGCGGTGTGGCGACCGGGTCGTCGGGGTCGAACCCGACGGCGAGCAACGGCCCGGCGTCGCGCCACTGGGCGGGTTCGAACCCCGCCATGAACTCGCGCCACAGCACCGCGCCGGACGAGTCGAGGTCGACCTTCCGGTCCCAGGCCCCGAGCACGTCGGCCACCGCCGGTCCGTCCACCTCGTGGCCCTCCACGGTGAAGCTCCCCGCAGCGCGGCAGCGCTCGGCCACGTCCTCGACGAGCAGCTGCGCCGACAGTGAGGGCCCGTCGTAGACCGCGTCGAGCAGGTCGCCGAGGGTCACCCCGCCCCGCGCCGAGAGCGCGGCGGCCTGCCGGAGGTTCTGGCGGGTCCGCAGCGAGCGGGGTGTCCGCTCCAGGCCGCACAGCACGGGGAATCCCTCGAGCGGCTCGTCGGCATGCGTGAGCCAGTGCGAGTCGTTGGCGTTCACCAGCACGTCGCGCCGGGCCAGCTGCGGCAGCTCGCCCGGCGGTTCGAGGCCGGGTGAGCGGGCGTCGGGGTGGTCCTGCCACTCGTCGTCCGGGTCGCTGCCGTCGAGCATCGCGATGCGGTTCTCGAAGAGCAGCGCCGCGACGAGGTCCTCGGTGAGGCGGGCGCGGAAGCGGTCCTGCGCGGCCGTGGTGAGGCGCGGCGTGGCCGACATGTCGGCGTACCAGGCGGTGCCCTCCGCATCGGCGGCGAGCGTGTTCACCCACGGCAGGCCCTGCACCTCGTGGAACACTCGGCGGAACGAGTCGAGCGAGTCGGCCATGTCCATCCCGAGGAACTGCTCGAGCACCCGAGTGTTGTGCTCGTTCGCGTCACGGAAGGTGAACGCCACCTCGGTGCCCCATCCGAGGAGCGGCAGGTTGAGCATCGGGCCGAGGTGGGTGCGCCACAGGGTCCGCTCCACCCCGCCGACGCCGGCGACCTCCACCGTGTGCACCTCGGGTTCCATCTGCCGCCACGTGTCGCCGTGGCGGTAGCGGGTGGGGTCGTCGGGGTGCAGGTCGAGGCGGTACAGGGTGAACCGGTGGCCGCAGGAGAAGGTGTGCGCCCAGGCCACGTGGCGGTTGAACCCCATCTGGACACCCGGCGTACCGAGCAGTGACACGCCGTAGACGTCGACCACGTCCGGGATGGTGAGGTGGCACTCCCAGAACCGGGCCTCGCCGAACCAGGGGAAGTGCGGGTTGGCGAGGACCATCCCGTGGCCGGACGCGGTGACGTCGCCACCCACCGCCCAGCCGTTGCTCGCCACCGACGGCGGGGCCAGGGCCTCCATCGGTGCCGGCGGGTACGGCCCGTCGGGACCGGGCGGCCGGGCGTGGCCGACGAGCTGGGCCACGTTGCGGCCCGAGGCCATGAGCGCCACGTCACCGAACCACGCGTACAGGTCGAGCTCGTCCACGGGCCGGATCCACTCGGCCCCGTCGCACCAGCCCGGCAGCGCCCCGGGACCGGCGTCGAGCGCCTCGGCCACGGCCCGGTTGTAGCCCGCGGTGTAGCCGGTGACGAGCTCGCGGATCCACGCCGGTTGGGCCTCCCGGAGGTCGGCCGCCCGGTCCCGCAGGCCGAGCACCCGGTAGCCCAGGTCCGACGCCAGGAGTCCGTCCCGGGCCCCGGCACCGTGGAACCTCGCCCGCTCCCCGCGCACCTTGACGATCTGGTCCGCGATCGTCGGCAGGTGGTCGCGGGCGCACGCCCACCCCTGGCCGTAGCCCAGGCCGCCCCAGTCCCGTGCGCGGATGTGGGGGACCCCGTGGGTGGTGACGCGGATGTCGGCGGAGAACGCGTGCTCACTCATCGGCGGGGACCGTAGGCCACGCGGTGGAACGGCGGCGGCGTGGGCGGTAGAACTCGAACCGGAACGTGTTCCGGTCCGAGCGGGCGACTCCCGTCCCGCGCCGCACCCTGCCCCACGAGGAGCGCCCGGTGGCCACCAGCACCCTGACCGACCGGTACACGATCATCTCCTCGGACTGCCACGCCGGCGGCAACCACGCCCAGTACCGGGAGTACCTCGACCCGGCGTACGTGGAACGGTTCGACGAGTGGCGCGGCCGCTACAAGAACCCGTTCCGCGACCTGCAGGACGACGGCCGGTCTCGCAACTGGGACGACGAACGGCGCATCTCCGAGATGGAGGCCGACGGCGTGGTGGCCGAGGTGGTGTTCCCGAACACCGTGCCCCCGTTCTTCCCCACGGGCGTGGTGATCGCGCCGGCCCCCACCACCCCGGAGGACTACGAGCTGCGCCTCGCCGGCATCCGGGCCCACAACCGCTGGCTCGCCGACTTCTGCGCCGCGCACCCGGAGCGCCGCGCCGGCCTCGGCCAGATCCTGCTCAACGACGTGGACGACACGCTCGAGGACATCCGCTGGATCGCCGGGCACGGCCTCGCCGGGGTGCTGCTGCCGGGTGTGGCCCCGAACACGGGCATCGAGCCGCTGTTCGCTCCCGCGTACGACCGGGTGTGGGCCCTGTGCGAGGAGCTCGACCTGCCCGTCACCCACCACGGTGGCGGCTCCGGCGTGCCCGACCTCGGGACGTACCCGGCGAGCACCGTCGTCTACATGATGGAGGCCGGCTTCTTCGCCAACCGGGCCCTGTGGCACCTCGTGATGAGCGGCGTGTTCGAACGGTTCCCCGGGCTCCGCTTCGTGATGACCGAACAGGGTGCCGGGTGGCTCCCCGGCGCCCTCCGCCAGATGGACGACCTGAATGCCGCGATGGCGGTCGGGAAGTTCGGCGAGCTGGGCCCCGCGGCGACGGTGCTGCGCCGATCGCCGAGCGAGTACTTCGCCACCAACTGCTGGGTGGGCACGAGCTTCCCGCCCCCGGGCGAGACGGGGGTGTTCCGACGCCTCGGCCTCGACCGGTTCATGTGGGGCAGCGACTATCCCCACCGCGAAGGCACCTACCCGTACACCCGGGAGTCACTGCGGCGGACCTTCGCCGGCTGGGATCCCGCCGACCTCCGGCAGCTGTTCTCCGGGACGGCGGCCGAGGTGTACGGCTTCGACCTGCCGGCGCTCAACGCCATCGCGGCCGGCGTGGGCCCCACGGTGGCCGAGGTGGCGGAACCGCTCGAGACCGTGCCGGCCGACGCCACCAGCCCCGCCTTCTACCGGGACTGAGGCCGTGGACCGCCCCGACCACCGCCCCGACCACCGCCCCGACCACCGCACCGGTCACCGCCCGGGGCGCGGTCCCGGTCACCGCCCCGGTCACCGCCCCGACGACCGCTGGACCCCACTCGGGCGGGCGGCCCGCCGGCTGCTCGGCCTGCCCGAACCGGCGCTGGCCCGGATCATCGGCGCGCCGCCCGTGGAGGTCGACGGCCGGGTCCTCAACCGGTCGATCCAGGCGCTCATCGTGGCGGGCGAGCGACTCAAGCTCACCGAGTCGAGCTTCGACGTGGGCGAGCGGCGGGCCCGGTTCCGGGCGGCGGCGGCCACCGGCATGCCCGCCCGCCGCGGCGTGCACACTTCCGACCGCAGGATCCCCGGCCCGGGCGGCGCCCTGCCGATCCGCACCTACCGTCGCCTCGGCCACCTCGGCGACGTGCCGGCCGTCGTGTACTTCCACGGCGGTGGCTGGGTGGTGGGCGACCTCGACACCCACGACGGGACCTGCCGCCTGCTGGCCGACGTGACCGGATGCCTGGTGGTCGCCGTGGACTACCGGCTGGCGCCCGAGCACCCCTTCCCGGCGCCGCTGGACGACGCACTGACCGCCTACCGCTGGGTGCACGAGCACGCCGGCGAACTCGGCGTGACCCCCGGCCGCGTCGGGGTGATGGGCGACTCGGCGGGCGGGAACCTGGCCGCAGTGGTGGCGGCGGTGACCCGCGGCGGCGACGTGCCGGCCCCCGTGGCGCAGTGTCTCGTGTACCCGGCCACCGACGCCCACTTCGACAGCAGGTCCCACGACCTGTTCGCCGACGGGTTCTTCCTCACCCGGCCGGACATGGAGTGGTTCCGGGCCCAGTACCTGCCCGACCCGGACGACTGGGACTCCCCGCTCGCCTCACCCCTGCTGACCGACGACCTCGGCGGCGCCGCACCCGCGGTGGTGGTCACCGCCGGGTTCGACCCGCTCCGCGACGAGGGTCGGGCCTACGCCGAACGGCTGCAGGACGTCGGCGTGCCGGTGACCTACCGCTGCTACGACGACCTGGTGCACGGGTTCTTCGGCATGGGTGTGCTGCCCGACGGCATGGCCGTGGCCACCGAGGTGTGTGCGGCCATGGGCGACCTGATGCACGGCTGATCACCTCACGCGCCGCGCCCCGCGTGCCGATGGGACGGTGTGGAGCGACGCACCGCGCTGTGGCTCAGCCACCACTGGCCCGAGGACTACGACCGCTGCGCGCGGATCGGGCACGCCCACGTGTGCCGCCGCTGCCTGTGGTTCTGGCCGGCCACGTCCGTGGTGCTGATCGGCGCGCTGGCGAACGTCCGTTGGTCCGTCGGGCTCGACCCGTGGTTGCTCGTACTCCTTCCCGTCCCGGTGGTGGTGGAGTGGTGGGCCGAGCACCTGGGCCTGGCCCGGTACTCGGCCATGCGGCAGGTGGCGCTGAGCGTGCTCGCCGCACCGGCGGTCGGCGTCGGTCTCGCCCGGTACCTCGAGCGGCCCACCGACCCGCTGTTCTGGGTCGTGGTGGCCGGCTACGCCGTGCTGTGCGCCGTGCCGGTGGCGCTCGGCCACCGCCGGCACCGGCGCGCCTGAACCGCGGCCACGGCTCCCCACCGGGGTCGGGCCCGGCTGGGTACGGTGGCCCGATGGCGCCCCCCACCGTGTCCGGCCGGTCCGAACACGGCACGCCCGTGGAACTGGAGGTCGCCGGCCGCACCGTGACGGTGAGCAGTCCCGACAAGGTCTTCTTCCCCGGGCACGGCGACACCAAGCTGGACCTGGTCCGGTACTACCTGTCCGTCGGTGATGCCGTCATGGGGGCGATGGGCGGCCGCCCCGTCATGCTGCAGCGATTCCCCGACGGCGTGGGCGGCAACGACTTCTTCCAGAAGCGCATCCCCCGGTCCGCACCGGACTGGCTGCGCACCACCGTGGTGTCCACCCCCAACGGCACCACCTCCGACGCGCTCGTGGTGGACGACCTCGCGCACGTGGTGTGGGCGGTCGGCCAGGGATGCCTCGGCTTCCACGTGTGGCCGTACCGGGCCGACGCGCCACCGGCCACCGATCGGGTGGTCGACCCCGGGCCGATCGTCGCGCCCGAGGCGGTGGACGAGTTGCGGGTGGACCTCGACCCACAGCCCGGCGTGACCTTCGACGACGTCCGCGCCGCCGCGTCCGCCACCCGCGCCCTCCTCGTCGAGCTCGGCATGGCCCCCGTGGTGAAGACCTCGGGCAACCGCGGCCTGCACGTGTACGTGCCGCTCCTGCCGCGCTGGGACGCGGTCACGGTACGGGCCGCCGCGGTGACGCTGGCCCGTGAGCTCGCCCGCCGGCACCCCGACCTGTGCACCGACGCGTGGTGGAAGGAGCAGCGTGGCCGGCGGGTGTTCGTGGACTTCAACCAGAACGCGCCCCACAAGACCGTCTTCGGCGCATGGTCGGCCCGGCCCCGGGCGGGGGCACAGGTGAGTTGTCCGGTGGGCTGGAACGAGCTCGCCACCGTGTCGCCCGACGAGCTCACGATCGGCACGGTGCCCGGGCGGGTCGCCGCCGGCGGCGACCCGTGGGCCGTCGCCCGGTCCGAACCCTCGGACCTCACGCCGTTGCTCGAACTCTGGGCGGCGGAGCGGGCGGCCGGCCGGCCGGATGCACCCTGGCCGCCCGTCTACCCGAAGATGCCCGACGAGCCGCCCCGGGTGGCCCCCAGCCGGGCCCGCCCACGGTGACCCGCGGCCGCCCCGGGCCGGGGCGGCGGGCCGCTCAGTCCTCGGGGGTCACCCGCTGTTCGGCCGCGAGCCCGTGGTACGGGCGACCGGCGGCCTCCCACTCGGCGGCCATCTCCATGAACGCCTCACCGAACGGACTCACCCCCTGGAGGGGCATGGCCGCCCGCCGCACCGTCCAGTCGTGGGGGGCCAGTCGCACCGCCTCGGCGAAGTTGCGGGCGGCCCCGTCCTCGTCACCCGTCCGGCGCAGGTGCGCCGCGATCCGGAAGTGCAGCCGGGCGGCGAGTTCGTCGTCGCTCAGGTCGCCCACCACCGCAGCGGCGTCCTCCACCTGCACGTCCACCTCACCGGTGCGGGCCCAGTGCCGCACGGCGTCGAGCTGGGGCCCGGAGGCCACTCCGGTGAAATCGGCGAAGGTGTCGGTGCCGAAGGCCACCCAGTTCGGTTTGGCGATGCGGCCGCGGTCGATCAGCACCACCGTCGGCACGTTCGAGATGGCGTAGCGCTCGGCGAGCGTGTGCTCGCGGTCCACCAGCACGGGGAAGGTGATGCCGTCCACGAAGGGCCGGACGTCGTCGGACGACTCGTCGATCGCCACGGCCACCACGGTGTGGGGCACGCCGTCACCGGGCGCGCCGACGGCGGCGGGGGCGAGGAGCTCGTCGTGCAGGGCCTGCCACCCGGGCAGGTCGTAGGCGCAGCCTCACCAGCTGGCGAAGGCCACCAGCGTGACCCGCCGGTCGAAGAACGACTCCAGCCGGTGCGTGGTGCCGTCGAGGTCGGGCAGCTCCACGTCGGGGGCCCGACGGCCCGTCAGGGCCTGCTGACGGTCGGCCCGGGCGGAGCCGAGGGCGAGGGTGGCCGATGCGTCGTCGAACAGCACCGGTCGGTCGAGCGCGGCGGCCGCCCCGAGCAGGTCGACACGCCCGTCGGGCGCCACGACCGCATCGCGGTCCCACAGCGGGACGCACGCCTCCGCCCGGCACAGGCCCTCGGGCTTGAGCGTCCAGCCGATGGCGCCGGGCAGCGCCGCCGGGTCGGCCAGGAGCCGGCCGTCGACCGCCTCGGCGTCCACCTCCGCCGCGCCGAGGTCGGGTTCGAGCACCGTCAGCCGCACCCGGTCATCCTGACACAGCACTCCCCGGGTGCAACGGCCCGCCGGTCGCTCAGATCGGGAGGGACCCCGTGGCGCCGTTGGTGGAACCCGTGTCCTTCCAGGCCGCGATCGCCCGCTGGGCGATGCGCATCTGGTGCACCTCGTCGGCGCCGTCGGCGAAACGGGCCCAGCGGGCGTGCTGGTACATGTGCGCGAGCGGCGTGTCGGTGGAGTAGCCGAGCGCGCCGTGCACCTGGATCGAGCGGTCGATCACCCGGTTCAACATGTTGGCCACGAAGTGCTTCGCCATCGACACCTCGGACTTGAAGTCCTGGCCGCTGTCGATCCGGTAGGCGGCGTGCAGCACCATCAGCTTCGCCTGGTAGAGCTCCATCGTGGAGTCCGCGATCATCCACTGGATGCCCTGCTTCTCGGCGAGCAGGGAACCGTGGGCGTACCGGTTGAGCGACCGCTCCACCATCATGTCGAGCGCCGTCTCCGCCTGGGCGATCCAGCGCATGCAGTGGGCCAGGCGGGCCGGGCCGAGCCGGTACTGGCCGAGCAGATGGCCCTGGCCCCGCCCGCCGAGCATCTGCGACTCGTGCACCCGGAGGTCCTCGATCACGATCTCGGAATGCCCGGTGGAGCCGTGCATCGTCTCGATCTGACGGACCTCGTTCCAACCCGGTGAGGGGATGTCGACGATGAACGCCGTGTTGGCGGCCTGCGGGACGTCGGGGTCCTCCTCGGTGCGGGCGATGAGGATCGCGAAGTTCGCCCGGTGCGCGTTGGAGATGAACCACTTGTGCCCGTTGATCACCCACTCCTCGCCGTCCTGGTAGGCGTTGGTGCGGATGAGCGTGGGATCGGAGCCGGCCACCTCCGGCTCGGTCATCGCGAAGCAGCTCCAGGCCCGGCCCTCGCACAGGGGCTTCAGGTACTTCTGCTGCTGCTCGTCGGTGGCCCAGTGCAGGAGGGTGTGCATGTTGCCCTCGTCGGGGGCCTGACAGTTGAGCACCCACGGCCCGTAGTAGCTGCGGGCGGCCTCCGCCTGGACCATGGCGAGCTCCACATGGCCGAGTCCCATGCCGCCCCACTCCGCGGTCATGTGGGGCAACCACAGGCCGGCGTCGAAGGCCTCCTTCCGCATGCCGAGCAGGACGCCGATGTAGGCGTCGCGGTCGGTCTCCTCGAGCCGCTCGTCGTGGATGCGCGCCTCACCGGGCTTCACCACGTCGTCGATGAAGGCGCGGACGCGGAGGCGGATCTCCTCGAGTTCGGGCGAGAGGCTGAAGTCGATGCTCACGGCCGGGACGGTACCGCCCCTCCCGTCGGCCTGACGGGTCGACGGGTAGCTTCCGCCCGACCGTGGCGTACCTGTGGACCCTTCTCGGACTCGTGGCCCTGGTGGCCGGGGCGGAGCTGCTGGTGCGCGGCGCGGTGGGCCTCGCGCTCCGCACGGGCCTGAGCACCACCGTCATCGGCCTCACCGTGGTGAGCCTCGGTACCGGTGCCCCCGAGTTCGCCGTCGCGCTGCGGTCGGGGACCGGGGGCGACGCCGCGCTCGCCCTCGGGAACGCAGTGGGCTCCAACATCGCCAACGTGCTGCTGGTCCTGGGTCTGGCCGCCGTCGTGGCGACCGCCGGGCTCGCGGTGACCGAGCGGGTGGTGCGCACCGACGTGCCGCTCATGGCCGGGGTGTCGGTGCTGGTGCTCGTTCTGGCGCTCGACCGGACGATCGGGCGGTGGGAGGGGCTGGCACTGCTCGCCGGACTCGTGGCCTACGTGGCGTGGACCGTGCGCACCGCCTCCCGCGAGCGCGACCCGGCGGTCACCGCCGAGTTCGACGAGGCCGTCGACGCCGGCCGGGGCCGACCTCTGTGGGTGTCGGCCGGCCTGGGGTTGGCCGGGCTGGCGGCGCTGGTGGTGGGCGCCACGTGGCTGGTCGACGGCGCCACCGAGATCGCGCGGGCGTGGGGCGTGCCCGAGCTGGTGATCGGCCTGACGGTGGTGGCCATCGGCACCACGGCGCCGGAGATCGCCACCTCCACGCTGGCCGCCCGGCGCGGCGAGGCCGACCTGGCGGTGGGCAACGTGGTGGGCTCCAACCTGTTCAACCTGCTGGGCGTGATCGGCATCGCGGCGGTGGTGACGCCCGCCGGCATCCCGGTGCCCGACCAGGCGGTGCGGCTCGACCTACCGGTGATGGTGGGCGCAGCGCTGCTCTGCCTGCCGGTGTTCGTGCGCGGGTGGCGCGTCACCCGCACCGAGGGCGTGTTCTTCCTCTGCCTGTACGCGGCCTACCTGGGGGCGCTGCTGCTCACGGGCTGACTCGTTCCGGAGCCGCTCA
>CAIPVR010000205.1 GCA_903868545.1 uncultured Actinomycetes bacterium
CGACCACCACGACGACCACCACGACCGCGGTCCCCACGACGACCACCACGACCACCACGACGACGGTGCCGCCGGCGCCGACCCTCTCGCACCTCTGGCAGCCCAACTGGGGTGGGAACATCGTCTACTGCTCGGGCTCCGTCCCCGTGTACCTCATCGGCAGCGGCTTCCGGTACGCCACGAGGGTGGACTTCGGTGGTGCCCAGGTGCCACGGGCCTCCTGGTACATCAACTCCGATACCCAGATCACCCTCTGGACGCCCTACGGGCACAACTCGACCTACCCGATCACGGTGACATCGCCCGGAGGAACCTCGAACCCCGCGTACCTCACCTTCTACCCGTGGTTCTCGTGCTAGGGAGCGACGTCCCCGCAACCTCGTCGGTTCTGCTGAACCTCCAGGGCACCGCACCGAATGGCCTGACCCACTCTCCCTGCACCAACGGAATCTTCCCGTCCAACCCGTGAGCGGCCACCCCAACTCGGCGGGCCAATTCACCACCACGCGAATCGGGCCCCCTCGGAAGGGGGCCCGACCTTCGCTCCGGGTGGGAGCGGATGTTCGCTCCCACCCCCTGGCTGGCGGAGAGTGAGGGATTCGAACCCTCGGAGGCCTTGCGACCTCAACGGTTTTCGAGACCGTCCCATTCGTCCGCTCTGGCAACTCTCCGTCGACGACGTTAGCCGTGGGCGTTCGGCCACCACACACCCGATCCGGTCGACGACCCGCCACCGACCGGGGAGCGGCGCCCGGCGGGTGGCGTCGCGGTCAGGGTGAGCCGGCGCCGGGGACCGTCACCGCCGCCGCCTCGACGCGTGCCGTGCGCTCCGTCGTGCGGGTCGCCGCGTCGGAGTCGGGAGCCGTGCAGGCGAACAGGGTCCTTCCGTCGGGGCCGCCCAGGTTGCAGGCGAACACGCGCTGGGAGAACTCCACCCGGTCGGTCACCTCGCCGCCCTCGCGGACCCGCACGCAGGTGTTCCCCATCGCGTTGGCCACCCAGATCGCGTCGTCCGCGTCGAGGCAGATGCCGTCGGGGGGCACCAGTTCGGCGGAGAGGTCGGCCCACACGCGCCGGTTCGACAGGCGGCCGTCCGTGGGGTCCACGTCGAACGCGGTGAGCCGGAGTCCGAGCGTCTCGGCCACCACCAGCGTGGCGCCGCCGTCGGTGAGCACCGTGCCGTTCGGGAAGCGCATCCCGTCGGCGGCCACCTCGGCCGTGCCGTCGGGCTGCACCAGCACCACGTGGGCGGTGGTGATGCCGTCGCCCAGCACTGCCGCCTCGCCGTGCTCGGCCACGAACGCGTCGAGGTCGAAGCCGAAGTGGCCCACGTAGGCGCGGCCCTGCGGGTCGACGAGCATGTCGTTGCACCACCACGTGGCCAGGTCGCCGAGTTCCGCGTGGACGACGAGCGAGCCGTCGGCCTCGCGGCGCAGCACCCGGCGGGAGGTCATCGCGACGACGAGCAGGCGGCCGTCGGGGAGCCACCCCAGTCCGGACGGTTGGTCGTCGAGTTCCACCTCCGTCCGCACGTCGCCGTCGACGCCGACGGAGTGGACCCGGTGGCCGTAGAAGTCGCTGAACCACAGGCGGTCGTCGTGCCACCGGGGGTCCTCGGTGAAGCAGAACCCGTCGGCGACGATCCTCGATGCGCTGGTCATGCCCACAGCATGCAGGTTCAGCGGCGCTCCGCGAAGAACGCCCGGAGGAGCTCCGCGGACTCGTCGGCCAGCACGCCGGCGCGGACCGGGAACTCGTGGTTGAGCCGGGGGTCCTGGCCCAGGTGGTAGAGGCTGCCGAGCGCTCCGGCGTCCATGTTCGCCGCGCCGCTCACCACGCCGCCGATCCGCGCCGCCCAGGCCGCCCCCGCGCACATCGGGCAGGGTTCCAGCGTCACCACGAGAAGGCAGTCGTCGAGCCGCCACCGGCCCAGGTGCGCGGCCGCGTCGCGCAGGGCCAGCACCTCGGCGTGCGCGGTCGGGTCGTGGGCGGCCTCGCGCTCGTTGTGGCGTGACGCGATCACCCGTCCGGGCCCCTCGCCGGCGCCGAGGTGCACGACCACCGCGCCGATGGGGACGTCGCCCACCGCCCCGGCCGCGGTGGCCTCGGCCAGCGCGGCGCGCATCCACCGCTCGTGGTCGGGTTCGGGGGCGAGGGTGTGCGCCATCGACCGACCGTACCCCGCACGCGGGACGGCCCACCCCGGGGGGTGGGCCGTCGGCGGCGGAGACGGTGGGATTCGAACCCACGGTGAGTTTCCCCACACACGCTTTCCAAGCGTGCCGATTCGGCCGCTCTCGCACGTCTCCGGGGCGGACGATATCCTGAGCACACCTCGTGCACTCAGGTGGCGGCCGGGTCCTGTGCGACTCCAGCCCGTGAAACGAGTCAGGGCCGGGAGGCAGCAGCTCTCAGCGGAACCTGGGGTGTGCCGCAGATCGCCTGGCCGCCTCCCGAGTGCACGGAACCTCCCTCCCCGGCGGCCCCGCCACCGCGGTGCCGGAGGGGTGTCACGGGAGAGCCGGTCGGTGGTCGGCGGTAGAGTCCGCCCGTGGCCACCCAGTCCCTGTACCGCCGCTACCGGCCCCGGACCTTCGGGCAGGTGCGGGGTCAGGACCACGTGGTCACGGCGCTGCGCAATGCCGTGCGCTCCGGCACGGAGGGCCACGCCTACCTGTTCTCCGGTCCGCGCGGCACGGGCAAGACGTCCACCGCCCGCATCCTGGCCAAGGCGCTCAACTGCGAGGACCTCCGCGACGGCGAGCCGTGCTGCGAGTGCGACTCGTGCATCGCGATGGAGGCGGGGTCCAGCTTCGACCTCTTCGAGCTCGACGCGGCGTCCCACAACGGTGTGGACGCCATGCGCGAGCTGGTCGCCCGCACGAGCGTGGGCTCCCCGGGGCGCACCAAGGTGTACATCCTCGACGAGGTCCACATGCTCTCGCCCGGGGCGTCGAACGCACTGCTGAAGACGCTCGAGGAGCCGCCCGCGGGCGTGGTGTTCGTGCTCGCCACCACCGATCCGCAGAAGGTGCTGCCCACCATCCGCAGCCGCACCCAGCACTTCGACTTCCAGTTGCTGTCGGCCGCGGAGCTCGAGGACTACGTGCGCTGGATCGCGGCCGATGCCGGCCTCGAGGTCGACGACGCGGCCGTGGCCCACGTGGTGCGCGCCGGACGCGGATCGGCCCGCGACACGCTCTCCGCGCTCGACCAGGTGGTGGCCGCCGGCGGCGTGGTCGACCGGGCGGAGCCGGTGGAGGCGTTGTTCGCCGCGCTGGCGGCGGCCGACCCGGGCGCGGCGGTCACCGCCGTGGCCGACGCACTCTCGCAGGGACGCGACCCACGGGTGCTCGCCGAGTCGTTCCTGGCCTCGCTGCGCACTGCGTTCCTGCTGTCGCTCGGCGTGGAGGTGGGCCAGCTGGTGGCCGCCGACCGGGCCGCCCTCCAGGGCTGGGCCGACCGGCTCGGCACTCCGCTGCTCACCCGTGCCGTGGAGCGGGTCGGTTCCTGCATCGTCGACATGCGCAACGCGGCGGATCCCCGGGTGCCGTTGGAGGTGGCGCTGGTGCAACTCACCCGCCCGGCGGCCGGCTCGGTGGACGAACTGGTGGAGCGCATCGAGCGGCTGGAGGCGGCGGTCGCGTCGTCGGGGGCGTCACCCTCGGCAGCGCCGGCATCAGCGCCCGCCCCAGGGTCACCGCTCGACACCACCCCGGCGGCGCCACGTGCCCGCGCCGCGGAACCTGCCGAGCCGGCGGCTGCGGCTGAGGGGAGGGATGCGCCCGCCGCCACGGGGGCCGAGGTCCCGGCCGGCGAGGGCGCTGCGCAGGCCCGGGCCGCGCTCGAGGCCTCCCGGGCCCGCAAGGGTGGAGCCACTGCCCCG
>CAIPVR010000206.1 GCA_903868545.1 uncultured Actinomycetes bacterium
GCCCCGGGACCGCCGCCCGATCCGCGTTCCGGGGGCACCGCCGGCCTCAGCCGTTCCGGCGGGGGCCACCGGTACAGTGACGGCCGATGTCTGTGACGGAGCACCGGTGAGGGACTCGTCGCCGCCGGGGTCGCCGGTCGACGACCGGCCGCCCGTGCGCACCACCGGAGCGCAGCTCACGCGGATCGGACTGCTCCTCAGCCTCGTGGTGCTGGTGCTCGGGTCGCTGCTGTTCGCCCGCTACGACTGGACCGGCATCCCGCTGTCCCGGAGCCCCGAGCGCGACGTCAAGGTCGTCTCGGACAGCTGCACGGAGATCATCGAGCCGTACACCACCGAGTCGGGTCGGGTGGTCGGCCCGGTGGTGGTCGACGAGATGCAGTACATGGCGCTCGTGAAGTACTACCGGGGCACCCCGAGGGCCGACCTGCAGGTCGTGTGCCTGTACGACCCGTTCACCTTCCGCTCCGGCACCTCGTGGATCGCGCACTGGCTCCCGTTCGAGGAGGGCGTGTCGCTGTCGTTGGTGAACCTGTCGGGGACACTGCTCGCGCTGTGGTTCCTGCTGCTCACGCTGCGGGCCCTCGGCCACCGGCCCCGCGTGGTGCTCGCGTGCGGCGCGCTCTTCGCCGTGAGTTGGAACGTGCTGTTCTTCGGCGCGGCCATCCTCGTGGACGCCACCGTGGTGGCCCTTGTCGCTCTCGGTGCCTACCTCCTGGCGCTCCGGCGTCCGTGGCTGCTGTGTCCGATCCTCCTGCTCGGCTACCCGATCAAGGAGACCGTCGGGATCCTGGTCCCGGTGGTGCTCGTCTGGGCCTTCCAGGAGTACCGGGCCGGCCGCCGGACCCTCGTCGCCGCGGCGGCCCCGGCGGTCACGGCCGCCGTGTGCTTCGTGGTGGGCGTGGCCTTCTGGCGCGGCGCCCTCCCGGCACCGGACGCGGCCTGGCCGGTCACCCCGAACCTCAGCTCCCTGGGCTGGAACATGGGCAACCCGTTCGGTCTGCTCGCCCTGCTCCTCGGCGCCGCCCCCTACGTGGTGCTGGCCTTCCTCGGGTACCGGGTGCGGGCCCGGGCCGAGGGTTGGTTCGCCGGACTCGTGGACTGGGCCGTGGTCGGGGTGGTGATCGCCCTGGGGATCAACTTCTGGGCGTTCATCACGGTGAAGACGTCGCCGCGGCTGTTCTGGATCGGCATCCCGTTCTGCCTCGTGCTCGCCGCCCGTTGGCTGGCGGAGGGTCGGGCGGCCGACCGGCTCGGTTCGCTGCGCCTCCCGGCGGCCCTCGTCGGGCCACCGGAACCCGAACCGGCCGGCTGACGGGGCCGGACCGGCCCGCGGCGGGGCCCGCGGCGCCACGGTGGCGGTGGCCGCACGGCGGGCGGCTACCCTTTCACGTTCCCCAGAGACGACCGAGGAGAGCGGCGTGCCGGCAACCGTGGTGGTGGGCACCCAGTGGGGTGATGAGGGCAAGGGCAAACTCACCGACCTCATCGCCAAGGAGATGCAGTTGGTGGTCCGCTACCAGGGCGGCCACAACGCCGGCCACACCCTGGTGGTGGACGGCGAGTCCTTCGCCCTCCAGCTCGTGCCCTCGGGCGTGCTCTACGACCACATCACCCCGGTCATCGGCAACGGCGTGGTCGTCGACCCCTTCGTGCTGCTGAGCGAGATCGACACGCTCGAGGCGAAGGGCGTGGACTGCTCCCGGCTCCGGGTGTCGGGCAACGCCCACCTGATCCTCCCGTACCACCAGGAGCTCGACCGGCTCACCGAGCGCTACCTGGGGAAGAACAAGCTGGGCACCACCAAGCGGGGGATCGGGCCGAGCTACGCCGACAAGGCCATGCGGGTGGGCATCCGCGTGCAGGACCTGCTCGACCCCAAGATCTTCCGGCAGAAGCTCGAGGCGGTGCTGGCCGACAAGAACAAGGTCTTCGCCAAGGTCTACAACCGGCTGCCGGAGGACCCCGACGAGCTGGCCACCCGCGTGCTCGACGAGGTGGTCCCGCGGCTGCAGCCGCACATCGCCGACACGGTCGGCCTCGTGCACGACGCGCTGGAGGCCGGCCAGCAGGTGCTCTTCGAGGGCGCACAGGCCACCTTCCTCGACCTCGACCACGGCACCTACCCGTTCGTGACCTCCTCCAACCCGGTGGCCGGCGGCGCCTGCATCGGTGCCGGCGTGGGGCCCAGGTCGATCTCCCGGGTCGTGGGCATCGCGAAGGCCTACGTCACCCGGGTGGGGGCCGGTCCGTTCCCCACCGAGCTCTTCGACGAGGTGGGCGACACGCTGGTCGAGCGCGGACGCGAGTTCGGCACCAACACCGGGCGCCGCCGTCGGCCGGGCTGGTTCGACGCCGTGATGCTGCGCCAGGCGGTGCGGCTCAACTCGCTGTCGGAACTGGCCATCACCAAGCTCGACATCCTCGACACCCTCGACACGCTGAAGGTGTGCGTGGCCTACGACGTGGACGGCACCCGCCACGACCACCTCCCGTACCACCAGTCGGACCTGCACGCGGCCCGGCCGGTGTACGAGGAACTGCCCGGCTGGGGTGCGGACCTCACGTCGGTCACCGAACGGCACCAGCTGCCGCCCGAGGCGGTGGCCTACCTCGAGTTCCTCGAGCAGCAGGTGGGCGTGCCCATCACCTACGTGGGTGTGGGGCCCGGCCGCGAGCAGTTCGTCCACTTCTCCGACGCCCGGTCCTGAGCCTCCGGTCGGGGGAGGTCCGCGTGCTCGTCTGGCTGCCCTTCGCCGACGCCGAGCGCTACCTCGGGGAGTTGCCCGCGGAGGTGGAGCTCGCCCTGTGGGACGGCAAGGACCCCCTGCCCGGCCGCGCCGACGAGGTGGAGGTGCTGGTTCCCCCGTGGTGGCCCAAGGACGCGGTGGTCCGTGCGCTGCCGCACCTGCCCCGCCTCCGCCTCGTGCAGATGCTGAACGCCGGGGTCGACTGGATCGCGGCCGCGGTGCCCGACGGCGTGGCGCTGTGCAACACCGGTGACGTCAACGCGGTGGAGGTGGCCGAGTGGGCCCTCGCCGTCACGCTCTCGCACCTGCGCCGGCTGCCCCGTTTCGCCGAGGTGCAGCGGGCGGGGGAGTGGCGGCCGGCGGCCACCCCCACCCTGCGGCACACCGAGGTGGTGGTGGTCGGTGCCGGGGCCATCGGCCGGGCGGTGGTGCGGATGCTGGAGGCCTGCGACGCCCGGGTCACGGTGGTCGCCCGGACGGCCCGGCCGGGGGTGGAGCCGGTGGAGCGCCTCGCCGAACTGGCGGGACGCGCCCGGGTCCTCGTGCTCGCCACTGCGCTCACCGAGGGGACCCGCGGCCTCGTGGACGCAGGGCTGCTCGCCCGCCTGCCCGACGGTGCGCTCGTGGTGAACCTGGCCCGCGGGCCCGTGGTGGTCACCGGGGACCTGGTGGCCGAGCTGCGCAGCGGCCGCCTGCACGCCGCGCTCGACGTCACCGACCCGGAGCCCCTGCCCCCCGGTCACGAACTGTGGTCGGCGCCGAACCTCGTGCTCACCCCGCACGTCGGGGGTGCCACCGAGAACTTCCTCCCCAACGCGTTCGGCCTCGTGGGCGACCAGCTCCGGCGTCTGGTCGCCGGCGACGCGCCGGTGTTCCGGCTCGACCCGGCCGCCTACACCTGACCACCCGGTCCGTCGGCCGCTGCGGCGGGGTGGTGCGGCGCGGTGGTGCGGTAGAACTTCGGCCGTGAAGGTCTGTGTGGTCGGAGGCGGTGGACGGGAGCACGCGCTGGCCGATGTGCTGTCGCGAACGGCGGACGTGGTCGTCACCCCCGGCAATCCGGGCATCCCGGGTTCGGTGACCACGCCGCCCGAGGAGGTGGACGCGGACCTCCACGTGATCGGCCCCGAGGCGCCATTGGTCGACGGGCTCGCCGACCGCCTGCGCGACGCGGGCCGGCCCGTGTTCGGACCCGGCGCCGACGGCGCCCGTCTCGAGGGTTCCAAGGCGTGGATGAAGGAGGTGGTGAGCGCGGCGGGTGTGCCCACGGCGGCCCACGCCACGTTCACCGAGGTTGCCCCGGCCCTCGCGTACCTCGACACGTGCACCCCGCCCTTCGTGGTGAAGACCGACGGACTCGCCGCCGGGAAGGGCGTGCTGGTGACCGGGTCGCTCACCGAGGCCCGCAACGGGGTGGAGGACTACCTCTCCGGCGCCGCGTTCGGTGACGCCGGGAAGCGGCTGGTGATCGAGGAGGGCCTGGTGGGCCCCGAGCTCTCGGTGCTCGCGGTCTGCGACGGGACGCGGTCGGTGGCGCTGGCCCCGGCCCAGGACTTCAAGCGGGCCGCCGACGGCGACCTCGGTCCGAACACCGGTGGCATGGGCGCCTACTCGCCCGTGCCGTTCGTGGACGACGCGATGGTGGCCGACGTGCTGGACCGGTTCGTCGACCCCACCCTCGCCGAACTGCGTCGCCGCGGCATCGACTACCGCGGCGTGCTGTACGCCGGCCTGATGTTCACCTCCGCCGGACCGCGCCTCATCGAGTTCAACGTCCGCTTCGGCGACCCGGAGACCCAGGTGGTGCTGCCGCGCCTCACCTCCGACCTCGCCGAACTGCTGGCCCAGGCCGCCGCGGGCCGGATCGAGCAGGTCCCCACGTTCACGGACGAGGCGCACGTGACGGTCATCCTCGCCGCCGAGGGGTACCCCGCCTCGCCCCGCACCGGCGACCGGATCGAGGGCCTCGAGGCCGCCGCCGCCATGGAGGGGGTCGAGGTCTACTGCGCCGGGGTGGCCGCCGGACCCGACGGCGGACTCGTCACCTCGGGCGGCCGCGTGCTCGACGTCTGCGGCCGCGGTGCCACCCTCGCCGAGGCCCGCGAACGGGCCTACCGGGCCGCCTCGGCCATCACCTGGCCGGGGGTGCAGTACCGCACCGACATCGCGGCCGCCGCCTCGGACGGCCGGGGCGGGCCGGGGTGACGCCGGACGCGGCCGTGGCCGGCACGACCGGTCCCGTGGTGGGGGTGGTCGGTGGCGGTCAGCTCGCCCGCATGCTCGCCGAGGCCGCCACCCCGATGGGGGTGCACCTGCGGGTGCTCGCGGCGCCGTCGGACGAGGGCGCCGCCGAGGTGGTGCCCGACGTGGTGGTGGGCCGGGCCGACGACCCCGCTGCGGTGCGGTCCCTCGCCGCCTCCGTCGACGTGGTCACCTTCGACCACGAGAACGTGGACCACGGCGTGCTCGAGGAGCTCGAGGCGGCCGGGGTGGCCGTGCGCCCGTCACTGCGCACGCTGCGCTTCAGCGACAAGGCCCACCAGCGGCGCGAGTTCGCCGCGGCCGGACTGCCCGTCCCCGACTTCGTCGTGCTCGACGGCACCGACCCCGCGGCGGACGCGGACGCGGCCGGGGCGTTCGCCGAACGGCACGGCGGCCGGGTGGTCGTCAAGGCCAGCCGCGGCGGCTACGACGGCCGCGGGGTCTGGATGCTCGACGCCGCCTCGGTCGGTGGGTTCGTGACCGGGTGGTCGGGCGCGCCGCTCGTCCTCGAGCCCCGCCTGGACCTCCTCGGTGAGGTGGCCGTGCTCGCGGCCCGGCGCCCCTCGGGTGAGGTGGCGACGTGGCCCGTGCTCGAGACGGTGCAGGTGGACGGGATGTGCGACGAGGTGGTCCTGCCCGCCCCGGTGGACGCGTCCGTCGCCGACCGGGCCGCCGAGGTGGGGGCGCAGGTGGCCGAGGTGACCGGGGCCGTCGGGGTGCTGGCGGTGGAACTCTTCGTGGTGGCCGGTGCGACGGGTCCCGAGGTGCTGGTCAACGAGATCGCGCCGCGCGTGCACAACTCCGGCCACCTCACCATCGAGGGGTGCGCCACGTCGCAGTTCGAGCAGCACCTGCGGGCGGTGCTCGACTGGCCGCTCGGTCCCACCCACCCGACCGCGCCGGTCGCGGTGATGGTCAACGTGGTGGGCGGCGACGCCGGCGACCCGCGCGATCGTCAGGCCGCCGCGCTGGCGAACGTGCCGGAGGCCCACCTCCATCTCTACGGAAAGACGTCGCGTCCGGGCCGCAAGATCGGCCACGTCACGGTGCTCGGCGCGGAACGCGGGGCGGTGCGGGCGCGGGCCCGTGAGGCCGCCGACCTGCTGGCCGGCGTGGGAGGATCGACCCCATGACCGGTGCACCACTCGTGGGCGTGATCATGGGCAGCTCGTCGGACCTCGAGGTGATGCGACCCGCGGCCGACGTGCTCGAGGAGTTCGGGGTGCCCCACGAGGTGCGGGTGGTGTCCGCCCACCGCAGCCCTCGCCGGATGGTGGACTACGCGACCGCCGCCCGCGATGCCGGGCTGCGGGTGATCATCGCCGGCGCAGGCGGTGCCGCCCACCTCCCGGGGATGGTGGCGTCGCTCACCACGCTGCCGGTGATCGGAGTGCCCGTCCCCACCCGGCACCTCGGCGGGGTCGACTCGCTCCACTCCATCGTGCAGATGCCCGGCGGCGTGCCGGTGGCCACCATGGCGATCGGTGGTGCCCAGAACGCAGGGCTGCTCGCGGTGCGCATCCTCTCCCTCGGCGACGAGGCGCTCGCGGTCCGCATCGCCGAGCACCAGGCCGGCCTGGAGCGCTACGCGGCCGAGCAGGACGCCGGGCTCCCGCGCTGAGCGGGTCGGGCGGCGGTTCAGTAGGTCTGGCGCCAGCTGTCGGGCAGGCGGTCGAAGTCGCCCCACCACTCGCCGCCCTCGTCGCCGGCCGCCCCGACGGTGCTCGCCACCGGCTCGGGCACCTTCTCCTCCCGGGCCCGTCGGGCGGCCTCGTTCTCCTTGAGCCGCCGCCGCACCTCCCGCCGGCTCATCCTCGTCGGCCGGGCCGTCCCGGCCGACCGGACGCCGCCGGCCTCCAACGCGCACGGGATGCACAGAGGTGGCCGGCCGTGCCCCTTCGGGAACACCACGCACTCGGCACAGTGGTCGTGGCCGCAGGACCCGCACACGTACTCGGCCACCGCCATGGGATGTCGCACGCAGGAGGCCATCGGACCCTCGCTCCTCGATCGGCTCCGTCCGATCCATCGGCAGGGCTGGAGCCTCCCTTGATGATCCGTCCGGCCCGTCTCCGGGTCGGGAGCGGATCGTCGGGCCTGCGAGAATGTCCCGGTGACTGACGACGTACCCGCAGCGCCCGGCGCGGCGCCCTCCGTGCCCAACGTCCTCGCCACCCGGTACGCCAGCGCCGAGATGGCCGAGCTGTGGTCGCCCACCCACAAGGTGCAGCTGGAGCGCCGGCTGTGGATCGCGGTGCTCCGGGCACAACGGGAGCTGGGGGTGGACGTACCGCAGGAGGCGATCGCTGCGTACGAGGCGGTGGTCGACCGGGTCGACCTGGCGTCGATCGCGGCCCGCGAGCGGGTGACCCGTCACGACGTGAAGGCCCGGATCGAGGAGTTCTCCGACCTCGCCGGCCACCAGCACGCGCACAAGGGCATGACCAGCCGCGACCTGACCGAGAACGTCGAGCAGCTGCAGGTGCGTCTCGCCCTCGAACTGCTGCGCGACCGGGCCGTGGCCGCGCTCGTGGCGCTGGCCGGCAGGGCGGCGGAGCACTCGGGCACCGTGATCGTGGGACGGAGCCACAACGTGGCCGCCCAGGCCACCACCCTCGGCAAGCGGTTCGCCAACGCGGGGGAGGAGCTCCTGCAGGCGCTGGCCCGCCTCGAGGACCTGCTGGCCCGCTACCCCCTGCGCGGGCTCAAGGGGCCGGTTGGCACCCAGCAGGACCAGCTCGACCTGCTCGACGGCGACCCGGTCGCGATGGCCCGTCTCGAGGCCCGGGTGGCGGAGCACCTCGGGTTCGCCACGGTGCTCGACAACGTGGGTCAGGTGTACCCGCGCTCGCTCGACCTCGACGTGGTGGCCGCGTTGGTGCAGCTGGTCGACGGCCCGAGCTCACTGGCCACCACGCTGCGCCTCATGGCCGGCAACGAGCTCGTCACGGAGGGCTTCCGGGAGGGTCAGGTCGGTTCGTCGGCCATGCCGCACAAGATGAATGCCCGCAGCTGCGAGCGGATCAACGGGTTCCGGGTGATCCTCAACGGCCACCTGACGATGGCCGCCGGGCTCGCCGGTGAGCAGTGGAACGAGGGGGACGTGAGCTGCTCCGTCGTGCGACGGGTGCTGCTCCCCGACGCGTGCTTCGCCGCGGACGGGGCGTTCCAGACCCTGCTCGACGTGCTGGGCGGCTTCGGGGCCTACCCGGCGGTGATCGAACGGGAGCTGCGCCGCTACCTGCCGTTCCTCGCCACCACCAAGGTGCTCATGGCCGCGGTCCGCGCCGGCGTGGGGCGGGAGGAGGCCCACGAGGTGATCAAGGAGCACGCCGTGGCCGTGGCACTGGCCATGCGGGAGCAGGGCAGCGAGGGCAACGACCTGCTCGAGCGGCTCGCCGCCGACCGGCGCCTCGGCCTCGACGGCGACGCGCTGGCCGCGGCGATGGGCGACCCGATGGGGTTCGTGGGCAACGCCGACGCGCAGGTCGCGGCGTTCGTGGCCCGGGTGGACGAACTGGCCGGCCGGTACCCCGCCGCCGCGGCCTACACCGGTGAGGAGATCCTCTGATGGCCACCGTCCGCGACGTGCCCGACCTCGGCCTCCCGCACCTGCACCGGGGGAAGGTCCGTGACCTGTTCGACGCCGGCTCCGACCGGCTGCTCATGGTCGCCTCGGACCGGCTGTCGGCCTTCGACGTGGTGATGGACGAGCCGGTGCCCGACAAGGGCCGGGTGCTCACCGCGATGTCGGTGCACTGGTTCGCGGAGCTGGCCGACGTGATCGGGAACCACCTCCTGTCGGCCGATCTCGCCGACCTGCCGGCCGGGGCGCAGCGCCCGGAGCTGGCCGGCCGGGTGATGCTGTGCCGGCGGGCCGACATGTTGCCCATCGAGTGCATCGTGCGCGCCCACGTCGCCGGCTCCGCGTGGAAGGAGTACCGCTCCGCCGGCACCATCCACGGCATGGCGGCGCCGCCGGGGTTGGTGGAGGCCGACCGCCTGCCCGAACCGCTCTTCACCCCTTCCACCAAAGCGGCGGTGGGCGACCACGACGAGAACATCACCTTCGACCGGGCGGTCGAGCTCGTGGGCGGGGAACTCGCCGAGCGGGCGAGGGCGGTGAGCCTGGCCATGTTCGCCCGCGCCTCGGAACGGGCCGAGGCCGCGGGGTTCCTCCTGGCCGACACCAAGTTCGAACTCGGCCTGGTGCCCGACGGCGACGGTGGGACCGAACTGGTGGTGGCCGACGAGGTGCTCACGCCCGACTCGTCGCGGTACTGGCTCGCCGGCGACTGGGCCCCGGGGGCCACCCCGCAGGGCTTCGACAAGCAGCCGGTGCGGGACTTCCTCGAGACCCTCGACTGGGACAAGACCCCACCGCCGCCACGGTTGCCCGACGAGGTGGTGGCTGCCACCCGGGACCGCTACGTCGCGGCGTACGAACGGATCTGCGGACGGTCCCTGCGGGAGTGGCCGGGTGGGTGAGCGGTCCGGCCGGGGGGCCGCGGCGGGTGTGGGAGAGTTGGAGGCATGACCTTCGACGCCGTCGTGGAAGTCCGCCTCCGCCCGGGCATCGCCGACCCGCAGGGCGCCACCATCGAACGGGCGCTGCCCGCGCTGGGGTTCGACGGGGTGGGCGGTGTGCAGGTGGGCAAGAGCATCCGGTTCACCGTCGAGGCGGCCGACGAGGCCGCCGCCCGGTCGCTCGTGGACGACCTCTGCCACCGGTTCCTCACCAACCCGGTGATCGAGGACTCGGTGGTCACGCTGACCGCGGCCGCGGTGGCCTGATGGCCCGCCACGTGGCGGTGATCCGCTTCCCCGGCACGAACTGCGAGTTCGACGTGGTGGAGGCCGTCACCGCGGAGGGTGCCACCGCCGAGATCGTCTTCCACGACGCCACCTCGCTCGGGGCGGCGGACGCCGTGGTGGTGGCCGGCGGGTTCGCCCACGGCGACTACCTGCGGCCCGGCGCCATCGCCCGCTTCTCGCCGGTGATGGAGGCGGTCGCCGCGTTCGCCGCCGACGGCGGCCCGGTGGTGGGGATCTGCAACGGCTTCCAGGTGCTCACCGAGGCGCACCTGCTCCCGGGGGCGCTGCAGAAGAACGCCGGGCTCAAGTTCCGCTGCGGGATGGTGGACCTGCGGGTGGACAGCAGCGACTCGGTGCTCACCTCCGGCGCCGCGGAGGGTCAGTTGCTGCGGATCCCGATCAACCACTTCGAGGGGAACTACACCTGCTCGCCCGGGACGCTCGCCGAGCTGCGCGACCAGGACCGCGTGGTGCTCCGCTACGTGGACAACCCGAACGGGTCGGTCGACGACATCGCGGGCATCTGCAACGAGGGCCGCAACGTGGTGGGCCTGATGCCGCACCCGGAACGGGCCATCAGCGAGTTGCTCGGCTCGGACGACGGCCGCGTGCTGTTGCGGTCGTTCCTGGCCGCCTGAGGCGGCAGTCCGGCGGGACCTGCGCTCAGCGCGCCCCGCGGCCGACCCCGGCGGCCTTGAGCACGGCGGCGGGCACTCCCACCTCGCGCCAGGCGGCGTAGGAGATGCCCTTCCGTTCCCCGTAGGCCTTGGCGGATGCCACGAACGCGGCCTCGAGTTCGGACAGGTCCACCTCCTCGGTGAGCCGGCCCTTCTCGGCGAGCAGGTCGAGGCGCTCCTGGATCAGCGACAGCCGCTTCATCGCGTCGGCATCGGCGAGTTCGGCGTCGATCCGGTCCAAGCGGGTGTCGATGGACTCGGGGGTGCGCTTCCGGCCCCGCTTCGGCCGATGCTGGTCGAGTGCCTCGAGGTAGTTCTTCACCGCCCGGCTCTCGGTCCGTCCGGCTGCCATGGCGGCCTTGTGTTCGGGGGTGATTTCCTTCGGTCCGCGCTTGGGCATGGAACTCATTCCACACCGTTCCGGGGCCGCGAAACAACCTTTCTCGTGTGGGCCCATTGTTTCCGGACCGGCGGCGGGACGGGCGGTCGGACGCCCGACGGCGAGCCACTAGCGTCCGGGCCATGGTCGACCCCGACGCCGGAACGGCACTGCCCGACAGCACCCCGTCCGACACGGCCCCGCCGGACGACACCCACCGGGCGCTCGGTCTGACCGACGACGAGTACGGCCGGATCTGCGGGATCCTCGGTCGCCACCCCAACCACCTCGAGCTCGCCATGTACTCGGTGATGTGGTCGGAGCACTGCTCCTACAAGAGCAGCCGGATCCACCTCCGCCGCTTCCCGACCGAGGCGCCGTGGGTACTGGTGGGCCCGGGTGAGGGCGCCGGCGTGGTGGACGTGGGCGACGGGATCGCCGCCGCCCTGCGGATCGAGAGCCACAACCACCCCTCGGCGATCGAGCCCTACCAGGGCGCGGCCACCGGCGTGGGGGGGATCCTCCGCGACATCTTCTCGATGGGTGCCCGACCGATCGCGGTGATGGACCCGCTGCGGTTCGGCCCGCTCGACGAGGCCCGGGCCCGCTGGGTGGCGGAGGGCGTGGTGTCGGGCATCTCCGGCTACGGGAACTCGGTGGGTGTGCCCACCGTGGGCGGTGAGACCGTCTTCGACGAGACCTACGCCGACAACCCGCTCGTGAACGTGCTGTGCCTCGGGGTGATGCCCACGGAGCGCCTCGTGCTGGGCCGGGCCGAGGGCGTGGGCAACCTCGCCGTCCTGCTCGGGTCCACCACCGGGCGCGACGGCATCGGTGGGGTGTCGGTGCTGGCGTCGGCCGGCTTCTCCGACGACGAGACCGACGCCGACAAGCGGCCCAGCGTGCAGGTGGGCGACCCGTACGAGGAGAAGCGGCTGATCGAGGCGTGCCTCGAGCTGCTCGACCGCGACCTCGCGGTGGGGGTCCAGGACCTCGGCGGCGCCGGCATCACGTGTGCCACATCGGAGACCGCCGCAAAGGGCGGCGCGGGGATGGACGTGCTGGTGGACGCCGTGCCACTGCGCCAGCCCGGCATGGAGCCGTTCGAGGTCATGACCTCGGAGTCCCAGGAGCGGATGCTCGCCATCGTCACACCGGAGCGGCTCGACGAGGTGCTCGCCATCGCGGAGCGGTGGGAGGTGCGGGCCACCGTCATCGGTACCGTCACCGGGTCGGGTCGGCTGCGGGTGGTCGACGCCGCGGGCGAGGCGCTGGCCGACGTTCCCGCGAAGTCGCTGGAGGAGGACGCCCCCCTCTACGACCGTCCCCGGGCGGAGCCCGCCGACCTGGCCGCCCGGCGGGCGGACCGAGCCGTCGCCCTGCCCGCGCCTGCGGACTGCGGTGCGGACCTGCTCGACATGCTCTGCGACACGTCCTGGGTGTGGTCGCAGTACGACCACATGCTGTTCCTCAACACGGTGGAGGGTCCCGGCGGCGACGCCGCGGTCCTGCGCCTGAAGCACCCCACCACCGGGGCCGACACCGGCCGGGGCCTCGCGCTCACCACGGACGGGAACCACCTGTGGTGCGCTGTGGACCCCCGTTCCGGGAGCGCGATGACCGTGGCGGAGTCCGTCATGAACCTGGCCGTCGTGGGAGCCCGTCCGCTGGCCATGGTCAACTGCATGAACTTCGGGAACCCCGAGCACCCCGAGGTGATGTGGCAGTTCTCCGAGAGCGTCGACGGCCTGACCGACGCCCTCCGGGCCTTCGAGGTGCCGTGCATCGGCGGCAATGTCAGCCTCTACAACGAGTCCCGCGGCCGCGACATCGACCCCACGCCCATCATCGGCGTGCTCGGCGTGGTGGACCGGCTGGACCACCGGCCGCCGGGCGTGCGGCTCGTCGACGGGGGCCGCCTGCTCCTGGTGGGCGCCACCGTGGCCGAGCTCGACGGCTCGCTCTGGGCCGCCCGCCGTGGCCACCGGGGTCGGGGCAGCCTGCCGACCGTGGACCTCGGGGCGGTGGCGGCGACCGCAGGAGTGGTGCGCGAGCTGGTCGCCTCGGGCCTCGTCCAGGGCGCCCACGACGTCGCGCAGGGTGGCGTCGGACTCGCCCTGGCGGAGATGGCGGTCGCCTCGGGGGTGGGGTTCACCGCCGCCCGCATCCCGGACCATGCCCACCTCTTCTCCGAGTCGGCCGGCCGGGCCGTGCTCTGCGTGGGGGCCGACCAGGTGCGGCCCGTGCTCGACGTGCTGGAGGCGCACGGGGTGCCGCACTCCCGGATCGGTGCCGCCGCCGGCGACCGGATGGTCGTGAAGGACCTGTTCGACGTGTCGCTGTCGGAGGCCGTGGCGGCCTACCGCGACCGGCTGCCCGGGGCCCTGGGCGCGGGCACCACCCAGGGGTGAGCGCCGCCCTGTTCACCGGCCCTCCCCACCGTTAGCCTGAACCGGTCGGCCCGACCCCGACCCCGCGGGGCGGCCGGTGCGCGGGAGAGGTACGTGGACCATCGACCCGGGCGCCCGGTGCGCCCGTTGCTGCTGATCGTCGCTGTGCTGATGGGCGCCGCCGCGCTCAGCGGCTGTCTGGCCCCCGACGCGGTGGATCCCACGGGAACGGCCCCGTTCGGGCGGCTGGAGGCTGTGTTCGCCGACGGCGACGGCATCCGGGTGCAGGGTTGGGCGATCGATCCGGACACCACTGCACCGGTGGTGGTCACCATGAGCTCCGAGCAGCGGACCCGTACCTTCTCCGCCGACCTGGAGCGCCCCGACCTCGCCGGTCTCGGCCGCGGAACCGCGCACGGCTTCGACACCCGCTACCCGGGCCTCGCGCCGGGCCCGCGCCAGATCTGCGTGTGGGTGGAGAACGTGGGTGCCGGCAGGCAGGACCGGCTGCTCGGCTGCACCACCGTGCAGGTGCGACGGGTGGACCCGGTCGGCAACGTCGAGGCCATGGGCTCGCCGGTGCCCGGCCGGGTGCGCGTGATCGGCTGGGCCCTCGACCTCGACGCCCCCGGCCCCGTCGAGGTGGTCGCCACCGTGGACGGTGCGCCCTCGGACCGTCGACGGGCCGAGGTGGTGCGGCCGGAGCTCGGCGCGTTCCTGCGTGTCCCCGCCGAACTGGGATTCGACCTCGACCTCCCCGCCACCCCGGGGCGGCACCGGGTGTGCGTGTCGGCGGTCAACCGCAACGCCGGCCGGGACCAGCAACTCGGTTGCCAGGACGTGGTGGCCCAGGCGCCGCCGGAGGACCGGCGTCCCACCGGCACGGTCACCGCCGTGACGCCGGTCGTCGGTGGTGTGCGGGTGCGGGGGTCGGTGGCCGACGTGGACGGGCCGGTCGGCACCGTGCGGGTGGCGGTCCAGGGTGGCGCGTCCAGCTCCGCCCCGGTCGCGGGCGGGACCTTCGACACGGTCGTGCCCGTCGGGGCGGGCCCCGCCCGGCTGTGCGTGGTGGTGGCCGACGTGGCCTCGCCGCCCGGCCCCTACCTGACCGGGGACCGCCAGCTCCCGTGCAGCACGGTGGTGGTCTCGGCCGGGTCGGTGCCGTCGTTGGGCACCTCGGGTTCACCTGCCTGGACCGCTCCCGTGGGTCCTCCGGCGGGGCATCCGCTCGTGGGGGTGGACCGCGACGCCGGCGTGAGCGTGTCGCTCCGCGACGGCTCGCTCCTGTGGCTGTTCGGCGACAGCTCCGCGGTGGACGCGAACGGGTCGCTCCGGTACTTCGTGAACAACACGGCCGCCTGGGCCGCACCCGGGGCGCTGACCGCGACCCGCGACGGTTCGTCCGGCTCGCAACCGGTCCAGTTCGTCAGCCCCGGCCCCGGCTTCCCGGCGTGCCCGGCCGACGCACCGCGGTCGGCGATGTGGCCGATGTCGGCGGTGGTGGTGGCCGAGGGCCCGCGCGACCGGGTGAACGTGCTGATGGGCAACGTGTGCCTCGGTGAGGCACTGCGCATCGTGCCGATGGGTGTGTCCGTGGCCACCTGGGTCTACGACCCGGCGGCGCCGCCGGTGGATCTCCCGGTGACCGGGACCGTGGTCAACCAGACGCTGTTCGGGGCGGACGAGCCGCAGTGGGGTACGGCGGCGGTGGTGGCGGGTGACGGACTCGCCTACGCCTACGCCTGTGCCTTCCCTCCCGACGGGGGCCTGCCGGACCAGTACGGGCCGTGCCGCGTGGCCCGGGTGGCGCCGGACCGTCTGGCCGACCGGTCGGCGTGGCGGTTCTGGGCCGGGGGTTCCAACTGGTCGGCGAACCCGGCGTCCGTGGTCGAACTCGTCATGCCGCCGGGACCCGACGGCACCAGCCCGCCGCTGCCGGGCTTCTCGGTGAAGTTCGACGCCACCCAGGGCGTGTACGTCATGGCCTACAGCCCCTGGCCGGGCTTCACCGACCGCATCCAGGTGCGGGTGGCCACCGCTCCCACCGGACCGTGGACCGCGCCGGTGGAGGTGAACCTGCCCGGCTGCGCCGACACCGTCACCGGAACCGGCTTCTACTGCTACGCGGGGACCACCCAGCCCTCGTTCAGCGAACCCGGGCTCCTCGGCCTCGGCTACTACGACCAGCGGCTGCGGGTGGACTCGGCCGGTGGCCAGTACCTCACCGTGAAGGTGCCGTTCTCGGTGGTGGTCATCCCCTGACCGTCGGACGCTTCGCCCCCAGTCCCTCGGGCCCGCTGCACCTGGGCAACCTCCGGACGGCGTTGCTGGCGTGGTGCTTCGCGCGTTCGGCGGGCGGCCGTTTCCTCGTGCGGATGGAGGACCTCACCACCGGCGCGGCACCCGTCGCGGAATCGTCCCAGCTCGCGGACCTCGAGGTGCTGGGCCTCGGCCACGACGGCCCGGTGGTGCGCCAGTCCGAACGACGGGAGTTGCACGAGGAGGCCCTCGACCGTCTGGTGGCGACCGGTCGCACCTACGAGTGCTTCTGCTCGCGCCGCGAGATCCGGGAGGCGGCGGCCGCGCCCCACGGGCCGTCGGCCGAGGGTGCGTACCCGGGCACCTGCCGAGGCCTCACGGCCCGACAGCGGGCCGATCGGCGGGCCGACGGTCGCCTGCCCGCCCTGCGTCTGCGGGCCGGCGGCACCCGGGTGGTGGTGGAGGACCGGCGGCTGGGCACCGCGGCGGTGGTCGTGGACGACGACCCGGTGCTCCGTCGGGCCGACGGCGTGGTGGCGTACCACCTCGCGGTGGTGGTGGACGACGCCGACCAAGGAGTCGACGAGGTGGTCCGCGGCGACGACCTCTGGCACGCGACACCCACACAGGCCCTCCTGCAGGACCTCCTCGGGCTGACCCGGCCCGGGTACGTGCACGTGCCGTTGGTGCTCGGCCCCGACGGGGCCCGGCTCGCGAAGCGGCACGGGGCGGTGACCCTCGCCGACCGGGCCGCCCTCGGGGAGTCGCCGGCGGCCACCCTGGGCGTGATGGCAGCCTCGCTGGGCCTCGCGGTGCCCGGTGAGGAGGTCGACGCGGCCACCGTGCTGGACCGCTTCCGGCCCGACCGCCTGCCCCGCGGGCCGTGGGTCCTCGAGGGCTGAACCCGGGGTCGCGGGGGTCCGGGCGGGTGTGCCACGATGGGGCCGTGGCGCTCCCCTCCGGCGAGACCCCGGCCCACCGGCCCGCACCCGTGGACGGAGCACCGTCCGGCTCCGGCGGACCGCCGGGGGACGGGCCCGGGGAGATCCTCGACGTCGACGCCGCGAAGCCGCGGGAGGCGTGCGGTGTGTTCGCCGTGTACGCGCCGGGCACGCCCGTGGCGCACCTCGCCTACCTCGGGATCTATGCGCTGCAGCACCGGGGCCAGGAGTCGGCGGGCATCGCCAGTTCCGACGGCGAGCACATCACGGTGGTCAAGGACATGGGACTGGTGTCCAACGTGTTCGACGACCGCACCCTGGCGGCCCTCGACGGCGACCTCGCGATCGGCCACACGCGCTACTCCACCACCGGCTCGAGCATGTGGAAGAACTCCCAGCCCGTGTTCCGCGACGTGGTGCACACGCAGTTCACGCTGGGCCACAACGGCAACCTGGTGAACACCGCCGCCCTCGTGGAGGAGGCCGGGATGCTGCCCGGCACCGTCTCGAGCGACACCGACGCGATGGCCGAGGTGCTGGCCCAGGAGTGCGAGCGGATCGGTGCGGGCGACGACACCCTGATCCGGGCGCTCGAGCGGGTACTGCCCGGGTTCGAGGGGGCGTTCTCGCTCGTGCTCATGGACCGTCACCGGGTGATCGGCGTGCGCGACCCCCACGGCTTCCGTCCGCTGTGCCTGGGCAAGCTCGACGGCGGCTGGGTGCTCGCCTCGGAGACCCCTGCGCTCGACACGGTGGGCGCCCACTTCGTGCGGGAGCTCGATCCCGGCGAGATGGTGGTCATCGACGACCACGGCGTTCGTTCGCTGCGGCCGTTCCCCGAGGCCACCCCCGACCCGCGTCTGTGCCTGTTCGAGTTCGTCTACTTCGCCCGGCCCGACAGCCAGCTCTACGGCCGCAACGTGCACCAGGCCAGGGTTCGGATGGGCGAACAGCTGGCGGACCAGGCGCCGGTGCCGGCCGACCTGGTGATGGGTGTGCCGGAGTCGGGCATCCCGGCGGCGGAGGGCTACTCCCGGCGCTCCGGCGTGCCGTTCGGCCACGGCCTCGTGAAGAACCGCTACATCGGCCGGACGTTCATCGCCCCGAGCCAGGAGATGCGGGCCCTCGGCGTGCGGATGAAGCTCAACCCCCTGCGCGAGAACATCGAGGGCCGCCGGCTGGTGGTCGTGGACGACTCGATCGTGCGGGGCACCACCACCAAGGCGATGGTGGCCATGCTGCGCGAGGCCGGCGCGGCCGAGGTGCACCTCCGGGTGAGCTCGCCGCCCTACCGCTGGCCCTGCTTCTACGGGATGGACACCGGCACGAGGGGCGAACTCCTCGCCGCCAATCTCGAGGTGGAGGAGATCCGCGACTACCTGAAGGTCGACACGCTCGCCTACCTCACGTTGGACGGCCTGATCGACGCGGTGGCCGCACCCGGTGCCGGCTTCTGCACCGCGTGTCTCACCGGCGAGTACCCGGTCGACATCCCCGCCGAGGCCGGCAAGGGCGTGCTCGACGGCGGTGCACCGCCGCCGTCCGGCCAGGGCCCCATGACCGAGACGCCGCTGCGCCTGCTGACGGAGGGGGAGCGCGGCATGCCCTCGGAGCAGGCGCAGGCCGGCCGGGGGGGCGGACCGACCGGTGGGTGAGACCTACGAGGCGGCCGGCGTCTCGATCGAGGCCGGCGAGGAGGCCGTCGAGCGGATCAAGGCCGACGTGCGCTCCACGTTCCGGCCCGAGGTGATCGGCGACATCGGCGGGTTCGGGGGCCTGTTCCGGTTCGATCCGGGCCGTCACCGCGACCCGGTGCTGGTGTCCACCACCGACGGGGTGGGCACCAAGGCCCTCGTGGCGGCCGCGGCGCGGCGGTACTCCACCATCGGCCTCGACCTCGTGGCCATGTGCGTCGACGACCTGGTCTGCCAGGGTGCCGAACCGCTGTTCTTCCTCGACTACATCTCCATCGGCCGCCTCGAGCCCGACATGGTGAAGGACCTCGTCGGCGGCGTCGCCGAAGGGTGCCGTCAGGCAGGCTGCGCGTTGGTGGGCGGCGAGATGGCCGAGCACCCGGGCGTGATGGCCGACGGCGAGTTCGACCTGGTCGGCTTCGCCGTCGGCGTGGTCGACCGTGACGCACTGCTGACCGGCGACCGCGTCGCCCCCGGTGACCTCTTGGTCGGGCTGCCCTCGCCCGGGCTCCGCTCCAACGGCTACTCGCTCGCCCGTCGGCTGTTCTTCGAGGTGGCCGGCCGGTCGCTCGACGACCCCGCGTGGGACGACGGGCACGCCCCCACGGTGGCCGAGGAGCTGCTGCGGCCGTCGGTGATCTACGCGCCGGCCGTGCGGGCGCTGCAGGCGGCGGTGCCGGTGCACGCGGTGGCCCACATCACCGGCGGTGGCCTGCCGGGCAACCTGAACCGGTCACTCGGGCGGAAGGTCGACGCGCTGGTGGACCCGGGCTCGTGGGAGTGGCCCCGGGTGTTCACCGAGCTGCAGCGCATCGGCGACGTGAGCACCGACGAGATGCGCAGGGTCTTCAACCTCGGCATCGGCATGGTGGTGGTGGTGCCGGCCGCGTCGGCCACCCACGCGGTGGACGTGCTGCGCACCCACGGTCAACGCGCCCGCATCATCGGCGAGGTCGTGCCCGGCCACGGCGAGGTCCGGTTCTCCGGCTGACGTCCCCGTGGAGATCGACGTCCGGCCGGCGGACAGCCGGTTCCACACCCGGCTCGGCTGGCTGGACAGCCGCCATTCGTTCAGTTTCGGTGGCCACCACGATCCGGCGAACACCGGTCACGGCCTGTTGCTGGTGCTCAACGAGGACGTGGTGGCACCGGGCGCCGGCTTCGGGACCCACGGCCACGCCGACATGGAGATCGTGACCTGGGTGCTCGAGGGCGCCCTGGAGCACCGTGACTCGGCGGGCCACCACGGGGTGATCCGGCCCGGCGAGGCACAGCGGATGAGCGCCGGCACCGGGATCCGCCACTCGGAGATGAACCCCGATCCCGACCATCCGGTGCACTTCCTGCAGATGTGGGTGCGGCCCGACACGACGGGCCTCACGCCGGGCTACCAACAGGTGGACGTGGGCGAACGGTTGGCGGCGGGCGGTCTGGTCGCGGTGGCGTCCGGGCGCGGCCACGACGGGGCGGTGCACCTGCACCAGCGCGGGGCGGCCATGTGGGTCGGTCGGCTCGCCGCGGGCGACGCTGTCGACCTCCCCGACGAGCCGAGGGTGCACCTGTTCATGGCCCGCGGCGTCGTCACCCTCGACGGGGTCGATGGTCCGCTCTCCGAGGGGGATGCCGTGCGCCTCACGGGCGCCGGGCCGCTCCGAGTGGTGGCCGCCACCGGGGCCGAGGTCGTGGTCTGGGGAACCGCGTGACCGAGCGTGGGGTGCGTGAGGTGCTGTCCGCACTCCGGGCCGTCGAGGGTGACGGCTTCGTCGTGCGCCGCCCGTTCCCGGTGCCGGGCCGCGAACTGGTCGACCCCTTCCTGCTGCTCGACCACCTCGGCCCGGTGGACCATGCCCCGGGTGAGGCGCTCGGGACGTCGGAGCACCCGCATCGGGGCTTCGAGACCGTCACCTACCTCCTCGAGGGCGAGATCGAGCACCGCGACAGCCTCGGGAACCACGGGTTGCTCGGCCCGGGCGACACCCAGTGGATGACCGCGGGTCGGGGCGTGCTGCACCAGGAGGGCCCCAGCGCTCGTCTCCGCGCCGAGGGGGGCCGTGTCCACGGGGTGCAGTTGTGGGTCAACCTGCCGGCCGCGGAGAAGATGGTGCCGCCCGCCTACCAGGACCTCACCGCCGAACGGGTCCGGCGGGCGGAGCCGGCACCCGGCGCAGTGGCACGGGTGATCGCGGGCGAGGCGTTCGGTGTCACCGGCCCGGGCCGCACCCGCACGCCGATCGGTTACGTGCACCTCAGCCTTGCGGCGGGGGCATCGGCGTCCACCCCCCTCCCGCCGGACCACACCGTGCTCGTCTACCCGATGGTGGGTGCCGTCGAGGTCGGTGGCCGCACGTTGGTCGAGGGTGAACTCGGGGTCCTCGGCCCGGGCGACGAGGTCGCCCTCACCGGGTCCGGCGGTGGTCCGTGGGACGGTGATTCGGTGGACGGTGATTCGAC
>CAIPVR010000207.1 GCA_903868545.1 uncultured Actinomycetes bacterium
CGACGATCTCGTCGCGGCCGGTGTACGTGTAGTTCCCGCCGCTGTAGGAGGCGGTGGCGTCCTCGCAGAACAGGGCGGCCAGCCCCTCCCAGTCCTTCTGGTCGAGGCACCGCAGGTAGGCGTACTTCACGCGCTTCACCAGTTCGACCTGCACGAGGTCGGCGGGACTGGGCTCGGTGGGCGCGGGCGCCTCGGCGTCGGTCATCGGGAGGACTCCTCCTGGGTGCGGGCGGCAGGTCCGTTGCCGGTCGGGAGGGCACCCGGGGCGAACGTGGCGTGCGGCCGGGCGGCGTCGCGCAGGTCGAGATCCGCCCACGTGAGCGCCGCGGCGGGACCGCCGTCCGTGTCGTCCCCGGGTGACGCCGGGAAGTCCGGATCCGGGGTGAAGAGCTCCGTGTGCGACGCCGGCACGAGCGGCGGTCGCTCCGCCTCGCCCGGTCGGCGGCCCCAGCGGTACCAACCGAGGGTGAGACCACCGAGGAAGGCGCCGAACATCAGCGCCAGCGAGAAGGCGAGTTGCAGCAGCCGCATCAGCTCGTAGCGCATCGATCCCCCCTCCGCCGCTCCCCACGACGACCTGCAGACACTACCGTCGCCGTGCCCGGCGGCGGCGGACGGCGTCCGGGCCAGGGGGTGTCGGATGAACGGCCAGGACGGCGACGCGAACGGGACGCAGGTGGAGGACCTCCTCGGCCGCCTCGACCTCGACGAACGGTGCTCGCTCACATCCGGTTCGGGGATGTGGCGGAACCACGCGGTGGAACGTGTGGGCCTGCCACCGATCAAGATGACCGACGGCCCCGTCGGCGCCCGCGGCGACCGGTTCGTCGGCACCACCTCGGCGCTCAGCCCCTGCTCCTCGGCGCTCGGCGCCACCTGGGACCCGGGCCTCGTCGAGGAGGTCGGGCGGGTCCTCGGCGGCGAGACCCGGGCCAAGCGCGCGCACGTCCTGCTCGCCCCGACGGTGAACCTCCACCGCCACCCCTTCGCAGGCCGCAACTTCGAGTGCTTCTCCGAGGATCCCCACCTCACCGCCCGTCTCGCGGTCGGGTTCGTCCGGGGCGTGCAGTCCACCGGCGTCGCCGCCTGCATCAAGCACTTCGTGGCGAACGACAGCGAGTACCAGCGCCATTCGATCTCCTCGGACGTGGACGAGCGCACCCTCCGGGAGCTCTACCTGGTGCCGTTCGAGGCCGCCGTCGCCGAGGCCGACGTGGCGGCGGTGATGTCCGCCTACAACCGGCTGAACGGCACCTTCTGCGCGGAGCACCGGTGGCTCCTGCTGGACCTCCTGAAGGGCGAGTGGGGCTTCCGCGGTGCGGTGATCTCGGACTGGTGGGGCGCCCAGGGCCCGGCGTCGGCCGAGGGCGGGCTCGACCTCGAGATGCCGGGCCCGCCGATCCACCTCGGCACCACCTCCGCCGAGCGCGTCCGCGACGGGCGCCTCGACGCAGCGGTGGTGGAGGAGCAGGCCCGGCGCCTGCTGCGCCTCGCCGCCCGCACCGGTGCCCTCGAGCCCGACGAGCGCCCCGAGTCCTCCGAGGAGGCACCCGGCACCCGGGAGGTCCTGCGGCGCGCCGCGTCGGCCGGCGTGGTGCTGCTCCGCAACGACGCCGTGGCGGGGCGCCGGGTGCTGCCGCTCGACCTGCCCGACGGTGCCACGCTCGCCGTGGTGGGACCCAACGCGACGGCGACGATGCTCCTCGGGGGCGGCTCGGCCAGCGTGAACCCCCACCACGTCGGCTCCGTCCTCGACGGCCTCCGGGAGCACTACGGCGACCGCGTGCGCATCGTCCACGAGGCCGGGCCCGCCACCCATCCGAGCGCCCCGCCGGTCCCCGCCGCACAGATCCGGCCCGTCCGGCACGAGCACGGTCCGTCCGGACTGACGCTCGAGTACTTCGCCAACCGCGAGTTCGCCGGCGAGCCGACACTGGTGGAGGCCGCCGCCGGCACCCGACTCAACTGGATCGACGACGACGCTGTGCCGTCCAGGGGGTTCAGTGTCCGCGCCACGGGCGTGTTCACCGCCGTCGAGGGAGGTGAGCACACCTTCACGCTCGTCACGGCCGGCACCGGCACGGTCACCCTGGCCGGTGAGGTGGTCCTCGACAACCGGGCGGACCCGCGACCGGGCACCGCGTTCTTCGGGATGGGCACGGAGGAGATCCGGGCGGTGGTGCCCATCGAGGCGGGCGCCGAGGTGGAGCTCGTCTGCGAGTACGCCTCCCTCGAGGGCTTCGACCTCGGGGGCCTGCAGATCGGCTACGTGCCGCCCACCTCACCCGACGCGTTCGAGCGGGCCGTCGCCGCAGCGGCATCCGCGGACGCCGTGGTGTGCGTGGTCGGCATGAGCGGCGACAGCGAGAGCGAGGGGCACGACCGCACCACGCTGGCCCTACCCGGCGGGCAGGACGACCTGGTGCGGGCCGTGGTCGCGGCGAACCCCCGCACCGCCGTGGTGGTGAACGCGGGTGCACCGGTCGACCTGTCGTGCGCGGAGGACGCCGCCGCCCTGGTGATGGGCTGGTACCTCGGCCAGGAGACCCCGGGAGCGCTGGCCGATGTCCTGGCCGGCGTCACGGATCCCGGCGGGCGCCTGCCCACCACGTTCGGCCGTCGCGTCGAGGACTGGACCTCCGACATCACCTATCCCGGCGACGCCGGCCACGTCCTCTACGGCGAACGGCTGTTCATGGGCTACCGCGGCTTCGACCGGCGGGCCGTCGAGCCGGCCTTCTGCTTCGGCCACGGCGGCTCGTACACGACGTTCGAGTGGGGCGCGCCCGTCCTCGACCGCGACGTGGTGGACGTGACGGAGCTGGACGCAGGGGCGGAGGTGGTGGTGCGCGTGCCGGTCCGCAACACCGGCGACCGGCCCGGCGCCGACGTGGTGCAGTGCTACGTGCACGACCCGGTGAGCACCCTGGTCCGCCCCGAGCAGGAACTCCGTGCCTTCGCGAAGGTGCACCTGGCCCCGGGGGCCGAAGAGGTGGCGGAGCTCCGGCTCGGCCACCGGGCGTTCGCGGCCTGGGACCCCACGGTGGCCGACACCCCGTCGGCGAGCGGGCACGGTGCGTGGGTGGTGGAGCCGGGCCGCATGGAGTTGCGGATCTCACGCTCCTCCCGCGACGTGCACGCCGTCGCGGCCCTCGACGTCACGGGTCCTGCGGCGCCGAAGGGTCCGTTCGGCTGAGCAGGCGACGCAGCAGCGGCAGCGGGAGGCCGAGCACCCCACTCGGGTCCTCCCCCACCACCGACGTCACGAACCCCTCACCCGGCGGCATGTCCTCCTGGTCCTCGAGCCGGTAGGACCCCGCGGTGTCCCACGGCCGGAACCGGTCGACGTAGCGCCGGACCTCCGGCTCGGTGAGGGAGCGGAAGGTCACCTCCTGCACGTCGGTCCCGGTGAACTCCCGCCGGTTCGCGGTGTCGAGCAGCACCAGTCCGTTGACCAACCGGTGGGTCGTGCCCGAGAGGGACAGCAACTGGGCCACGGCGTGATCCGGGTCGGGCTGCTGGGTGAGCAGACGCGGACCGCCCGGCGTCGGCAGCACACCCACCTGGTCGGCCCCGAGGACGAGGGCGCCGGGGTGCCGGGGCGCCACCGCGAGCGCCTTGCGGCGGGCCAGCTCCAGCGCCAGCGTCTCGGGCCCGTCGCTCGACAGCAGGTCGTCGAACGCACGCTCGTCCACGTCCGCCGGGTCCACCGTGGCCGCGATCCCGGCCTCCGCGAGCATCCGTGCCCGGTAGCGGGAACGCGAGGCGAGGACGAGTTCCATCCCGGCAGTCTGGCGGGCCGCCGCTACCCTCGCCGCCCATGGCCGACCTCCCGCCGCCCGCCACCACCGCCGTGGTCACGATGGAGCTGGAACGCGGGGTCGTGGGCGACCTCGCCACGCTCCCCCAGCTCCGCGACGCCGCGGCCGAACGTGGCACGTTGGCCTCCTGCGGCCGCCTCGTCGCCGGTGCCCGGGTCGCCGGGGTGCCCGTGGTGCACTGTCTCGCCGAGTGGCGGCCGGACCGGACCGGCACGCCGTTGAACACCCCGCTCGTGAGGGCGCTGGCCCGCCACCCCGACCAGATCCTCGCCGGGTCCCCCGCCACTGAACTCGTGGCCGAACTCGGGCCGACCGACGGCGACCTGCGGAGCGTCCGCCGCCATGGCCTCACGCCCTTCCACGGGACCGACCTGGACCCACTGCTGCGCTCCCTCGGCGTGAGCGTCGTGGTGGCCTGCGGCGTCTCACTCAACGTGGGCGTCACCGGGCTGTGCCTCGGCGCGGCGGACCGGGGCTACCGGGTCGTCGTGCCCACCGATGCCGTGGTCGGCGTGCCGGTCACCTACGGCGACGAGGTCCTCACCCACACGCTGTCGGGCGTGGCCACGCTGTGCACCACCGCGGACGTGCTCGGGGCGTGGGGCGTCGCGTGACCGGCTGACGCCCGCCTGTCAGCCGAGCCGTAGACCCGCGGCCAGCGCCGCAGCCCGGTCGCGGACCTCCGCCCGGGAGCGGCCCGGCACCGTGAGCGCCAGCCAGTCGACCCCCAGGGCCGCGAGTGCCTCCGCCTCCTCCACGAGCGCGTCCAGGCCGGCGTCGGGCTCACGGAGGTACGCGCCCTGGGCGAACGGTGTCACGCAGACGGTGAGCGGATCGGTCCGGCCCTCCAGCGCGCACAGCTCCCGGGTGCGGTCGAGTGCGGCGGTGAGGGCCTCGAGGTCGCGAATCGTTGCGGACCCCGGCCCACGGCCGTCGTCGTCGATCGGCGTCGGTGACCACCCCTGGCCGTGGCGCACGGCGCGACGGAGGGCTGCGTCGTCGTCACCCCCCACCCACAACGGCGGGTGCGGCCGCTGCCACGGGGTCGGGCGGGCGTGGACCCGGGCCCGGCCGTCGTCGCCCCCGCCGGGGTCCCGGCGCGGCGACGACACCTCCACGGGGCCGGACCAGATCCGGGGCAGGAGTTCGAGCGCCTCG
>CAIPVR010000208.1 GCA_903868545.1 uncultured Actinomycetes bacterium
ACGCCCGGCGCCCCCGAGCCCGCACCTGGAGCGCCGGCGCCGGCACCCCTGCCCGGTGCACCCGACACCACCGCCCCCACCCTGCCCGGCGCGCCGGGTGGCGCGGATCCCGCGGTCGGCCCCGGCGGCGGGGCAACGCCCTCCACCGCCCCGGCCCAGCCACCGGCAGGTGGCCAGACCCCCGGTTCGACGACCACCTCCTCCACGACTGCGGTCCCGGACACCCAGCGACCCGCCCTCGGGAACACCTCGGCGACACCGACACAGCTCTGCGACGTGGTCCAGCAGGGCTGGGCCACCACCGCGAACGTGACGGCGTTCGTCACCGACAACGTCGGCGTCACCTCCGTCACGGCCACGTGGTCGGGCCTACCCGGGTCCGGGGTCCAACTGACCCGAGCAGCAGGGTCGACCTGGACCGGCACGGTCGGACCGTTCAGCGGCGCCGTGCCGCCCAACCAGTCCGTGAACCTCACGATCACCCTGACGGCGCGTGATGCCGCCGGCAACACCGCCACGACCACCACCGGGCCGGTCCGCGTGTTCGACGGCGGCCTCTGCCTCTTCTGACCATCGCCGCACCGCCCACCGCCGTTCCCAGTACGAGCCCGAGGAGCACCCGAGATGCAACGAAGGTCCCGCACCGCCGTCGTGGCCGCCATCGGCGTCGTGGCGGTCCTCGCCCTCGGCGTCGTCGGCGCGTTGGTGGGTCGGTCGTTCGCCGCACCGGCCGAGGCGCGCACCGCCGTCCCCGCACCCCGGACGTCGGCCGACGTCGTGGCCCCGGTGGCCGAGGGAGCGGATCCTCCCCCGGTGGAGCAGGGCCGACGTCTCGCCGGCGGTGAGCTCCTCGGGTCCGAGTCGGTGCCCGAACCGTCGGCGGAGGACGACGATTCGGGCAGGGCCGGCTCGGCGGGCGAAGCACGGCTCCTCGCCGACGCCGCGCTGCCCGCGGGCACACCGTCGGACGCCTCACTGGCCGCGGCGCTGTCGGGAGCCGTACCGGGAACCGGCCCGTCCGGCCCCGACACGTCGCCGGCCGCGACGTCCCCACCGGCGTCGCCGGCGACCACGACGAGCATCCCGGAGGACCGACCCTCCGGTGAGTCGCTGGGTGTGCGGATCGTGGATCCCTGCGCTCCCGAGGGCGACCCGCCCCCCGCCGACGCGGGGTGCCCCGACGGGCTCCGGTCGGTGGTGGTCGCCGACTACGCCCTCGAGCCGCTCGAGCCGATCGCGCAGGCGGAACCGCTCGCCCGCGAGGACTGGCCCCCCGGGGTGCCCGCGTTCCTGTTCTGCCCGCGGGCCGAGGTCGGCGCCGGGGAGATCCGCTTCGGTGTGACGGCCTCCACCCCCGGCACCGCGACCATCACCGTCGAACCCGCCGACGGCGCCAGGGCCGCCCCACCCGGCACGCAGCGCACCTTCACGATCACCGCGACCCCCGAGCAGGTGTCGGCCTGGGGCGCCGACTTCGAGCCGGACGGCCGGGTGGAGCTCGCGGACCGGCCGCACCTGTGCACCACGCTCTCGGGTCTCGGCGACTCCACCAGCTGGCGGTACTCGGTGAACTACGTGGACACGTTCGGCCGAGCGGCCGCCGCCCACGGCGGCTACTTCCGCATCGCGTCGCGTTCGACGGTCCCGCAACCCACCGTGCTGCCGCTGGGATCCAGCCAGGCCTTCGTGTCCGCCCCGCACACTGGGTCCACCAACGTGAAGATCCGGATCTACACGGGCATGGGTCACGACGAGCCGTGTCCGCTCCCGAGCGCAGAGCGCATCCGCTTCGGACAGCTGTCTGTGGGAACGTTCGCCTACGCCACGTACCCCGTCAGCCCCGGGTACCTCGCCGACCGGGGCTACGACAGCGAGTACACGAGGGTGTCCACGGCCAGGTTCGCCGTGGCCCCTGGTTCCGACGTCCTGGTGTGCATGCTCACCTACGACGACGCCCGGTCCGCCGCCACCGGACCACGGTCGGTGACCTCGCTGCGGGTGCGGGCACCGGGGGCGGCCATCCCGTCGGTGACGCTCGAGTCGGTGCACCTCGCAGGACGGGTCGAAGAAGGGAGCCTGGCGATCAAGGCGTACCGGGGCACCGGTCCGGTCGCCGTCGCGTGCCGCGGGTGGGACGGCCCCCGACCCGGGGTGGACGCGAGGGAACTCGGCCGGGTCCTGTGCGACAGCCCCGATCTCGACGACGGCGGCCCGTGGCCGACCGTCGGGCCGGTCATCGACCAACCCTTCGTGATCCGCACCGCAGTCACCCGTGACGGCCGGACCTTCCGGAAGAGCACGGTGCTGTCGGGGACCGGGGCGAGACGGTGCACCACCCGGGGCTGCCCCTCACCCGCCAGCGCCACCTACGAGGTGCCGCTGCCCACGGGTCCGGTTCCGTCGGGGTTGTGCGGCTCCTCGTTCGGCCCCTGCGACCCGCCCACCACCGAGCGGAGCCTCGGGGTCGCTCGCGTCAAGGTGGACTGGACCACCCCGGCAGCGGGCTCACCCGGACGGTGGGAGATCTCGGCTCCGGTGACCGGACGACCCGAGCGCAGCGCCACCCCGGTGCTGGACTGGCTCGTCGAGCCCACGGTGGAGCGGGCCGGTTCGGCGAACCCACGGCTGCGCGCCAACCTCACCGCCGACCGACCCGTGGACTGGTCGGTGACGCTGCGCGGGTGCGACCGGCCCGGAGCGGTCAGGACGCTCACGACCACGTCGAGCCCGGAGTTCCGGATCGCGTTCGATGACCTGTGCCCCGGCACCGACCACTTCCTCGAGGCGACGCTGACCGACCCGGCCACCGGCGCCTCGTCCACGTGGAACTCCACCACTGCGGCTCCCTACACACCCGGCTGGTGGCCCGGCGCGTCGGTGCGGGTACCCGCGGATCGCATCCCCGTCGCGGTGTTCCTCGTCGCGGGCGCCCCGACGGGCGAAGTGACGGGGGTGATCGGCCGGGGACTGTGGGCCGCTGACGCCGGGGAGGTGCTCGTCGACGACCCGTGGGGCGGCCGGCCCGGCACGGTCTCGTGGGCCGAGAGCCCCGAGCGGCTCTCGTACGAACGCACGCAGAGCTGCGACACGCTGGCGCTGGACTCCCGGAACGGCCTCCGGGGTCACCACTGGAACTCGTTCACCAGCCTCGAGGTGGGTGCCGTGCCCCTGCCGGTCACCGCCTCGGCGCAACTGTTCCTCTCCAACGGCTCCATCCGCTCCTGCACGGTGAACTACGACGTCTACCGCATGCTCGAGAGCCGGCTGTCGGGCACCGTGTCCAGCGAGCAACTGCGCTCGCCGGGCGACGAGGTCCGGATCTCGTCCGCGCCGGAGGCGGAGTTCCCGTTGACGCTGGTCATCCGGCGCACGCCGGGAGGGTGAGCCGCCTCGCTCGCTAGGGTGCGGCCGTGGCCACCGTCGTCGACTCCCCCGCCGCCCTGCTCGAGCTGGTGGATGCCGACCTCGGCACCACCGACTGGGTCGAGGTCACCCAGGACCGGATCGGGCTGTTCGCGGACGCCACGGGCGACCACCAGTGGATCCACGTCGACGTGGAACGGGCCCGGGCCGAGTCACCGTTCGGCGGCCCCATCGCCCACGGCTACCTCACGCTGTCGCTGGTCAACCTGTTCCTGCCCGACCTGCTCGAGGTTCGGAACACCTCGATGGGCGTGAACGTCGGCCTCGAACAGGTGCGGTTCCCCTCGCCCGTTCCGTCCGGTGCCCGCATCCGGGGCCGCGGCCAGGTGGTGGCGGCGTCGGAGGAGAAGGGCGGCGTGCAGGTGGTGGTGCGCGTGACCGTCGAGGTGGAGGGTCCCGACGGCGAGGTGGCCGCCAAGCCGGCGTGCGTGGCCGACACGATCAGCCGCTTCTTCCCCTGAGTCTCCAGCGATCGCGTTCCGGCCCGTGGCAGACGACACCCCCGGGCGGAATGGCCGCCCGTAGTTACCGCTGGGTAACCTCTCCGTTCCACCTCGAACCGGAACGACCCCAGGGGGACCAATGACCGAGGCCGTGATCGTCGCCACCGCCCGCACGCCGATCGGGCGCATGGGCAAGGGCTCACTGAAGGACATGCGCCCCGACGACCTGTCGGCGCACATCATCAAGGCCCTGCTCGACAAGGCCCCGGCCCTCGACCGCACCGAGATCGAGGACGTGCTCTGGGGCTGCGGCCAGCCCGGCGGCGAGTCCGGCCACAACATCGCCCGCGTCGCCGCCGTGCTCGCCGGCCTCGACGACGTGCCCGGCGCCACCGTGAACCGCTACTGCTCGTCGTCGCTGATGACGATCCGGATGGCGGCCCACGCCATCAAGGCGGGCGACGGCGACGTGTTCGTGGCCGGCGGCGTGGAGACCTCCAGCCGTTTCCCGTTCGGCATGGCCGACGGCCCGAAGAACCCGGTCTTCGCCGATGCCGAGGCCCGCTCCACCGAGCGCGCCCAGGGTGGCGCCCCCACGTGGGCCCCGCCGGCCGGCCTGCCCGACATGTATCTGGCGATGGGCCAGACCGCCGAGAACGTCGCCCAGCTCGAGAACGTGTCGCGGGCCGATCAGGACGAGTTCGGCGTCCGCAGCCAGAACCTCGCCGAGGAGAGCCTCAACAGCGGGTTCTGGGAGGCCGAGATCACCCCGGTCGAGACCCCGGACGGGCTCGTCACCGCCGACGACGGCATCCGCGCCGGCACCACCCTGGAGAAGGTCAGCCAGCTCCAGCCCGCCTTCCGGCCCGACGGCACCGTCACGGCCGCCAACGCCTGCCCGCTCAACGACGGGGCCGCCGCGGTGCTGGTCATGAGCGACACGAAGGCCGCGGCCCTCGGCCTCACGCCGCTCGCCCGCGTGGTCTCGTCGGCGGCCACCGGCCTCAACCCCGAGATCATGGGCCTCGGCCCGGTGGAGGCCGTGAAGAAGGCCCTCGCCCGGGCCGGCATGACCGTCGACGACATCGACCTGTTCGAGATCAACGAGGCGTTCGCCGCCCAGGTGCTGCCGTCGCAGCGGAACCTCGGCATCCCGATGGAGAAGCTCAACACCCGCGGCGGTTCGATCGCGCTGGGCCACCCGTTCGGCATGACCGGCGCCCGCATCATGACCACGCTGATCCACAACCTGCAGGAGTCCGACGCCACCTTCGGCGTGGAGACGATGTGCGTGGGTGGCGGCCAGGGCATGGCCATGGTGGTCGAGCGCCTGAGCTGAGCCGGAGGGCGTCCGCCCCCGTAGTACGAGCATCCCGGACCTGCGGAGGTCGGCGGCCCTTCGGGGCGGCCGCCTCCGCAGGTGCGCGTCCGGGCGCACGCGCCATGTGCCACTGCCCACGCTCCGGGCATGCGCGGACGACGCACGCCCCATCGGGGGGTCGCCCGGTTCGCTGCCGACGGGCGCTGCGCTCGCGGCGGTGGGGGGGGACTCGCCGACCGCTGACGCCGGCGTCGACCGTCCGACGTGCCGCCGGTGGCGGAGGGGCGATTCCGCCACCGGCGGCGACGCCGGCTGGAGGGGCCGGGGGGCGACCGGCCGGGCGGGGCACCGGGTGCCGCCGCTGCTCGAACTCTACGGCCGAGCCCGGCCGGGGTGAAGGGGGACGTGTCCCCGCGGCTCAGCGGAGCCGGATCGCTCCGGGCACGCCGTCGACCAGCTCACCCACCACCGCAGCGGGATGGCCCCCCTCGACCAACCGGTCCACCGCCTCCACCGCGGTCTCCGGGGCGCAGGCGAACAGCAGGCCGCCGGAGGTCTGGGCGTCGGCCACCAACGCCGCGGTGGCCTCGTCGTGACCGCCGGGGTCGAGGTGCGGCCGCACCCAGTCGAGGTTGCGCTGCGTGCCGCCCGAGACGAACCCGTCGGCCACCAGCGCGGCCACCCCGGGGAGGACCGGCACGGAGGCCACGTCGAGCACCGCGGTCACACCGCTGGCGAGGGCCAGCTTGTGCAGGTGCCCGAGCAGCCCGAAGCCGGTCACGTCGGTGGCCGCCGACGCTCCCGCGTCGAGCGCGGCTGCCGCGGCGTCCGCGTTCAGCGTGCACATCGACGCGACCGCTGCGTCGTAGGGCGCGGCCAGCGGGCCACCGGGGTCGGCCGCACCCTCGTCGGACCGCTTCAGCGCCGTGGCCACCACGCCCGTGCCGATCGCCTTGGTGAGCACCAGGACCTCGCCCGCGGACGCACCCGCGTTGGTGAGGAGGCGCTCCGGCGCGACCTCGCCCACCACGGCCTGGCCGTACTGCGGCTCCGGCGAGTCGATCGTGTGGCCACCGGCCACCACCCACCCGCCGTCGGCCGCGGCGTCGAGCCCGCCCGCGAGGACCTCGCCGAGCAGGTCGAGCGGCAGGTCCGCCGGCCAGCCGACGAGGTTCAGCGCGAACAGCGGACGGCCGCCCATGGCGTAGACGTCGGAGGCCGCGTTGGTGGCCGCGATCCGTCCCCACGTGCGGGCGTCGTCCACGATCGGCATGAAGAAGTCGCAGGTGGCCACCAGCGCCGTGCCGTCGGGCCGGCGCCAGACGAGGGCGTCGTCGCCGGTCTCGGTGCCCACCACGAGGTCGGGGTGGGTGGGCATGGCCAGTCCGGCGAGCACCGTGCCGAGGGCGTCCGGGCCGAGCTTGCAGGCGCAGCCCGCGCCGTGCGAGAGCGAGGTCATCCGCATCGGCGCAACCTAGCCATGCTCGGGGCCGAACCCATTGCGCCGGACCACCGATCCGGTGGTGGAACGCAACGGGTTCGGAGTGCGGCGCTGCGGTCAGCCGGCGCCGTAGACCGCCGTGGGCTCCGCGGCCTCCCGCAGCAGGTCGGCCACCACCGGGCCGATCTCCGCCGGGTCCCAACGGGCGCCCTTGTCGAACCGCGGGCCATGACGGAACCCCTCGGCGATGCCGATGATCCCGCCCTCCACCTCGAACACCCGGCCGGTCACCTCGGCGGAGGCGTCGGAGCCCAGCCACACCACCAGCGGAGCGACGTTCGACGGGTCCATCGCGTCGAAGGCGCCCTCGTCGACCTCGGCCATCATGTCGGCGAAGGCCTCCTCGGTCATCCGGGTGCGGGCCGCCGGGGCGATGGCGTTCGCCGTCACGCCGATGCGACCCAGCTCGGCGGCCTGCACCAGCGTGAGGCTCGCGATGGCGCCCTTCGCTGCCGAGTATGCGGCCTGGGCGATCGACCCCATGAGGCCGGCCCCCGAGGAGGTGTTGACGATCCGACCCGCCACCGGCTCACCGGCCTTGGACCGGGCCCGCCAGTAGGCGGCCGCGTGCCGGGCCGGTGCGGCGTGGCCGAGCACGTGGACCCGCAGCACGGCCTCCCACTCGGCCTGCTCGGAGTTCACGAACATCCGGTCGCGCACGATGCCCGCGTTGCACACCACCGTGTCGATCGAGCCGAAGGTGTCGACGGCCGACTGCACCATCTCGCCCGCGGCGTCCCAGTCCGCCACGTCGTGGGTGGAGGTGATCGCCTCACCACCCGCGGCGACGATCTCGTCCACCACCTGCTGGGCCGGGGTGGCCGACGGATCGGTGCCGTCCTGGGCCACCCCGAGGTCGTTCACCACCACCTTGGCGCCCTGGGCGGCGAACTCCAGCGCATGGGCCCGGCCGATGCCCCGTCCCGCCCCGGTCACGATCACGACCCGTCCGTCGCAGATGCCCATGTGTCAGCTCCTCGGCTCCCGTGCTGCGGTGTGCGGCGGCGAGCGTATCTGACGGGTCGTCAGGTCTCGAAGGCGGCGGCACGACGGCACCGGTACAGTCCGGCCCATGCGGTTCGGGGTCACGATGTTCGCCACCGACGTGGCCATGGACGTGGTGACCCTCGCCCGGGAGGTGGAGGACCGGGGCTTCCACTCGCTGTGGATCCCCGAGCACACCCACATCCCCACCAGCCGTCGAACCCCGCCACCCACCGGCGACGCCGAGCTGGCCGAGGAGTACAAGCGCTCGGTCGACCCGCTCGTGGCCCTGGCGGCCGCGGCGAGCGTCACCTCCACGCTGCACCTCGGCACCGGCGTGATGCTGCCCGCCCAGCGCGACCCGATCGTGACGGCCAAGGCGATCGCCACGCTGCAGAACCTGTCGGGCGGACGGTTCGAGCTCGGCATCGGATTCGGCTGGAACGAGGACGAGATGGAGGACCACGGCGTGGCCTACCGGACCCGGCGCGAGCGGGCCCGGGAGCACCTGCTCGCCATGCAGGCGCTGTGGCGCGACGACGTGGCCTCCTTCGACGGCGAGTTCGTGACGATCCCGCCGAGCTGGTCGTGGCCCAAGCCGGAGGTGCCCGTGCCCGTGCTGATCGGTGGCGGGATGGGGCCGAAGATGCTGGCCCACCTCGTGGAGTACGCCGATGGGTGGATCCCCATCGGCGGCGCAGGACTCACCGAGGCGATCCCCCGCTACCGGGACGCGCTGGCCGCCGCCGGGCGCGACCCGGATTCGGCCCGGGTCGTGCCGTTCGGGTCGCTGCCCACGCCGGAGAAGCTCGGGCACTTCGCGTCGATCGGCGTGACCGAGTGCGTGTTCCGCATCCCGTCGGCGCCCGCCGGGGTGGTACTGCCGATCCTCGACGAGCAGGCCGCGCTGGTCGCCGCGTGGCCGGATCCATCAACCTGACCCACACCGAGCCGTGATGCGACGGCCTCCCGCCGCGGAGGACGGCCCACCACGGAACGGTCACGAGGAGGAGAGCGTCATGGCCGACTGGAGCGAGGACGAACTGGCGGCGTTCTACGCGCGCCACCGGGCGTTGCACGAGGCCGGCGACTGGACGGGCCTGGGGGACCTGTTCACCGGGGACGCCGCCTACCTCGACTCCGTCTACGGCTGGTCGCACGGGCTACCGGCCATCCGGGCCTTCCTCGAGGAGTCGATGCGCGGGCTCGACGACTGGTCCTTCCCGATCCACGCAGTCGCCTACGACACCACCACGGGCACGATCCTCAACCACTGGCACAACCGCCTGCCGGGCACGCGGCCCGATGGCACCTACTACGAGGTGCCCGGCGCGTCGGTCCTCACCTACGCGGGCGACGGCCGGATCAGCCGCCAGATGGACCTGTTCGACACCAAGTGGATGATGCGGGTCATCAAGGAGTGGATCGACGACCACGACGGCGCGCTGCCCTACCCTGCACCCGAGGGCTGAGACCCGCCGCACCGCCAGGGGGAGCCGACGATGATGTCGAACCACGGACGACCAGAGCCCGAGGGCTCCACCAGCAACTCCTGGCGGCCGAACGGTCGCCAGATCGTGGGCATCGTCGTCGCCGTGGTGCTGGTGATCTTCATCGCGGCCAACACCCGTGACGTGCCGATCAACTTCGTGTTCACGACCGTCACCCTGAGCCTGTGGCTCGTGCTGGCCGGCACCGCCCTGCTGGGTGCGCTCGTCGGATTCGGCCTCGGGACCCGACGCACCAAGAAGAAGTACCTCGGGCCGGGCGGCAAGGCCCGCAAGTAGGCCGGCGAACCCGACCCTGACCGCGGCGCCATCCGCGGCGACACCCACCCCGACCGCGGCGCCACCCACCCCGCGTTCTCGGCGGTTGCGGTAGCCCAGGGCGACCTGAGGACCCCTATTCCCCGTGGCGTGGGGGGGGAGGGGTCAGGCGGACGGCGGGAGCCAGTGGCCCGAGTTGACCGGCAGCGCGGTGCCGGTGACGCACTTCGCCAACGGCGACGCGAAGAACACCACCGCACCGGCGATCTCGGAGCTGTGGGGCAGGTAGCCGAGGCAGGTCTCGGCGGCGCGCTCGTCGTAGACGTCCTGCCAGGTCACGCCCTCGCCGCGCTCCTCGGCCTGCCACTCGAAGTAGATCTTCACGCTGTCGCCCCAGATGTAACCGGGGTGCACCGAGTTGACCCGGATGCCGTATCCACCAAGCTCACGGGCGAGGGTCTTGGTGACGGCGCCGAGCGCGGCCTTCGACCCGGCGTAGCTGCCCGCCTCCGCCTCGATCAGGTGGACCGACATCGTGTTGATCATCACGATCCTCGCGTCGCCGCGCTCGGCCCCCGCGGCCTTCAGCAACGGCAGCACCGCCTGCGTGAGCTGCAACGTGCCGAAGTAGTTGACGTCCATCGGACGGTGCCACTTGGCGAGGTCGGCCGTCTCGAACGGTCCGTGGCGGCCGCCGTGGAACGCCGAGTTCACGAGGATGTCGAGCGACCCGCCGAACGCCTCCCCCACCTCCGCCGCCACCCGGGCGCAGTCCTCGGCCGACTCGACGCTGCCGTAGCAGCGCACCGTGCGCCGGCCCAGCGCCTCCACCTCGTCCGCCACCGCCGGGAGCACCCGGTCCGAGCGGGCCAGCAACGCCACGTCCGCGCCCTGCTCGGCGAGACGCAACGAGATGTCGCGGCCCATCCCCGGACCGATGCCGGTCACCAGCGCCGTCCTGCCCTCGAGCAACATCCGGATCCCCCTGTGGTCGGGCCACCGGCCGGAGGACCCGGCGGCGGCGTGGGCGGTCGGCCGGTTCAGGACCGGCGGGTCTCGTTCCAGGGCACGTCGCGGTCCACCGCCGGCTCGCGGGGCAGGCCGAGCGCCTGCTCCCCGAGGTTGTTGCGGTGCACCTCCTCGGTGCCGCCGCCGATGCGCGACGCGAACTGGTTGAGGAACTGGTACTGCCAGAAGCCGTCGCCCTCCGCCTCGTGCCAGAGCATCCCCTCGGCGCCCTCGAGGTCCATGGCGAGGTCGACCCGGCGGGCGAACGCGCCGGTGAAGAAGTTCTTGAGGAGCGAGCCGTGCAGTGCCAGTTCGTAACGGCCCGTCATCACCGCGGTCTGCGTGCGCCACCCCATCCAGCGGAGCACCAGCTCGTCGGTGTACACGCGGGCCAGACGCTGGCGCAGCACCGGGTCGCCGGTGCCGCCGCAGCGGCGGGCCAGCGCGAGCACGTTGGCGAAGGTGGTGGCCTGACCGGCGCCCGAGATCATCGAGCTCTCGCTGCGCAGCGTGGTGCGGGTGACCTTCCACCCGTCGCCCACCTCGCCCACCACGTTCTCGGCCGGGATCCGCACGTCGGACAGGAACACCTCGTTGAAGTGCGCCACGCCCTGGGCCTGCACCAGCGGGCGCACCTCGATACCGGGCGTCCGCATGTCCACCACGAAGTAGGTGAGGCCGTGGTGCTTGGGCGCGGACGGGTCGGTGCGGGCCACGAGGATGCCGAAGTCGGCGTGCTGCGCGTTGGAGGTCCAGACCTTCTGGCCGTTGACGACCCACTCGCCGGTGGCCGGGTCCTGCTCGGCCCGGGTGGCGAGCGCGGCCAGGTCGGAGCCGGCGCCCGGCTCGCTGAACAGCTGGCACCACCACTCGTCGCCGCGCAGCAACGGGTGCAGGTAGCGCTCCTGCTGGTCGGGGGTGCCGTGCTGCATCAGGGTGGGGCCCACCAGCGCCTGGGCGGCGGTGATGAAGCCGGCGGTCGCGTCGTAGCGGCCGAGCTCCTGGTTGAACACCATCTGGTGCGCCGGGCTCAGCCCGCGGCCGCCGAATCGCTCGGGCCAGGTGAGCCCGGCCCAGCCATGGTCCGTCAGGAGCTGCTGCCACTCACGGCAACGACGTCGGTAGTCCTCGGCCACCACGGGATCGGTGGCCGCACCGTTGCGCGACCAGTCGCGGTCGTCGCCGTGCTTCGGTCCGGCGTGCTCGTCGAGGAACGCCACCACCTCGGCGCGGAAGGTGGCCAGTTCCGGGGTGTCCTCGAAGTCCACGGCGGGGATCGTACGCCCGGGAACTGGAACGCGTTCCAGTCGACGGCGCCGGCGCCCCGGAGGCCTCAGGTCGGCGGCTGCACGTCGAGCACGGTGAGGTCGAGCAGCTCGCACCGCTCGAGCAGCTCGGCCCCCGGGTCGAGCGCCAACGCCAGGTCACCCAGCAGGAACCGGGCGACCCAGCGACGCAGGACCACGACCGTCCCGGGACCACCGGCCCGGAGTCCGAGGCCCACCGCCACCCGTTCGAGCACCGGCCTCGCGTCGCCACCACCGTCGGCGATGAGCACGTCCGCGCCCTCCGCCCACAGGTGGCCCAGTCCGGCCGGGACATCGCCGAGATGGTCGGTCCCGCCGTGGACCGCGATCACGAACTCGCTGCTGCAGGCCTGCACGGCGGCGTCGAGCCCCTCGGCCCTCGACAGGATGGGCTGCGGCACCGACGCCCACGGCCACGCCAGCGCGTCGAGGTGGTCGGCCACCTCGTCGAGCGCAGCCCGCGCCGCCGGGTCACCGGGGCCCGGGTCCACGACCACCACCTCCACACGGAACTCCGGCGGCGCCCACCCGGTCACCGCCCGGATGAGCCCCGGGGTGGCCGCGTCCACCGACGGGACCAGCACCGCCAGGCTCGTCAGCAGGCCGCGGCGACGGCGGGCCAGCTCCACCGGCCGGGGCCCGTGACCGGCGGTCACGGCGATCACCTCCACCCGGGCCGCGGGACCCGGGGCGGTGGGGTCGGTGAGGTCAGGCTCGGGCACGCGTCCCGGCTCCCCAGCTGATCGACATGCACCCCTATCGGCGCGTGCCCGCCGATGCTGAGCGGATCAGAGCCGCTCGATGATCGTGACGTTCGCGATCACACCGGCCCTCGCTCCGCTCGGGCGGCGAACGCAGGACTACAGCCGCTCGATGATCGTGACGTTCGCCTGGCCCCCGCCCTCGCACATGGTCTGCAGGCCGTAGCGGCCACCCGTGCGCTCGAGCTCGTTGAGCAGCGTCGTCATCAGCCGGACCCCGGTGGCCCCGAGCGGGTGACCCAGGGCGATCGCCCCGCCGTTGACGTTCACCTTGCCGAGGTCCGCGTCGAGCTCCTTGGCCCACGCCAGCACCACCGACGCGAAGGCCTCGTTGATCTCGACGAGGTCGATGTCGTCGAGGCTCATGCCGGCCTTCTCGAGCGCCCGCCGCGTGGCGGGGATCGGCGCGGACAGCATCTTCACCGGATCCTCTCCGAGCACCGACAGGTGGTGGATGCGCGCCCGGGGCGTGAGGCCGTGGTCCTTCACCGCCTGCTCCGACGCCACCAGCATCGCGGCCGACGCGTCGGAGATCTGCGACGCCACCGCCGCAGTGATGCGTCCGCCCTCGCGGAGGGTGGGGAGCGAACGGATCTTCTCCGGGTTGGGGTCGCGCGGGCCCTCGTCCTGGGTGAGGCCGTTCATCTCCACGATCTCGTTCTCGAAGCGGCCCTCGGCGCGGGCGGTGATCGCCCGACGGTGGGACTCCATGGCGAACTCCTCCATGTCCTCCCGGGTGATGCCCCACTGCTCGGCGATCATGTCGGCGCCGCGGAACTGGCTGATCTCCTGGTCGCCGTAGCGGGCCACCCAGCCCTCCGAACCCGAGAAGGGGTCGAGGTCGCCGAACTGCTCGGCCACGAGCATCGCCGAGCTGATCGGGATGCGGCTCATGTTCTGCACGCCCGAGGCCACCACCAGGTCCTGGGTGCCCGACATCACGCCCTGGGCCGCGAAGTGCACGGCCTGCTGGGAGGAGCCGCACTGGCGGTCGACGGTGGTACCCGGCACGGTCTCGGGCAACCCGGCGGCCAGCCAGGCCGTGCGGGCGATGTCACCCGCCTGCGAGCCGATCGTGTCGAGGCAGCCCATCACCACGTCGTCCACCGCGGCCGGGTCCACGCCGGTGCGGGCGACGAGCTCCTTCAGCGTGTGCGCGCCCAGGTCGGCCGGATGCACCGTGGACAGGGTGCCGCCGCGGCGGCCCACGGGCGTGCGGACGGTGTCGATGATGTAGGCCTCGGGCATGGGTCCTCCCTGGGGTGGCCACGCCGCCGGTGGGCGCCGACGCTCACGTCGGGCCGGCGGGCGGCGCGGACAGGATCGTGTGGTCCCCGAACGGTACGTCCCGGGCACCGGGGGCACCGCATCCGCACCATGGGGACGGCATCGCGGGGACGGCATCGGCCAGACTTCGCCCATGACCAGTTGGCGCGCCGAGCAGTTCGACCTCCTGAGCCCGTCGGTGCAGCGCCGCTGGGCGAACTTCGGCGAGTGGCCCGACCAGACGTGGTTCCCCAAGCTGCTCGGCATCCAGGTGGAGGAACTCCGCCGTGACTACGCCCGCATGAGCCTGGCGTGGCGCCCGGAGCTGAACCAGCCCCAGGGCCTCATGCACGGCGGTGCGATCGCCACGCTGATCGACACCACGGTCGTGCCCGCCATCGGCACCGCGTACGAGGACGACCGCTCGTTCTCCACCATCGAACTGAGCGTCCGCTACCTGCAGCCGGTGCGCCAGGAGGACCTGGTGGCCGAGGGCTGGGTCACCCGCCGGGGCAAGCGGGTGGTGTTCTGCGAGGTGGAGGTACGCACCGCGTCCGCCGTGAAGGTGGCGACCGGCAACCTGATCTACGTGGTCGGCTCCCCCCGCCCGCAGGACTGACCCGCGGGTTCAGCCGAACAGCCGCTCGATGCGCTGGGTCCCCGAGGCCACGCGGAACCGGGCGAGCGACTCGCCGGGACACTCCGGCACGCGGACGTTCGGGGGCGAGCGGAACTCGGCGAGCACCTCGGAGGGCGAGACGTCGGCCACCACATAACCGTGCCGCTCCGACTCGAAGAACCGCAGGTGGTTGGGGTTCACCGCCTGCAGGAGGGGCCCTGTCACGTCGTCGGTCGGGTACACGTCCTCATCGGCGTTGTTGGAGGTGACCGAGCCCGTCCCGAACTCCACCACCCGCGGCGTGGCGTAGGGGTCGTCCACGTCGGGTGACACCTGCGCGGCGGAGAACACGTGGCTGTCGCCGGAGAGCAGGAGGGTGTCGGTGGTGCCGGCCGCCTCGAGCGCATCGAGGATGGCCAGGCGCTCGGCCGCGTAGCCGTCCCACTGGGTGGTGTTCAGGTACACCCCCGACCCGCGGGGCTGGCCGGGGAGGCGCCCGAAGGTGCGCCACGGCCAGAACATCAGCTGGCTGCCCACCACCTTCCACCTGGCGTCGGAGCCGGTGAGCCCGTCGACGAGCCACTGCCGCTGCTCCGCGCCGAGCATGGTGCGGCTCGGGTCGAGGATCGCCGGGCGCGACTGGGTGGAGGTGCCGAGCAAGCCGTCCTCGGGCACCGTGGGGTCGCGGAAGCTGCGCTGGTCGGTCACGAACACCTCGGCGAGGTCGCCCCAGCGCAGCGACCGGTCGATGCGGCCCGGCAACCGGGAGCGAACCGGCAGGTGCTCGAAGAACGCGGCGATCGCGCCGGGCGCCTGGTCGTCGCCCGGGCCGCTCAGGCCGTCGTGGTTGTCGAACACGCTCACCATGGGGAACGCGGCGTGCACCGCCTGCAGGTTCGGGTCCGAGCGGTACAGCCGGTACTTCGAGCGGAACTGCCCGAGGGTCACGGCCTCCTGGATCGGGTCGTCACGGCCGGGCACGTAGACCTGGTCCGCATAGCCGGTCTCGTACACGTAGTCCCCGAGGCACAGCACGAGGTCGACGTCGGTGTCGGGGTCCTCGGCCATCGCCGCGAGGTCGGCGTGGGCGGTGAAGTACCCGTGGGTCCACCGCTGGCAGCTGAACGCCGCCACCCGGAGGTGGTCGACCGGGCCGACCGGAGCGGTGCGGGTGCGGCCGGTGGGACTGGTGACCCCGTCGGCGGTGAAGCGGTACCAGTAGGTGCGGCCGGGCTCGAGACCGGTGGCGTCCACGGTCACGCAGTGGTCCCGCGCCCCGGTCGCGGTCACCGTTGCGTCGAACACCACCGACGAGAACCCCGGGGTGGTGGCGAGCTGCACCCGGACCGGCACGCCGTCGCCACGGTCGCGCTCGGGATGGACACGGGTCCACAGCAGCACCGACGTGGGCGTCGGGTCCCCGGAGCCCACCCCGGCCGGGTAGGGACCGGTGCCCTCGAAGGCCTCGCCCGACTGGGCCGGGTAGTCGGGCCGCGGCCGCGGTGCGCACCCGGCGGTCGCCGCAGCGGCCCCGGTCGCCGCGAGCGAGGCGAGGAAGGTCCGTCGTTGCACGCCGCGGAGGGTACCGGCCTCGGATGAACCCGGCATGGCTGTGACCTGACCGGACCGCGGCCTGTACGAACCACGCCTGTCCCCGAGGTGAACGGTGGCTTGCCGTCGGGTGGATGGCGGGTCACGATGGACGGGGCCGGCCGGGCGGGCCGGTGGCGAGGCGATCCAGGGGGACGGACATGCGCAAGGCATTCGCGTGCGTGCTGGCGGTGCTGGCTGCGGCGGCGGTGGCCTGCACCATGCCGCCTCCCGGCGGCGGCACCCCCGAGCCCACCACCCCCGCTGGCGACGACACGATCGGCATCAACCAGCTCCAGTACCTGGGGACCCACAACTCGTACAAGATCCAGCCCGACCTCGGGTTCGTGGCGTTGCTCGGCGTGGGCGCCGGGCTGTTCCCCAGCATCACCACGGCCGGTCTCGACCCGGCCCAGCTGAACTACGGCCACCGCCCGCTCACCCAGCAGCTCGACTCCGGTCTGCGCACCTTCGAGCTCGACATCTGGGCCGACCCGACCGGCTCGCGCTTCGCCGCGCCGCTCGCCGCACAGCTGCTCGGCCAGCCCTACCCGGGCGGTGTGGATCAGCCCGGCATGAAGGTGCTCCACATCCAGGAGATCGACTACCTCTCCACCTGCCCGACGCTCGTGGCCTGCCTCGGCCAGCTGAAGGCCTGGTCCGACGCCCACCCGGCGCACCTGCCGATGATCCTCAACATCGAGCTCAAGCAGGACCCGCTGCCCGCCCCGTTCGACGTGACGCCGATCCAGCCGTTCGACCCCGCACAGCTCGACGCCGTGGACGCCGAGATCCGCTCGGTGCTCGGCGACCGCCTCATCACCCCCGACGACGTGCGGGGCTCCGCCCCCGACCTCCGCACGGCGGTGACCACGGTGGGTTGGCCGTCGGTGGCCAACAGCCGCGGCAAGTTCCTGTTCTTCATCGACAACTCCGGGCCGGTCCGCGACGACTACCTCGCCGGGCACCCCAACCTCGCCGGCCGGGCCATGTTCACCAGCTCCGGGTTCGGCCAGCCCGACGCCGCGGTGCTGAAGGTGAACGACCCCGGCGACGGCACCTACATCCGGTCGCTCGTGGAGCAGGGCTACCTGGTACGCACCCGGGCCGATGCCGACGTGGTGTCGCCCAGCACCGCCGGGCGCGACACGGCGCTCGCCTCCGGCGGCCAGGTGGTGCACTCGGACTTCCCGAAGGGCGAGCCGCAGTTCGGTTCCGGCTACACGGTGGCGTTCCCCACCCGTGTGCAGGCCCGCTGCAACCCGGTGAACACCACGCCGGCCACCTGCCAGCCCGCCGCGGCGGTGGAACCGGCGCCCTGACCCGCACATCGCCCGGGGCCTGACCCGGCGCCCGGGCGTGCCCCGGATCAGGCCCCGCCGGCGGCCATGAGGGCGCTGCCCTCCGGGCACACCTCGAGCTGGGGGCAGTCGCCGCACCACCGGCCCGGGACCGCCGGCGCCGAGTCGGGCACGGCACGGTACGCGGCGAGCTCCGCCACCCGGCCGATCGCGGCGTCGAGCAACTCCTCGGTGACCGGGAAGGCACGGGTGACGGCCGACGCCGCGGAGCCCATCCGGACCCGGTCGACCGTCTGACGGCGCGGCATCCCGTCGACCAGCGCCTCGAACCCGGCACGGACCCGGACCGCGTCGTCGCCGAGGGCGCGCCCGGTGATCACGACGAGCACCTCGGGCCGGGCCACACGGTCGAGCGCGTCACAGCCGCCGCGCAGACGCACGGCCCGGTCGGCCACGTTGCAGGTGCGACGTGTGGTCTGCCACCGGAGCTCTCGGCCGCCGACCGCGGCCAGTGCGCCGACGGCCCAGGTGGTGGCCGCGGCGCGCACGGCAGCCCGGCCGGCACGGTCGAGCCCCTCGAACCAGTCGATGTAGAACGCGTCGGCCTCGGCCGCGAACAGGTCGCCCGCCACGCGGTCGACCGCGGCGCCGGGCGGCTCATCGGGGTGCCGCTCCCGCAGCGCCAACCGGCCCAGCGCCCCCGCGACGGTGCGGGTGCTCAGGACGAAGTCGTCGCCGGCCACCGACCAGCGGGCCGGGCACGGAGCAGCGAGATCGTGACCGGACACGTCGAACCAGCCGGCGCCGTCGCGCGGGCGCTTCGCGGTGGCACGGAACGTGTCGCCCAGCGCCAGGTCGAGCGCCTCACCCAGCCGCGCCGCGGCCCGGCCCGCCAGCTCGCGCCGGGCGCCCTCCGAGGCGGCCGCGCTCATGCCGGCACCTCCTCGGGCTCGGTGTCGAACGGATCCGGCGGTGGACGGAACGACGGGCACCGGTCGGCATCGGGGCACCAGGCACACCCCGGGCCGGACCGCTCCGTCGCCGGGCGGCCCGCCTGCAGTTGTGCCCACGACACGATCATGTCGGCGAGGCGGCGGGCGGCGGAGTCCAGCGTGTCGAGTGTGACCACCTGATGGGCCAGGGAAGTGCCCGGGTACCAGCGGGCCAGCAGCGACGGAGCGACCCCGTCGCGCAGCGCGACCAGGAGTGCGTAGTGGGTGACCTCGCCCAGGTGCGAGGCGTGCGGCCGGCCGACCTTCACCTCCACCACCACCGACGGCCGACCCGTGAGCGGACCGCCGAGTTCCACGTCGATGCGGCCCTCGCACCGGACCAGCCCGTCGGCCAGGTGGACCGCGACCGCCGACTGGGTGCGGGGCCACCACCCCGGATCGGTGCCGGCCCAGTCGCGCGCGGCCGCGGCGAGCGGCTCGAGCCGGAGGTCGGCACCGGCGGCGGCCAGCTCGTCGCCGAGGTCGAGGTCGCCCTCGGCGTGGACCATGGCGAGCAGGTCCTCCAACGGGTGGGCCACGGGACCTTCGTGCAACTCGTGCTGGACGAAACGGTCCAGGGCCTGGCCGCGCAACAGCGCGACCGACGCGCCCCCGCCGTCGGCCGGCCCGGCGTGGCGGGCCACGGCCAACCGCTCGCAGGAGAGCAGGTCCAGCACGCGGCCCTTCGGCAGGCGCAGCGGGAGGGCCCGCTCGGCCGAGTGCCCGTCGAGCAGGGCCACGGCCCGCTCCGCCGCCTCGGCCAGCCGGTCCCGGACGGGCTGAAGGTCCTCGCCGGCGGGAGGCGCCGGAAGGGCGGCGGTGAGGTCCTCGATCTGGTCGGCCACGGTCACCCCGGCAGGATGGCACGCGCCACTGACGGTCCCCACGGAACACGCGGCGCCGAACCGTTACCGTGCGGGCCGTGAGCGACGAGATCCTGCCCTTCCGCGTCGAGGTGCCCCAGGAGGCGCTCGACGACCTGGCCGCCCGCCTCCGTCATGCCCGGTGGCCCGAGCAGGAGACCGTCGCCGGCACCGACGAGCCATGGCAGCAGGGCATCCCCCTGCACGTGGCCCAGGAGCTCGCCCGGCACTGGGTCGAGTCCTACGACTGGCGGGCCACCGAGGCCCGGCTCAACGCCATCCCCCAGTTCCGGACCGTGATCGACGGGCTCGGCATCCACTTCCTCCACGTGCGCTCCCCCGAGGAGGGCGCGCTGCCACTCGTGCTCACCCACGGCTGGCCGGGCTCCGTCGTGGAGTTCCTCGACGTGATCGGGCCCCTGACCCGGCCCGGTGACCACGGGGGCGACCCGGCCGACGCGTTCCACCTCGTCATCCCCTCCCTGCCCGGCTACGCGTGGTCCGACAAGCCGGACCACACCGGCTGGGGCATCCCCCGCATCGCCGCGGCGTGGGAGCAGCTGATGCTGCGGCTCGGCTACGAGCGGTTCGGCGCCCAGGGTGGCGACTGGGGCTCGATGGTCACCGCCCACCTCGGCATGGACCACACCGCGCACCTCGCCGGCATCCACCTCAACATGCCGATCGTGCTGCCCGACCCCGAGACGCTCGAGACGATGACCGAGGCGGAGGCGAACGCCCTGGCCGCCTTCGACCACTACCAGCAGTGGGACAACGGCTACTCCACCCAGCAGGCCACCCGGCCGCAGACCCTCGGCTACGGCCTCGCCGACTCGCCGGTCGGCCAGATGGCGTGGATCGTCGAGAAGTTCTGGGCCTGGACCGACCACCAGGGTCTCCCGTGGGACGCCGTGCCGAAGGACCGGCTGCTCGACAACGTGATGCTCTACTGGCTCACCAACTCGGGCGCCTCGTCGGCCCGCCTCTACTGGGAGTCGTTCAAGAACCTCGACGTGCGCGAGGTCACCGTGCCGGTGGGATGCTCCATCTTCCCCAGGGAGATCTTCCGCACCTCTCGCCGCTGGGCGGAGAAGCGGTTCCCCGACCTCCGCCACTTCAACGAGCTCGACCGTGGCGGGCACTTCGCCGCCTTCGAACAGCCCGGCCTGTTCGTGGAGGAGATCCGGGCTGCGTTCCGCACCATGCGGTGACCGTCCGAAGGGCAGGGATTCCCCGGACCCGAGCCTGCCTTCTCGACCATGCGTGGGGGCCGGCACACGGAGCGTGGCATCCGTCCGACCAGTTCATGAACAAGGTTCGGCAAAGGGTGACACCTGTCGCAGGCGTGTTGTACCTTGCCCATGTCGCCGCCACCCGGTGGTGACGATGCGTTGTCGGCGAGGCCCCGGCTGGGGGCGAGGACCCAGGGCCACAGGCTCGGAGGGGGAGACATGGGCAAGCGTTCGTTCCGACTGGGCCTGATGGGCCTGGTCGCCACCCTGGGGCTCGTGGCCGCGGCCTGTGCCCCGATGGCACCGGGCGGTGGTGTCGCACCCGTCAATGCCACGTTCAAGGCCACCCAGATCACCTCGAACGACTCGCAGGACGAGGTCCGCGATCCGCTGTTCGGGGCGTGCATCGCCATCCCGAACTGCAACGACGAGGCGTACCTCATCCAGGTCGCCTTCCGCGTGAAGATCGGCCAGCCCGGTTCCGCCCAGGCCTTCGTGGTCACCGGCGACAAGATCAACGGTCTGTCCGAGGGCGAGACCCGGGCCCTCACGGGCGGCCAGCAGGCCGCCGTGAACTTCAACGGCATCCAGCCGCTCGACGTGCTCGACGCCCTCAACCCGTCGAACAAGCTCGAGGTCTTCGGCACCTACACCTGGGCCGCCGAGGAGGACACGATCAACTCCCTGAGCGGTGGCGCGAACAGCGTGGCCAGCATCTTCACCACCGCCCTCAACGGGACCCTCGCGAACGCCAGCGTCCCGAGCGATGCCAACGGGGTCGTGAACCTGGTCCTCGATGCGCTGTTCGACAACTTCAACACGCCGTTCAACCTGATCGTGTCGAACATCCCCTGCCTGGGGCTGTGCGACGACGTGCTGGGTGGTTCCCTCCACGTGGGCATCGGGGCCACCGGCACGCTGGCGTCGGTGATCGACTCCGTGCTCGCCACCACCACGATCCCGACGATCAACATCCCGATCGTGGACATCCCGCCGGACATCCAGGGCGGCGGCATCTACACCTTGGGCAGCACCAAGACCTTCGTCCAGCAGTACTCGGGTGCCGACGGGCGCCACACCTACACCCTTCAGGGTGGGCCGGCCTGACCTGACGGTCGGACCGACCCGACGACGCGGAGGGCCCGGGCCACACGGCCCGGGCCCTCCCGCGTTCAGCCCCGGTACTCGCAGCCCGAGGTGCAGGTCTCGTGCACCACGACCCTGCTCAGGCCGGGCAGCTCCGGTGCCAACCGGTCCCACACCCACCGGGCGAGGTGCTCACTGGTGGGGTTCTCGAGACCCGGCACCTCGTTCAGGTAGCGGTGGTCGAGCTGGTCGAACAGCGGGGTGAACGCTGCGGACAGGTCGGCGAAATCGCACACCCATCCCGACGCCTCGCCCACCTCGCCGGACACGTGCACGCCGATCAGGAACGAGTGGCCGTGGAGGCGCCGGCACTTGTGCCCCTCCGGCACGTTCGGCAGCAGGTGCGCCGCCTCGATGCGGAACTCCTTGAAGATCTCGGTGGTGCCCATGCGTCCGTCGGTCC
>CAIPVR010000209.1 GCA_903868545.1 uncultured Actinomycetes bacterium
CCACCCGGGAGGCCTCGACCACGTGCCTGCACTGGCCGACTGCGGGTCGCGGCTCGAGACGCACCTCGGGGCGGACCGGTTCGCCGTGGCGGTACGGACGGGGACCAGGATGGGGCTCGCGGGCGCCGGACGGTTCGCCCTGGACCAGATCGCGGTCGCACGTGAGGAACTCCGCCGGACGGCAGCCGCCAGGCCGCCGGGCGGACTCACCCGGCGGGAGGTCGAGGTGCTGAAGCTCATCGCCGACGGCCGCACCACCGCCGAGATCGCCCGGGAGCTGTTCATCTCACCCAAGACGGCGGACCATCACATCCAGCACATCTACACGAAGGCGGGCGTGTCGGGACGGGCGGCGGTCACCCGATGGGCGTTCGAACAGAACGTCGTCGGGTGACCGCCACCACCGCTGTCAGGACGAGGTGGCGCCCTCGGCGACCCGGGGCTCGATCGGGGTGAGCGCCGGCGCCCGGTCCTCGATCGCCTGACCGGCATCGAGCAACGAGTACTCCTCGAAGCGGGGACCGATCACCTGCACGCCCTGGGGGAGATCATCGTCGCAGCCCACCGGCACGGCGCACGACGGCAGGCCGAGCACGTTGACGGCGATCACCATCCGCATGGCGGCACCGATCTCCGCCACGCGGGTGATGTCGTCACCAACCGCCCAGGCCCGTTCGCAGCACACCGGTGAGAGCACCAGGGGGTACTCCACCATGAACGCCGCCCAGTCGGCCGCAATCTGGTGCAGCTCGGTGAGCACACCCATCTGGGTGGCCTGGTCGACATGGCGGAACATCCCCTGTGCCAGGCAGCTGTTCACCATCTCGATCTCGTTCGCTCCGGCCACCGGCTCCAGGTTCGGCCACATCATCCCGACGTCGGCCCAGATCGCGTCCATCCAGACCGCTGCGGCATCGGCGATCCGGGGCGGCTCCGCCTCCACCACCTCGTAGCCGGCGTCCACCAACCACCCGGCGGCTCGCTCCACACCGGCACGCACGTGGGCGTCGATTCCCAGCCCTGCCGGGTCGGTGACCACGGCCACCCGTCGCGGGCCGCCACCACCGACACCTTCGAGGGGGGCGGGAACCCACCGGGGATCGCGGAGGTCCGGTGCACTGAGGAGGTCGAGGGCTCGACGGAGGTCAGCGACGCTGCGACCCATCGGACCCTGACAGTTGGTCAGCTGCATTGAGATCGGCTCCGGCCAGGGTTGGGTCGCGGCCGCGTGCGCCACCCGACCGCGCGACGGTCGAAGCGACGCCACCCCGCACATCTGGGCCGGCACCCGGAGCGACCCGCCCAGGTCGTTCCCCAGACCGAGGGGCGTCATGCCCGTGGCCAGGGCCGCCGCCTCGCCGCCCGAGGAGCCACCCACGGCCCGAGTCGGATCCCAGGGATTCAGCGTCCGGCCGGCGATATCGCTCTCGGTGTCCCATCGGAACGCGAAGTCGGGCAGGTTGGTCCGCGCCAGCGGGATGGCGCCGGCCTCCCGAAGCCGGGCCACTGCCGGTGCGTCGACCGGGGCGACCTGTCCGCTGAAGGCCGACACCCCCCATGTCGTGGCCGAACCCGCCACATCGATGTTCTCCTTGACGGTGAACGGCACGCCGGCGAGCGGGCCGACCGCCTCCCCGGCGGCGACGGCACGGTCCACCTCGGCCGCGGCGGA
>CAIPVR010000210.1 GCA_903868545.1 uncultured Actinomycetes bacterium
CCACCTGAGCCACGCGGCGGCCGCGTTCCTCCCGTCGCCGTTCCCGAGCGCCGCCATCCTGACCGTCGACGGGATCGGCGAGTGGGCCACCGCCGCCGTCGGTCACGGGGTCCAGCACCGGGTGGATCTCCTGGAGGAGCAGCAGTACCCGAACTCGCTCGGGCTGGTGTACTCGCTCGTCACCGAGTGGTGCGGGTTCGAGGCGAACGACGGCGAGTACAAGCTGATGGGTCTCGCTCCCTTCGGGGAACCCGTGTACGCCGAGGCGCTGAGGGAGATCGTCCACCTGGCCGACGACGGGTCGATCGAGGTCGACCCTCGGGCCGTCGAGTGGTGGGGCGAGCGGCCCGACCGCCTGCAGGGCTTGGCGGACCTGTTCGGGGGGCCGCCACGTGTCCGCGGGGCACCGCTCACCCGGCGGGACCGGGATCTCGCCCGCACCGTCCAGGAGTTCGTCGAGGAGGCGCTGCTCGCGATGGCGCGCCACGCCCATTTCCTTACGGGCTCGACCGACCTGTGCCTGGCGGGTGGGGTGGCGCTCAACTGCGTGGCCAACGGCCGGCTGCTCGACGAGGGGCCGTTCGAGCGGCTGTGGGTCCAGCCGGCGGCGGGCGACGCCGGGAGCGCCATCGGTGCCGCGCTCTGGTACTGGCACACGGAGTGCGGCAACGCCCGCAGCCGCAGCGAACCGTCGGGCGAGGACCTCGTGGACGACGGGATGCGCGGCGCGCAGCTCGGCCCGTCGTTCGGTGCCGACGAGATCGAGGCGTGGTTGGCCTCCGAGGGGGTGGCCCATCGCCGGATCGACGACGAGGGCGAGCGGTGCCGCCTGGTCGCGGAGCGGCTCGCCGCGGGCGACGTCGTCGGCTGGTTCCAGGGGCGCATGGAGTTCGGGCCGAGGGCACTCGGCCAGCGCTCCCTCCTCGCCGACGCCAGGTCGACGACCGTGCAGCGGAACCTCAACCTGCGGGTGAAGGGCCGGGAGTCCTTCCGCCCCTTCGCGCCTGCGGTGCTGTGGGAGCGGGCGGGTGAGTGGTTCGAGCTGGACCAGCCGTCGCCCTACATGACGCGGACCTGCCGGGTGGCCGCGGAGCGCCTCCTCCCCGTCGACGACGAGCCGGACGATCCCGCGGAGCGCGTCAGGGTGCCCCGGTCGGAGATCCCGGCGTGCACCCACGTCGACGGCACCGCCCGGGTTCAGACGGTCCACCGGGGCACGAACCCGTCGTTCCACTGCCTGCTGTCGGCGTTCGAGGAGGTCACCGGATGCCCGGTGCTGCTCAACACCTCGTTCAACCGGGCGGGTGAGCCGATCGTGTGCACCCCCGACGACGCCCTGGTCGTCGCCCGTGCCGCCGGGCTGGACCTGCTGGTGCTCGGCGACTGCGTGGTGGGCCCCGAGGAACTGCGTCCCGCCACGGTCGAGACCGACTTGGAGGGCTCGTGAGGTTCCTCCAGCACGTCTTCCGCCTCGTGTGGGAGGCGACGACGTTCTCGATCGCCAGCCGTCGGTACGCGGTGATCGCCGTGGTGGCCATCGGGCTGTTGTTGGTCGCGGTCGCCCTCACGGCGAAGGCCGTCGCGCCGCTCGCGCTCTACCCGTTCGCCTGACGGGCCGGCAGCAGCGGGCGCACCCGCGCGTCGGGGGGTGGCCTTCGGGTGCCGGGCGGTAGCGTGAGGCCATGGGGCGCATCTTCCTTTCCCCGCCGGACATGTCCGGCGACGAACGCGAGCGCCTGCTCGCCGCGTTCGACTCCAACTGGATCACGACCCTCGGGTCGGAGGTGGACGGCTTCGAGGCCGACGTCGTCGACTTCACCGGGGCGCCCGCGGCGCTGGCGCTGTCGAGCGGCACCGCCGCCCTCCACCTCGCGCTGCTGGTCGCCGGTGTCGGGGAGGGCGACGAGGTGTGGATGTCCACGCTCACCTTCGCCGCCCCGGCCTTCGCCGCGACCTACGTCGGAGCGACCCTCCGGTTCGTCGATTCCGAGCTCGACACTTGGAACATGGACCCGGACCTGCTCGCCGGGTCGCTCGAGGACGCCCGCTCCCGGGGCCAGCTCCCGGCGGCGGTGGTCGTGGTGGACCTGTACGGCCAGGCCGCGCAGCTCGACCGGATCTCGCGCATCTGCGAGGAGTTCGGCGTGCTGATGATCGAGGACGCCGCCGAGGCGCTCGGCGCCACCTGGTGCGGCCGTCACGCCGGGACATGGGGCCGTCTCGGTGTCTACTCGTTCAACGGCAACAAGATCATCACCACGGGTGGCGGCGGCATGCTCGTCGGCGACCCCGACCTGCTCGCCCGCGCCCGCCATCTCTCGCAGCAGGCCCGGGAACCCGTCCTGCACTACGAACACCGGTCGGTCGGGTTCAACTACCGCATGCCGAACCTCTCCGCGGCGGTCGGCCGCGGCCAACTGGCCGGTCTCCCGGCCAAGATCCGCCGGCGGCACGAGGTCAACGCGGCCTACCGCCGCGAGTTGGCCGACCTCCCGCTCAGCTTCATGCCGTGGGACCCGCGCGGGGTGCCCAACGGCTGGCTCACCCTGGCGACCCTGGACGACGGGGTGGACCTCGATCCCCGGACGTTCTGCGCACGGCTCGACGAGGCGGACGTGGAGGCACGTCCTGCGTGGAAGCCGATGCACCTGCAGCCGGTCTTCGCCGACGTGCCGACGGAGGGCGGCGAAGTGGCAGAGGCGCTGTTCGATCGGGGCGTGTGCCTGCCGAGCGGCTCCTCGATGACGGACGACGACGTCGACCGTGTGGTCGCCGCGGTGCGGGCGGTGCTCGCCTCGCCGTGACCGCGTCCGCCGGCCGACGCGCCCTCGTCGGGCACTCCGCCTGTCGGGTCGGCCGGTCGGTGGGTACCGTGGTCGGCCATGGGCGCCGCCGGTCGGGACGAAGGGGAAGGCCGTACTGGGCAGGCGGGCGTGGGCGGGTCACCTGACCTGGTCGTGGCCGCGACGGTCGGCGAGCGGTTCGCCGAGGTTGCGTCCGCCCACCCCGACCGCGTCGCGGTCCGGTCGCCGTCGGCGACGTGGACCTACGCAGAGCTGCGCGCGGAGGTCGACCGGCTCGCCGGTGGCCTGCAACGACTCGTCGGACCCCGCACCGGTCAGCCCGTCGCCCTGCTGGCGGACCACGACGGCCCGCTGGTGGCCGCAGTGCTCGCCGTGATCTCCGCCGGCCAGGTGGTGGTCATCCTGGACCCGGCCGCACCGTCCGAGCAGACCCTGTCCGTCCTCACCGAGGCGTGCCCCCGCCACCTCCTGCACGACGCCGACCACGCAGAGGCGGCGGCCGCCCTGGTCGCGGCCGATGGCAGGATCCGCTCTGCTCCGCTCGAGGACCTGCAGGGTTCGTTCGCCGGGCCCGAGGCGCTCGGCTGGCACGCCCCGATGATGCTGGCGTTCACCTCGGGCACCAGCGGCACCCCGAAGGGCGCCATCATCAACCACGGGGTGTTGCTGAATCTCGTGCGCGGCGCCACCGAGGCGCTCTCCCTCGGTCCCGACGACACCATGCCGATGCTGTTCCCCACGTCGTTGGCGGTGGCGGCCTACCCGATGTTCCTCCCGCTGCTGAACGGCGGGACCCTGGCCACGTTGGACGTCCGCTCGGTCGGCCTGGCCCCGGTCGCCGACTTCCTCGAGGACGAGGGCATCACGCTGGCCTACATGGCGCCCACCGTGGTGAGGTTCCTGGTCGACGCCCTCGCCGGGCGGGAGTTCCCCGCCCTCCGCATGATCGCCCTGGGTGGCGAGCTCGTGGACCCGGAGATCCTGAAGGTCACCGCCGACCTGTTCGACGTGCCCGAGGTGGCGGTGGGCTACGGCACCACCGAGACGGGGGTGGTGTCGCTCGCCGTGTACGACCGCGATCATCTGCCCACCGACGCGGTGCACTGCGGTCACGCGGTCCCCGACGTCGACATCGTGGTGCTCGACGGCTTCGGCGATCCGGTGCCGGCCGGCACCACCGGCGAGGTCGCGGTGGTCAGCCGGTACATGTTCGACGGCTACTGGGGTCACCCGGAACTGAACCGCCGGGTGCTCTCGGCCGATCCCGGCGGCACGGGCCGTCCCTGCTACCGGACCGGTGACCTCGGCCGGGTCGAGGTCGATGGTGCGCTGAGCCTGGTGGGCCGCCTGGACACCAAGGTCAAGGTGCGCGGGCGCTTCGTGGTGCTCGGCGACGTGGAGGCCGACCTCCACGAGCTCGAGCAGGTGGTCGACGCTGCGGTCACGGCCCGCGAGGTCGACGGGGTCACCGAACTGGTGGCGCACGTCGTCCCCGCCGCCGCGACGGGGTTCGACACCACGGCCCTCCGGTCCGCGCTGCTCGAGCGCCGGGAGGCGTTCCGGGTGCCGACCCGGTGGGTGGTCCTCGACGAGTTGCCGCGGCTGCCGAACGGCAAGACCGACCGTCGCGCCCTGCCCGACCCCGACGTGCTCCTCGACCGGCTGACCGGCGACGAGCCGGGCCTGCTCGTCGCGCCCGAGGAGCACTCGGAGCTCAGGGAGGAGGTACGCCGCCTCTGGCAGCGCCTCCTGCCGGTGGGCCCGGTGGGTGACGACGAGGACTTCTTCGAGCTGGGCGGTGACTCGCTGCTCGCCGCGCAGATGCTGGTGATGCTCGAGCACGCCACCGGCACCGCCATCCCCATGGGTGAGCTGGTGCACGCACGGACGGTGCGCACCCTCACCGAGGTGCTGGCCCGCCTGCGCGCCGGCGGCCCGTCGCGCACGGGTACGGCCGCCTGCGTGCAGCACGGGGACCTCTCACGGCATCCCCGGCTGTGGTTCGTGCACGACCTGCAGGGTTCGGCCTACCGGATCCGCCACCTCGCCGAGTCGCTCGGGGCCGACCGGCCGGTGTGGAGCTTCGAGTCCCCGCTCCTCGCTGGGGAGCCGAACCGCGACACGGGGCTCGACACCTTCGCCGCCCGTTACGTGACCGACCTCCGCCGTGTGCAGCCCGAGGGGCCCTACTGGCTGGCGGGGTACTCCTTCGGCGGCATCTGCGCCTACGAGATGGCCCGGCAACTGCGGCGCGACGGCCAGGAGGTCGCCTTCCTCGGAGTGGTGGACGTGGGTCCGGGTTACCGCGGTGCGGGCTGGGACGATCGCCGCTCCCCGTTGCGGCCGTGGTTCGGCATCGCCGGGCCGCCACCTCCGGGTTCCTCACCGCTGGAGCAGTTCCGTCATTACCGCCGAATGGTGCAGGCCAGCCCGGAGGGTGCGGCACGGCACGTGATGGTGCGCAGCGGCGTTGCCCGTCTCGTGGACCCGTGGCGGTTCCGCCAGGACCTCCACCGCACCGGACGGGTGCGACCCGACTGGCGGCTCTGGTACGCATGGGAGGAGCACTGGAAGCTCGCCGCGAAGGGGTGGGACCGCTCCAGCCCCTACCCGGGACGGGTGGACCTGTTCTGGGCCGACGGTTCCGCCTCCTCCGACGCCACCATGGGATGGGGGTCGCTGGTGGGTGACCTGCGCATCCACCGCTTCCCCGGCGACCACGAGGGCATTCTCGAACCGACGGGCGCCCCGTCGCTCGCCCACGCGCTGCGGCTGGTTCTCGACGCGGTCGATGCCGCATCCTGAAGGGATGGCCGTGAACCCCAGCGGGACGCAGACGCACGGCGCCGAGGCGCCGTCGCCGGATGAACTGATCATCGTCAGCGTGGACGACCACGTGGTGGAGCCGCCCGACATGTTCGCGGGCCGATTGGCCGCCCGGTGGGCCGACCGCGCCCCACGGGTGATCGAACGGGCCGACGGCCGCGAGATGTGGCTGTTCGAGGGCGTGGAGATCCCGAACTTCGGCCTCAACGCGGTGTCCGGCCGTCCGCAGGAGGAGTACGGGATCGAACCGACCCGCTACGACGAGATCCGGCCGGGCTGCTGGGACGTCGACTCCCGGGTCGAGGACATGGACGCCGGCGGGATCCTGGCGTCGTTGTGCTTCCCGTCCTTCCCGCAGTTCTGCGGCCAGATCTTCGCCAACACCGAGGACAAGGACCTCGCCCTCGCAGTGTTGCAGGCCTACAACGACTGGCACGTCGAGGGCTGGGCCGGGGCCCACCCCGGCCGGTTCATCCCGCTCGCGCTCCTCCCGTACTGGGATCCGGAGTTGATGGCGGCGGAGGTTCGGCGGGTGGCCGCAGCGGGGGTGCGGGCCGTCACGTGGTCGGAGAACCCGGAGAAGTTGGGTGTGCCCAGCTTCCACAGTGATCACTGGGACCCGTTCTGGAGGGCCTGCGACGACGAGGGCATGGTCATCTGCCTGCACATCGGTTCGTCGTCGGCGGTGAAGCTGCCGTCGGTGGACGCGCCGTTCACGACGATGATGACGCTGCAGCCCACTGCGGTGATGGACACGGCGGCCGACCTCCTGTGGTCCCGGGTGCTGCGCGAGTTCCCGAACGTGCGCTTCGCGCTCAGCGAGGGGTCGATCGGCTGGATCCCCTACCTGCTCGAGCGGGCCGACTACGTCTGGGAGAACCATTCCGTGTGGACCGGCTCCGACATGGGCGGGCGTCCGCCGTCGGAGGTGTTCCGCGAGCACTTCCTCGCCTGCTTCATCACCGACGACGCGGGTCTGCGACTCATCGACCGGGTCGGGACCGACATCGTGTGTGTCGAGTCCGACTACCCGCATTCCGACTCCACCTGGCCGCACACGCCCGAGCGTCTCGCCCCACAACTGCGGGGCCTGTCGGACGACGTGGTGGCCGACATCACCCACCGCAACGCCATGCGGCACTTCGGCTTCGATCCGTTCGCCCACCGCCCGCCCGCCGACTGCACCGTGGGCGCGCTCCGCTCCGGCGCCGGGCACGTGGACGTGGGGCCCTGCGAGCCCCGGCGGCCGTTCGTGGCCCCGGAGCGTCCGTTGACCCTCACGGACATGCTCCTGCGGGCCGAGCACCCGCTGCTCGACGAACAGGCGGCCGCCGAGGGGCTCACCGACGACGAGGGCGCCGCGTGAACGAGACGCTCACCTTCGTCGACGCCGACGGGCACGTGCTCGAGCCGGCCACGGCGATGCGTTCCTTCGCGCCGCCGGGCTTCGAGGACCGCGTGTGGCGGATCGAGCCCGATGCCTCCGGCGCCGAGATCCTCCACATGGACGACATGGAGCCCATGGACACCGCGGTGATGGCGCTCGCCGGCACCGCCGGGGTGGGCGAGGACCTCCGCCGCAAGATGCACGCCGGCGACTTCCGCTATTCCGACCTCCCGGACCACTGCTGGGACGCCGAGGCCCGCCTCGCCGTGCTCGACACCGACGGGATCGCCCACTCGGTGCTGCACGCGACGATGCTGCTCGGCTTCCAGGGCCTGCGGACCCACGAGTTCGTGGCCGCCCAGAGCCGTACCTTCAACGACTGGCTCTCCGACCTCTGCTCCCGCGGACGGGGCCGGCTCCACGGCGTGGCCAACCTCCCCCAGCGCGACCCCGAGGCCGCGGCGGACGAGATCCGCCGGGTCGCCGCCCTCCCCGGCATCGTGGGGGTGCAACTCCGTCCGAACCCGGCGGTGGAGGGGCGCCACTTCAACCACCCGATGTACGACCCCATCTGGCAGGCCTGTTCCGACACCGGCCTCCCGCTGGGGTTCCACCCGTTGCTGGCGGCGGACCTCCCCGGGGCCATCCGCGGCATGCACCTCAACCGGCTCGGCACCTCGGAGATCCCGGTCCAGGACCAGGAGGACTTCGGGTCCGACAACATCTACTTCGCCCAGGCGCTCGGCAACCCGGCCGACATGATGAACACGATCATGTTCCTGACCGCCGGCGGGGTGCTGCAGCGCTTCCCGGACCTCCGCTGCGTGTTCCTCGAGTCCAACGGCGGCTGGATCGTCCCGCTGCTGGAACGACTGGACCACCACGCCCGCATCTACGAGTGGGACGTTCCGTGGCTGGCCGGGTCCATGCCGTCGGAGTTCTTCCGCCGTCAGTGCTGGATCAGCTTCGACGCGGACGAGTCCACCCTGTGCTTCACCGCGAGGTCCGAGCTGGTCGGCGCCGATCGCATCGTGTGGGCCAGCGACTTCCCGCACCCCGACGCCAAGTACCCGGGCACCACCGACGAGCTCGCGGGCAACCTCGCCGAGCTGCCGTGGGCGGACCAGCAGCGCATCGCGGGCGCCAACGCGGCCGAGCTCTACGGGATCGACCTCGGTTGAGCGCGGTGGAGCGCCTCGTCGGCGCCCTCGTCCGCGCCAACAACGGGATGATCCGGTCGGCCGGCGTCGCGGATCCCAACCCGCGCCCGCTGGCCGGGGTGGCCTGGCACGACGAGCTGCGGGCCGCGGCGCCCCGCATCCGTGAGGAGTGGCTCGCCTTCCGCGACGCCGACGGTCGGCTCCCACGGATCGAGGACCTGCTCGGCGAGCACCAGGGCAACACCGAGGTGTGGGCCGCCGGCCTGCTGGTGAGCCGGGGCCGGCCGGTCGAACCGCTGGCCGGGCGGTTCCCCGTCACGACCGCCGCCCTCGGCCGGGTGCCCGGTCTTCGGTCCGCGCTGTGGTCCGTGCTCGCCCCCGGCGCTGACCTGCCCGCGCACCGGGGTCCCAACGCCGGTGTGCTGCGGTACCACCTCGGGGTCGTGTGCCCGCCCGGCGCGGTGCTCGTGGTCGGCGACCGCACGGTCCCCTACACGGAGGGCGAGGGCATCCTGTTCGACGACACGCAGGAGCACGCGGCCCGAAACGACGCGCCCACCGAGCGGGTCACGCTCTTCTGCGAGATCCTTCGCCCGCTCCCGCTCGCCGCGTCGGTGCTCAACACGGGGACGCAGTCCGTGCTGTCGCTCGACCACCGCTACCGCCTCGCTCCCCGGCGTGCTGCGGCCTGGGACCGGTCGCTGAACCCGGCGCGCTGACCGGCGCGCGCGGCGGGGGACCGTCGCGACGTGGCCCGTGCCGGACCCGGTCAGGGTCGTCGGCTTGCGACGCGCTGCCGGAGGCCCCTGAACCCACCCCGGGCCGCCGAGGCCGCACGGGTCCATACGCCCGGTGGCGGATCGCCCATCCGGAGCAACGTCGACCGGCCGCCACCGATCCGGACCAGCCGCAGCGGCCGGCCGTCGAGCAGCTGCGGAACCGCCCGCCCGGTGGCGACGTCGACCACGCCCTCCCGCACCCACCACTCCCCGCGCCGCGGATCGGACCGCGCCGGCGTGACGTACACCGCCCCCTCGCGCAGGTAGTGCGTGACCTGCGACCACCGGGTGCTCCCGGGATCGAGCACCGGTAGCCCGCCGTGGACGAGGTCGCCGTGCCAGACGAGCACGTCGCCCGCCCGGGCGAGGAACGGTTCCGGTTCCGTCCCGGCCCATCGCTCGGACTCGAGGCGTTCGTGGGCCGCCAGGGCGCCGGAACCGGTAGGGACCACCGGAGGGCGCCGGTGGCTCCCGCGTACGAACCCGACCGGGCCCTGGCCGCTCCCGACGTCCTCGAGCGCCACCCAGGCCCCGCACACGCCGCCGTGGGGGAGGGTGTCGAAGTGCACGGTGTCCGCGTGCAGTGGCTGGCCCGTCCCGCGTCGGAGGTTGAGCGTCTGGAACGGCACGACCGCGCCGCCGAGGGCCGCGGCGGCCGCCCGCCGGAGGCCGGGGTCCGCCGCCAGTCGTCGGATGGCCGCCGACCGTCGCCACCCGTCCTGCACCCGGTCCTGCCGCGGCCAGCGATGGTCGTGGTCGGCACGGACGGCGGCCAGTAGGTCCCGGTCCGTGACCGCCTGTCGGAGCACGAGCACGCCGTCCTCGTCGAAGCCCGTCGTCGCCACCGCCGCATCGTACGGTGACGGCTTGTGGTCCGGGCCGTCGTGGCCCACCATGGGGCTGGCTCGGCCGTACGGCCGGGGCGACCGGGGGATCGGGGCGGTCCCCGCCGAGCCGAGGGGGTGCGTCATTCCCAAGGGCATTTCCATCGTGGTGCCGGCCTTCAACGAGCATCGGCGCCTGCCCGCGACGCTGGACCGGCTCGTGGCCGAACTCCCCGCGTTCGTGGAGGACTGGGAGGTC
>CAIPVR010000211.1 GCA_903868545.1 uncultured Actinomycetes bacterium
CACCCCGACACATCTGGGCCAGCTCCAGACCACGATGATCGGCCGGAAGCGCCACTTCATCGTGGAGGGCCACCTCGGCGACATGGACGTGCTCGGCCTGATCCCGTGGATCGAGATCCAGACCAACCTCAGGGCGCGGATCACCATCCACACGCCGAACAACATCGTGAGCAACTACGACGGCATCGGCCCGTTCATGTACGAGGCGGTCCCCGGCCAGCCCGTACAGTCCGGCCAGGTGCAGGTGCTCTGCTACAAGGAGGACCTCGGCCTGCCCACGGGTGCCCCCATCCGCCGGGCCTTCTTCCGTGCCTTCATCCCGATGGATCCCGGCGGCGTGCCGCTCACGGAGCCCGGGTTCCAGGTGAAGGCCACCATCTCCAACCTGTCCGACACCCCGGGCTGGTTCTTCGGTGCCGACATGCGCACCGTGCACCTCGGCAAGGCTCCGCTCGGCTACGGCCAGACCTTCACCGGCGGCGGGATCGGCGTGTCGGCCGGCCGCGGCGTGATCGTCGACGACAACGGCGTCAACGGTGACGACCTGGAGAGCACCATCAAGGGTGCGGTGAACCCCGCCCTGTCGAACGCCCTGTCCAGCCTCGACGGCACCAGCGACTGGGTGCTCGGCAAGAAGGGCGGCAACTGGGGCTGGTTCGGGTTCCACATCAACAACTCCAACCCCAACAACCCGTCGGTCGACATCGACTGGAACCAGACCAGCAACTCGAGCGGCCCGGACGACGAGTACCGCCTCAAGGGCAGCGTGAGCATCGACGACTGGCTCGTGGAGGGTTACGCCAGCGTGCCGTTCGCCCTGCTCGGCATCGTTCCCTGCTACTGGCGGCTCAAGGTGGACGCGTCCGCCTCGATCTACGCGGCGGTCGACGTGAACGACACCGCCCGGACCATCCTGCAGCCGGACGTGCAGATCGGTCCGATCAGCCTGAACGTGCACAACATGTTCGTCACGCCGCTCCCGCTGGGCTGCAACTTCCTCTACACCGCCCTCTGGGCCGACCAGTTCGTGGAGAAGCTCAACCTGAAGCTGCCGCAGGTCAACGCTGCGCTCCAGAACCAGCTGCAGAACCAGCCGAACCTCCCCAGCGCCGTGCCGGCCAACGTGCCGATCGGTGGGGGCAACAACATGCAGGTGACCTTCGCCGGGTTCAACGACACGTGTGCCCCCTACGGGTGCAACGGCATCCACGCCGGCGACGTGGCGATGAGCTGGGCGGGCCTCGAGGCCACCGCCGACCTGCGCTTCGCCGACACCAAACCGGCGGCGACCACGAGGAGGTTCGCGGCGTCGTACGTCCCGACCACCGGCGACACGGCCAACGGACGGGTCCGCCAGCACTTCGGGCCGCAGAACGAGATCACCGACTTCGGGGCCTGGGTCAACCCCTCGGTGCTCAACCAGGCCCTCCGGGTGATGGCCGAGCACGGTCGGCTGGACCTCGCGTCCACCCCGACCACGCCGACGACGGCCCGCTCGGCCCCGTACTACCTGTCCACGCCGATCGCGGCGGACAAGCCGCTCGGGCTGTTCCTCCCGCACCTCGAGATCAACGACCTGCCCAACGGCAACATCTACGCCCTCGACGCCCTGGCCGCGGTGGGAGTGGGCTTCGATCCCGCCACCCGGAAGCTGGTGCCCAACGCAGTGTCGCCCGGCGACCCGTCGTTCGGCATCGCCGCCTGGACGCTCAAGTGCTCGAGCACCCTGTGGGCCACCTGCTACGGGATCCCGGCCATCGCGTCGACCGCTGCGAACTGGGTGGCGAACACGTTGCTCAACCCGCTGCTGCAGAACTCGATCGGGCAGGTGACGATCCCCAACACCGGCAACTTCTCGCTCACCAACCTGAAGATCCTCAACGAGGACGGGCATCTGGGTATCCGGACGTCGGTGGGTGTGGCCCAGCTCCGGGCATGGGGTGGCATCAACGCCTCCACCTACGACTTCGACACCTACTGGGAGGGCCTGGGCGGCACCGGTCCGGTCACGTACACGTGGTCCATCAAGGACAACGTGAGCGGACAGGTCATCTTCACGACCACCTCCCAACAGCACCAGTTGGGTGGGTTCCCCACGGCAGCGCTCGACACCATCAACCTGCCGGGCCCCGACCTCCGCAGCGTGACGGCGACGATCACCGCCACCCGGGGGCCGGACTCGAAGACCGCCACCCACACACTCTCCTACTTCGGCTGAGGTCCGGGGGCGGTCGTCTCCGACGGCCGCCCCCGGCACTCCCGTTCAGCGCGTGCGCCAGGAGAGCTCGGAGATCCGGAGGGGACCCTGGTCGACGAACTCGAAGTCGGCGAGGGTGAGCCGGTTGAGGGTGGCCACCTCGGCGTCGTTCCAGCCGGCGCCCGGATTGTCGGCGGTGATGACCAGCGGCAGGTGGCACGAGTCGTTGAGGAGCACGCCGTGCTCCCGCATGGCCCGGGCCAGCACGCCGGCCTGACCGGGGAAGCTCGCCGGGTCCACCTCGGCACGGAGGCGGAGGCGGGCGCCCATGGGCGGCGCCACGCCGGGCCGGCCCGCTCCGTCGCTCGCCCGTGCGGGCCACGTGAAGTCGGAGGCCACCAGCGAGCTGCAGGCGTGCAGCAGGTGGTCGACCCGTCCTGCCCGCACCTCCTCGAGCCGCGGGACCCCGGCGATGTGCGGTGTGCCCGCAGCGTTGACCGACGGACCGGGACGGGTGCCGTCGCTCAACGACCAACGGGCCCCGTTGGTGGCGTACCAGCGGCCGATGGACCGGGCCCACGGCTGGTAGAGGAAGAGCTCGTACGCCGAGCAGTCCTTCGTGTCCACCAGGAGCACGTGCTGGTCCCACGCCACGCCCGGGTCACCCTCCACGCGCATCCCGTCGAACACCGGGTACGGCCCGTTGTAGGAGGCGGCCGGGCCGTACTCCCCGGAGAAGGTCATGGTCTGCATCGGGACCTTCGAACTGTCGACCACGTTCACCGGGAGTCCGGGCCGGGAACCCTGCCAGAGCACGGACCCGATGTTGGCCCGCACGTTCGCCGAGATGCCGCCGAGGTGGGCGATCCAGCCGGCCGAGCGGCTGTCCACCGGCAGCGTCTCCACCCGTGAGTGCCACACGGAGTCGGGCGCGAACACCGGGCACCCGGCCACCGCGTTGACCGGCCGGTCGAGCAGGGTGGTGGGGGTACCGGACGCGCCACCGCCGCCGGTCGGGCCGACGGGGTCCGCCGTGGCCGACGCGCTGCATCCCGCCACGAGTGCGGCCGCCACGACCGCCACCGCCTGCACGGTCCGTCGCCGGCCCCTGCGGGGGCGCCGCAGCACCGAGGTCGTCCGCACGTTCATGTCGCCCTCCCCCGTCGACCGGACGGGAGCCACCCGTTCGGCGACCCGGAGGCTAACGACCCTTGCCGCGCGATGGTCCGCGGGCCGGCCGACCGGCGGACCCCCCGGCCGCGCCCGCCCGTACACCCCCGCCACCGGCGGACCCCTTGGCCCCCGACCGCCGCTGACCGGAGCCCTTCGGACCCTGGCCCTTCTGGCCCGATCGCTTCGGACCGGACCCCTTCGATCCGGGACCTTCGCCGGGAGCGCCGCTCCGGGAGCGGCCACGACCGCCACCGCCGGCACCGGCTCCGGCACGACCGGACCCGCCGCGGCCCCGGCCCCCGCGTCCCCGGCCGGGCGCGGGGGACGACGGCGCCGGATGCGGACGGTGCTCGAGCGGGGCGGCCGGACCGACCAGCTCGCGGACCGCCGGGTCGCCGGGGACCACGTCCACGAAGGTCGCATCGATCCCCGCCCTCCGTGCGAGCTTGCGGACGTCGTCGCGCTGCTCGGGCAGCACGAGGGTGACCACGGTCCCCTCGGCACCGGCGCGCGCGGTGCGGCCGGACCGGTGCAGGTACGCCTTCTCCTCTGCCGGTGGGTCCACGTGCACCACCAACGACACGTCGTCGACGTGGATGCCCCGGGCCGCGATGTCGGTGGCCACCAGGACGCGTGCCCGGCCGGACGCGAACGCCTCCAGGTTCCGTGTCCGGGCACCCTGGGTGAGGTTGCCGTGGAGGTCCACCGACGGGATCCCGTCGCGGGTCAGGCGTTTGGCGAGCTTCGATGCCGCGTGCTTGGTCCGCATGAACAGCACGGTCCGTCCCGCACCCGAAGCGAGCTCGGCCACGACGGCCCCCTTGTCCTCCCGGGGCGTCACCAGGAAGTGGTGCTCCATGTCGGGCACCGGCGCCTCGGACGGGTCCACCTCGTGGGTGACCGGGTCGTGGAGGTAACGCCGCACGAGGACGTCCACACCGTTGTCCAGCGTCGCCGAGAACAGCAGCCGTTGGGTACGGGCAGGTGTCTGGTCGAGCAGCCGCTTCACCGGGGGCAGGAATCCGAGGTCGGCCATGTGGTCGGCCTCGTCGAGCACCGTCACCTGCACGGCGTCGAGACGGCAGTGGCCCTGGCCGATGAGGTCCTCGAGGCGACCCGGACAGGCCACGACGATGTCGACCCCGCGCCGCAGGGCCTTCAACTGGGGCACCTGGCTCACGCCGCCATGGATCGTGGTCACGCTCAACCCGGCCGACGCGGCCAGGGGTTCCAGCGTCTCCACCACCTGCCGTGCCAGCTCGCGTGTGGGGACGAGGACGAGCCCGGCGGGCCGCTTCGCCCGCGCCGGACCGGCGTCGGCAAGGGCGGCGACCACCGGCACCGCGAACGCCACGGTCTTGCCGCTGCCGGTCCGGCCGCGACCGAGCACGTCGCGCCCGGCGAGCGCATCGGGGATCGTGGCGGCCTGGATGGGGAACGGGCGGGTGACGCCGATGCCGTCGAGCGCGTCGACGAGCCCGGGATCCACCCCGAGGACACCGAAGTCCTCGGGAAGCGTGGCGGTCCCCGTCGAGGCGGTCGTGGTCGAGGTCGTGGCTGCTGCGGGCCGGGCGGTGGCCGGTCCGTCCGGAGCCGTGGGAACGGCGCGGCGGCGCGCGCCGGAACGGGAGTGGGGGGTCATGGTTCGCTTCCTCGTGGGAGTGTCGCCGTTGATGCCTGGCAACTGCTCGCACGAGCGGGAACCGGAGCACCCGGGCCGTGCCCGGGGCTGCACACAACTGCGTGGCGCCCGACTGGCGCCGGGGCCACTCTGACAGGTCCCCGCCCGGAAGTCACGCCGACCGAGGGGGCGGACCGGTGGCAACCCGCCCGCGGCGGTCACCCGCCGGCGCCGGGCTCCAGCAACTTCGCGAGGCGACCGATCGCCCGGGCCCCCACCGCGTAGACGTCCTCGTCGGCGCCGGTGAGCGCCCACTCACGGATGACCACCCGGATCGCCGTGACGAACCACGCCGCGTCGAGACGGACCTCGAGCGAGGTGGCGTCACGACCCGACCGGGCCGCCAGGCGTTCCGCGATCGGACCCTCCCACCCGGTGATCACCCGGTCCAGGTGGAGCTGCAGCGCGGGCTCGGCGGCGAGGAGCATGGCCTCCGCCCTCAGCACCTCCGGCGGACGACGGCTCTCGCGCCACTGGACCGTGGCCCCCAGGAGCAGGTCGGCCGGGCCCACCCCGGACGGTTGGGCGTCGAGCGCCGCGAGGAGCTGCCGGCCGCGCTCGTCGTAGTCGGCGAGCACGACCGCCTCCTTGGTCGCGAAGTGACGGAAGAACGTGGAACTGGCCACGTCGGCGCGGTCGCAGATCTCCTCCACCGTCACGGCCCCGAAGCCCCGGTCGGCGAACAGGTCGAGCGCGGCGGCGCGAAGCGCCTCGCGGGTGGCCGCCTTCTTGCGCTCACGGCGGGTGGCCGGCTCGGCGGGCCCCCCGGGGTCGGCGGGCTCGGTGACGGGCATCGTGGACACGGGCGGCATCCTCGCGGGACAGCGGTTCGGAGGGAGGGACGGCGGTCCGCCTGCTGAGCGGACCGGGTCACCATTCCACCGCGTGGGCCGCTGCGGCACAATACGGGAGTCACTCCCGCTTGCGAGTGACTCCGGGTATTCCTAGTGTGGGGCGGCCGGGCCCCGAGGGGGAGGCCCGCGAGACGAGGGGGACCCATGTCGCGACATCCGTACCGATCCGTCGCCGCCGTTGCTGCGCTCGCGCTGCTCGGTGGCGTGCTGGCGGCCTGCACCGCCGGCGGCACGCCGCCGGCCGGCCTGAGCTGCGCCTGGCAGTACCGCACCGACAAGGACACGTTGAACGTGGCGTACCCGGACACCGGCGCCACCTACTGGTCGATGAACTACAACCTCATCGCCGGCGACGAGATCATCCTCGACGGCACCTACCCCGACACCCGCTACATCTCGGTGATCACCTACAACCTCGGCGGCAACGTGGTGGATGCCATCACCGACCGCGACATCGCCCCGAACGCCGGGAGCCAGAACCCCTTCGCCGACGAGGCCGCCTCCCCCGGTGGGTCGTGGTCGCTGACCGTGCGCAACGGGGCGCCGCTGTCCGGGGGCGACAACCTGTTGTCGACCGGCGTGGTGGGCACGGTCATCTACCGCACCTACGTGGCCGACACCGCCGGCGACCCGACCGGCGGCGCCGGCCTGCCCGACGTGAAGGTGAAGCGGATGGACGGCTCGGTGGTGCCCCTCGCCGACTGCGCCACCCAGGTGGCCGACAGCGCGGTGGTGGACCTCATCAACACCTTCGGCCCGCCCACGAACGTGCCGGCCGAGAACCCGCCGGTGTTCAAGCGGCCGGCGAACATCGGCGGCCTCTACACCAATCCCGACAACACCTACATCGGCGCCGTGGCCGCGTGGGCTCCCGGCAAGGTGCTGCAGGTGAGCGGCCGGGCCCCCACGACGCCCGACACCCAGGCCGGTGCGTCCCCGGCGGCGCCCGCCCAGCTGAGGTACTGGTCGGTGTGCACCAACGAGTACCGCAAGCCGTACCCGGTCACCGACTGCCTCTACGACGCCCAGGTGCCGCTCGACGGCAACGGCGACTACCGGATCATCGTGTCCACCGCGGCCGACCGTCCGGCCTGGGCCACCACGGGCAACGGCTACGCCTGGGTGGAGTGGGGTTCCACCGGCGTCGACATGTTGCTCATCATGCGGCACATGCTCCCCGACGCAGGGTTCACCGAGTCCGCGTTCACGGTGGCCCCCGGCGCGGCGGCGTCCACCACGATGGGCGTGTACGCCCCGGTGGTCACCGACGTCACCGGGTTCACCCCCGCCTGAGTCCACGCCGGTCACGGGTCCGCGGGAGCGGGCCCGTGACCGGTCATCATCCACCGATGGCCACCATCCGCCGCGAGGTCCGCCTCCACGTGCCCGCCGACGAGGCGTGGGCCGTGCTCGGCGATCCCGCGACCATCCACCAGTGGTTCCCCGGGATCGAGGCGTCGTCGCTCGAGGAGACCGACGAGGGTCTCGTCCGCACCATCACGCTCGGCTCCGGCGTTCCGCTGGCCGAGTTGATCGTGACCAACGACCCGATCCTGCGCCGCTTCCAGTACCGGATCACCGGCGGCGTGGTGCGCCACCACCTGGGCACGATCGACGTGATCGACCTGCACGACGACAGCTGCCTCGTCGTCTACTCCACCGACGCCGAGCCCGACGTCATGGCGCTCGTGATCGGCGGCGCCACCGGCAACGCGCTGCACGAACTGCAACGCCAACTCGAGTCCGACACCGGAGGAGCGTCCTGATGGGCCGCAAGATCCTGTTCGTCACCACCGACCAGCAGCGCTACGACACACTCGGCTGCAACGGCGGCACGCTCTCGCGCACGCCGGTGGTCGACGGCCTCGCGGCCCGCGGGATCCGTTACGAGCGGGCGGTGCCGCAGTCAGTGGTGTGCATGCCCAGCCGGTCCACCATGCTCACCGGACAGCACCAGGCCACCCACGGGGTGTGGATGAACGGGGTGCCCCTCCCGGTGGACGCCCCGTCGGTGGCCGCGGAGCTGCACGGTGCCGGCTACCGCACCGCACTGATCGGAAAGGCGCACTTCGAGCCGTTCATGGACCCGTTCGGCCGGTTCAACGAGAACCGGCTCGCCGCCCTCGGCACCGAGACCGTGGAGGCCCCGCAGTTCGGCGGTGGCCGGGGCCCGCACCGCGGGTTCGACCACCTGGAGTTCGCCACCCACGGCGCCACGGGCTGGCTGCACTACGCCCGCTGGCTCGGCGCCGAACATCCCGAGGCGGTGGGCGACTACTACGCCGTGCTCGACGCGGACCTCGAGGTCAACGCCGAGGGCTTCGGCGACACCGGCGCCCCGCAGGTCAAGCACAACCCGATCCCCCGCGACTGGTACCACACCGACTGGGTGGCCGACCGCACGATCGCCTGGCTCGATGGGCTCGACGCGGACGACGACTGGTTCTGCTGGATGAGCTTCCCCGACCCGCACCACCCGTGGGACCCGCCGCAGTCCGAGCTCCACCGGGTGGACTGGCGTGAGGTGCCACTCCCCGCCGGCTACCCGGAATCGGCCGCCGAACGCGAGGCGTTGCTCGACGCCAAGCCGCGGCACTGGCGGCTCTGGTACGACGGGAAGCTCGTGTCCAACTACGAGGCCCCCACCCACTGGGTGCCGGCGACACTCACCGCGGACCAGGTGCGCGAGGTGAACGCGCTCAACGCGATCGAGGTGGAGCTCATCGACGAGGCCATCGGCCGGGTGCTCGCCGCGGTGGCCGCCCGTGGCTGGAGCGACGACGTGGACGTGGTGGTCACCACCGACCACGGGGAACTGCAGGGTGACTTCGGGCTGCTGTTCAAGGGGCCGTACCACACCGACGGCCTCATGCGGCTGCCCCTCATCTGGGCTCCGGCACCGTCCGCCGGGATCACCCCGGCCACCGTGACCGCCCCGGTGGGCCTCGTGGACCTCGCCCCCACCTTCGCCGCGATCGCCGGCACCGGCGGGCGCGACTGGATGCAGGGCACCGAGCTACCGACCTCCGACGACGACGCGGCGGCACGCGGCGTGGAGCGCCAGCTCACGTCGTGGGACTCGGAGTTGTTCGGCGTGGGCGTGTACCTCCGCACGATCACCCGCGACGACTGGGTGTGCACCGCCTACCTCCCGGGTGCGGTGCACGACGGGACCGAGGGCGAGCTCTACTCGCTGGCCGACGACCCGCTCCAGCGGGTCAACCGGTGGGACGACCCGTCGGTGCGGGCGGTACGCGACGACCTGCTCGCGGACCTGTGGGACCACCAGCCCGTCGAGCACGAGCCGCGCCTCGAGCTCGAGGCGCCCGTCTGAGGACGTTCTCGGCGCTCCGGGTAGCTCCCAGCGCCTTGAGGACCCCTATTCCTGGACGAGTTCGATGAGGGTGCCGAAGGCACCCTTGGGGTGCACGAACGCCACGGTCGTGCCCCGCGAGCCCGGCCGGGGGGTCTGGTCGATCGGGGTGGCGCCGGCCGCGACCATCGCGTCGAGGGCGGCCTGGCAGTCGTCCACCCGGTAGCCCACGTGGTGCAGGCCCTCGCCGCGCTTCTCGATCGCCTTCGCGATCGGCGAGTCGGGACGGGTGGCAGCGGTGAGCTGGATGTAGCTGTCGGCCACCTTCACCAGCGCCTCCTCCACGCCGTCGGACTCCACCACCTCGCGGTGGGCGACGGTGGCGCCGAAGGCCTGCTGGTAGAAGGCCACCGCGGCGTCGAGGTCGCGCACGGCGATCGCGACGTGGTCGATCTCGGTCAAGAGACCGGAGGTGGCGTCGGGATGCTCGCTCATCAGGGGCTCCGTTCGTGGGTGGGCGGTCGTGGTGGGGGGTCGTGCTGCTCGGTCGGCGTGACCGGCCGGTGCCGGCGAGCGCCGTGCAGCGGGCTCAGAGTTCGCCGCGGGCGTGGCGCTGGTACAGGGTGATCTTGTCCTCCCCGATCGCCTCACGCTTGTCGGGGTCGGTGATCCCGAGACCGGCCTCGGGGGCGAGGCACAGCACGCCGAGTTTCCCCTCGCCCTGGTTGCGGTGGGTCTTCAGGGCGGCCTCGCCGGTCTGCTCCAGGGGGAAGACCTCGCTCATGACGGGCTGGACCACGCCGCGGTCGATGAGGCGGTTCATCTCCCACGCCTCCTGGTAGTTCGCGAAGTGGCTCGAGATGATGCTCTTGAGCTTCATCCACAGGTGCCGGTTGTCGTACTCGATCATGTAGCCGGACGTTGCGGCGCAGGTGACGATCTTGCCGCCCTTCTTGGCGATGAACACCGAGGCACCCATGGTGGAACGGCCGGGGTGCTCGAAGACGATGTCGGGGTCCTCCCCCACCAGCTCCCGCACCTTCTTGCCCAGCCGTCGCCACTCGCGCTCGTCCTGGGTGTGCTCGTCGGACCAGAACTGGTAGCCCTCGGCACGGCGGTCGATCACGGCCTCGCAGCCCATGGCCTCGAGCAGCTGCACCCGGCTTTCGGAGCTCACCACGCCCACGGGCACACCGCCGCCGTTGAGCACCAGCTGCGTCGCATAGGCGCCGATGCCGCCGGTGGCGCCCCAGATGAACACCACGTCGCCCTGCTTCATGCGGGCGGCGTGCTCGCCGACCAGCATGCGGTAGCTGGTGGACGCGCACAGGGCGTTGACCGCCGCCTCCTCCCAGCTGAGGTGCGCCGGCTTGGGCATCAGCTGGTTGGCCTTCACGATCGAGAGCTCGGCCAGACCGCCGTAGTTGGTCTCGAAGCCCCAGATGCGCTGGTTGGCGGCGAGCATCGAGTCGTTGTGGGCCGACGGGTCCTGATCGTCCACGTGGTTGCAGTGGATGGTGACGCGGTCACCCGGCTTCCAGTTCCGCACGGCGGACCCCACGCGGAGCACCACGCCGGACCCGTCGGAGCCCACCACGTGGAAGTCCTGCGCATGACGGGCACCCCACACCGACTCGCGGCCGAGGCGGTCGAGGAACCCGAAGGTGGGGAGCGGCTCGAAGATCGAGGTCCACACCGTGTTGAAGTTGATCGCCGAGGCCATGATCGCCACGTACACCTCGTCGGGAGCGATCTCCGGGGTGGCGATCTCGCCGATGTGGAGCGACTTGCGCGGGTCCTTGTCCTCGGAGGCCACGCCCTCCCACATGTCCTGCTCGGAGCGGAGGACGTAGGCCGCCCGGTACGACTCGGGGAGGGGGAGGTTGGCGATGTCGTCACCCGACGCGCCGGACTGGATGGCCTGGAGGATCTCCTGCATGGGCGGGGAAGCTAGCGGTGCCACCTTCCGCCGTTCCACAGTCAGGAACTGTGATTCCGGTGATCGGCGACGTATCCGGGCCTGGGACCATCAGCCCCGCCCCGGGACGCGGAACGCCCGCCCCGAGGGGCGGGCGTTCCGGAGGGGGGGGAGGGACCGGCGGACCGTCAGTACCACCAGGCCGTGGGCAGGGCCTTGCGACGGGGCCACTCGGCGGGCACCACGTACGGCCGCTTGGCGAAGAAGATCTGCCGGTAGTCGACCCGGTACCCGCACCAGAACACCAGGTAGGCGCTGATCCCCTGGCTCATCTGGTTCGGAAGCATCCGTCGGGCCCGACGCTCCACCGGACACGCCGGGGCCAGGCGGGGCGGCGCCGTCGTGGTCGGCGCCTCCGTCGTGGGCGGCACCGTCGTCGTGGTCGA
>CAIPVR010000212.1 GCA_903868545.1 uncultured Actinomycetes bacterium
CGGGTGGCGCCGTCGGGTGGCGCCGTCGGGTGGCGCCGTCGGGACGAGAGCGTGGGGTCGCTAGCATCGGGTCGATGCCCTCCTCCTTCGAGGCACTCCGTGCCGAGGCCCTCGCATGCACCCGCTGTCGGCTGTCGGAGGGTCGTACCCAGGTGGTGTTCGGCGCGGGTGACCCCGACGCCGACCTCATGTTCGTGGGTGAGGGGCCGGGTGCCGAGGAGGACCGCCGGGGCCTGCCGTTCGTGGGCCGGTCCGGGCAGTTGCTCGACCGGCTCATGGCCGAGGAGATGGACCGCACCCGCGACACCTGCTTCATCGCGAACGTGGTGAAGTGCCGGCCCCCCGACAACCGCGATCCCCGTCCGGACGAGGTGGCGGCGTGCCGGCCGTGGCTGGAGGCCCAGGTGGACCTGATCCGGCCAAGGGTGATCGTGACCCTGGGCAACTTCAGCTCGAAGCTCCTGCTCGACACGAAGGACGGCATCACCAAGCTGCGCGGCCGCACCTACCCGTACCGTGACGGCACGGTGCTCGTGCCGACCTACCACCCCGCCGCGGTGCTGCGCGGTGGCGGCGAGCCCATGGCCCGGATGCGGGCGGACCTGGTGCGGGCCAAGCAGGTGCTCGCCGGGGTGTCGTCGTGAACCCGGCACCGCGTCCCACCTCGCCCGCCGTGCGGGCCGTGACCACCTCGGTGGAGGAGACCCGCGACCTCGCCGCCGCGCTCGCCGAACTCGCCCGTCCCGGCGACCTGCTGCTGCTGTCCGGCGACCTCGGCGCGGGAAAGACGGCGTTCTGCCAGGGCTTCGGCCGTGGGCTCGGGGTGACCGACCACATCACCAGCCCCACCTTCGCACTCGTGCAGAGCTACGCCGGGCGGCTCCCGTTGCACCACCTCGACGTCTACCGCCTCGAGCAGGTGGCGGAGGCGCTCGACCTCGGCCTGTCCGAGCTGCTCGACGAGGGAGCGGTCACCGTCATCGAGTGGGGCGACGCCATCGCACCGGTGCTGGGCCACGAGTTCCTCGAGGTGCACCTCGTGCACGGCGACGACCCGTCGGTGCCCGACGTCCGCACCATCGAGCTGGTCACCGTGGGCACGCGCTGGTCGGCCCGGGTGCGGGCGCTGGCCACGGTGCTCGGCCCGTGGGCGGCGCCCGACGGACCGTCGCCCGGGGCGGCGCCGGCCGGGCAGGACGGTGCCTGATGCTGATCCTCGGGATCGAGACCTCCACCATGCAGGTGGGCTGCGCCATCGGTGGCCACGAGGGCGTGCTCGCCTCCACGCACATCACGAGGGGCAAGCGCCACGCCGAGAACCTCACGCCGGCGGTCCGCTTCCTGTGCGAGCAGAGCCAGGTGGGCCTCGACGAGATCGGCCTCGTGGCGGTGGACGTGGGCCCCGGCCTCTTCACCGGCCTGCGGGTGGGTGTGGCCACCGCGAAGGCGCTCGCGTTCGCGCTCCGGGTGCCGATGATCGGCGTCTCCAGCCTCGACCTGATGGCGTTCCCGGTGCGGTTCAGTTCACGGCTGATCGTCACCGCGCTCGACGCCCGGCGCGGCGAGCTCTACTACGCGTTCTACCGGCAGGTGCCGGGCGGTGTGCAGCGGATCGGCGACCACCAGCTCGGCTCGCCCGACGACCTGGCCTCCGAACTGCTCGCCACCGGCGAGGAGGTCCTCCTCGTGGGCGACGGTGCACAGCGCTACGTGGAGGCCTTCGAGGGCCTCGCCAAGGTGGAGCTCGTGGAGCCGGGCAACCGGAGCCCGTCGGCGGAGGCGCTGGTGGAGCTCGCCCACGCCCGGGCGCTGCGTGAGGAGTTCGAACGACCCGACGCCATCGAACCGGTGTACCTGCGTCGGCCGGACGCCGAGATCAACTGGTCCACCCGGGACGGCGCGTGATCGAGGTGGTCGGTCCGGGTGTTCCCGTCGGGAGCGACGCGACCGCGGGCGCGTCCGGGGCGGAGGGCGCCGGCGAACAGCCGTGGGACGGCGTGGTGGTGGCACCCATGCGGCGTCGGCACCTCCGCGGTGTGGTCGACCTCGAACGGCGCACCAGCCACCGCCCGTGGTCCCACTCGCTGTTCCAGGGTGAACTGCGCATGCCCACGACACGGGTCTACGTGGTGGCCCGGCGCGCCCATCGCGTGGTCGGCTTCGCCGGGCTCATGCTGAACCCGGACGAGGGCCACGTCACCAACGTGGTGGTGGAGCCCGACGAGCGGCGGGCCGGCATCGCGGCCCGCATGCTGCTGGTGCTCACCCGGGCCGCGGTGGAGCGCGGCCTCGACGCCCTCACCCTCGAGGTGCGCATGTCGAACCGTGGCGCCCAGGAGCTCTACCGACGCTTCGGGTTCGCCCCGGGCGGGGTGCGGCCCAACTACTACTCCGACCTCCGGGAGGACGCCCTCATCATGTGGGCGCACCACATCTCCGGCCCCGAGGGGCTGGCACGGCTGGAGCGGATCGAGGCGGGCCTGCCGTGGGCCCTCGTGCAGGAGGTCGTGGCCGATGGCTGACGCAACGGGTGACGGCGGGGTGGGACCTGCCACGCTGGTCCTCGGCATCGAGACGTCCTGCGACGAGACGGCCGCCGCCTGTGTGCGCGGCGGCACCGACGTGCTGTCCTCGGTGGTGAGCTCCCAGGTGGAACTGCACGCACGTTACGGCGGCGTGGTGCCGGAGATCGCGAGCCGGGCGCACAACGAGCTGATCATCCCCGTCACCGCGCGGGCGATGGTGGAGGCCGGCGTGGAGGGTGACCGGGTGGACGCCGTGGCGGCCACCACCGGCCCGGGGCTCGTGGGCGCGCTGCTCGTGGGTGTGTCGGCCGCGAAGGCGCTGGCCCTCGCGTGGGACGTCCCCTTCGTGTCGGTCAACCACCTCGAGGCCCACCTGTACGCCGCGTTCCTCGAGGACCCCGAACTGCAGCTGCCGATGGTGGTGCTGCTGGTCTCGGGGGGCCACACCCTGCTGGTCCTGATGGAGGGTCACGGCCGTTACCGGCTGCTCGGCCAGACCCTCGACGACGCCGCCGGTGAGGCGTTCGACAAGGTCGCCCGCTTCCTCGGCCTGGGCTATCCGGGCGGGCCGGCCATCGACCGGGTTGCGATGGAGGGCGACCCGGAGGCGATCGCGTTCCCGCGGGCGCTCATGGACGGCGGCCTCGACTTCTCGTTCTCCGGGCTGAAGACGGCGGTGGTCAACCACGTGCGGGCCCACCCCGACGTGTCCACCGCGGACGTCGCCGCCAGCTTCCAGGCCGCGGTGGTGGACGTGCTGGTCGCCAAGGCCCGGGCCGCGGCGCAGGAAGTGGGTGCCGGTGCGCTCGCCCTGGGCGGAGGGGTGGCGGCCAACTCGCTGCTGCGCGAGCAGTTCCTGACCGCGTGTACCGAGGACGGCCTGCACGCCTTCCTGCCCAGCCGGTCCATGTGCACCGACAACGCGGCGATGATCGCTGCCGCGGGGTGGTACCGCCTGCAGCGCGAGGGGCCCACGCCGCTCGACTGCGGCGCCGACCCCAACCTCCGACTCGCCACGTTCTGATGACGCCCGCCCTCCCGGTCCCCGCACCGGCCTCCCGCTGGTTCTGTTCGTCGTTCACCACCGTCGACGGTGGTGAACGACGAACAGAAGGGTGAGGGCGGGACAGTCAGGGCGGGATGGTGAGGGCGTGACGGGGGACGCCGGACCGGCGGAGTGGGCCGGTCGGTTCGAGGCCCAGGCCACGGCCTGCGAGGAGCTCGGCTCCGCCCTGTACGGACGACTGCTGCGCATCCTGGCCCTCGACTGCGCAGCCGGCGGCCACACGTGGGAGCTCGTGCGGGCCCACGCCGGGCTCCGCTTCGGCCAGGCGGGTCCGCTGCGGCTGGTGGGGGCCGCCCACCGCCTGGCGCTCCTGGGTCGGGCCGACGGATGGGCGGCCTGTCTGCCGAGCTGCGGGGGAACGGCGCCGACCGACGACGCCGCACTCGCCGGGGCCTGGGCCGCACTGGCCGGCTCGCACGCGGCGGAGCTGTCCGAGGGCCTGACGCGTGAGGTGCAGACCAACGAGGTGGGGCGGGCCGCCGCACTCGCCTACGCGGCGGCGCTCGCGGAGCTGCCCGACGGCGTGCGGCTCGTGGAGCTCGGTCCCTCGGGAGGTCTGAACCTCCGGATGGACCACTTCGACGTGCTGCTCGACGCCGGGGGTGGGGTTCCGGTACGCCTCGGTGATCCCGGGTCGCCCGTGGCGCTGGTTCCCGAGGTCCGCGCCCGGCCCGCCGCCCCGCCCGGTGGGCTGCCACGGATCGACGAGCGGATCGGACTCGATCCGCACCCGGTCGATGCGTCGGGGGAGGAGGGCGCCGCCACGCTCCTGTCCTTCGTGTGGCCCGACCAGGACGCGCGAGTCGCCCGGGTGCGGGCCGCGCTGGCCGTGGCGGCACGGGTGCCGGTCGACCTCCGCCGCACCGACGACACCGGCGCCGCCCTCGCCGAGGTCCTCGGCGGTGCGGCCCGGCCCACGCTCGTGCAGCACTCGATCGTGTGGCAGTACCTCCCCCCGCCGCAGCGCTGGCACGTCACCGACGTGCTGGAGGGAGCCGGCGCCGGGGCCACTCCGGACGCCCCGCTCGCATGGGTGCGGTTCGAGCCGGACGAGTGGAACCGGTCCCGGGCGGCGGTGTGGTTGCGCCGGTGGCCGGGTGGTTCGGACCGGCTCGTGGCCCACGCCGACTACCACGGCCGCTGGCTGTCGCCGGTGCCGGCGGCGTGAACCGCCGGCACCGGCGCCCCGGCTCAGCCCTGGCAGAGCCAGGCGTCGGAGATGGCGGCGGGCCAGAGGTCGGTCATGCGGACCACGTCGACCGGCAGGCCGGGGCGCACCGGGAGCGCGTTGCAGGCGGTCTCCGCAGCGGTGGCGTCGGGCGCCTGGACGATGTCCAGCGAGGACGGTGAGCCGGTGCACGAGCCGTCCGCCGAGTCGTAGACGGCGAGGTTGTCGGGCTGGTCCCGCGGGCCGAGGTAGCGCACGTCGAGGTTGATCACGCCGGGCGTGGCCGAACTGGCCGCCCAGCACTCACCGACCGAGGTGACCCACCGGTCGACGGTGGTGGTCGTGGTCGACGACGTGGTGGTGGTCGGGCCCGGTGGGACGGGCGTGCACGCCGCCAGCGCGACGGCCATCGCCGCACTGGCCGCGATCAAGGAGATCCTGCTCCGGTTCATGATGGTTCCCTTCCCGGCGCCCCAGCCGAAGGCCGCCGCGACGGCTCAGGGTAGGCGTCATCCGCCGCGTTGTGAACGTGGTTCAGGGTGGGGGACTAGCACTCGGCGAACCCGACTGCTAGCTTTGGCACTCGCCAAGTCCGAGTGCTAACCGCCTATGGAGGCCACAGCCATGAACCTGCAGCCCCTCGAGGACCGCATCGTCGTCCGTCCCGCCGAGGCCGAGGAGAAGACCGCCAGCGGTCTCGTCATTCCCGACACCGCCAAGGAGAAGCCCCAGCAGGGCGAGGTCCTCGCGGTGGGCCCGGGCCGTCGGTCCGACGCCGGTGAGTTGATCCCGCTCGACATCGCCGTGGGCGACAAGGTCGTCTACTCGAAGTACGGCGGCACCGAGATCACCATCGAGGGTGAGGACCTGCTCATCCTCGCCGGCCGCGACGTCCTCGCCGTCGTCAAGTGACGAGCTGAGCCGAGCGACGAGAGAGAGAACAGATGTCCAAGATCCTGAAGTTCGACGAGGAGGCCCGCCGGTCCCTCGAGGCCGGCGTGAACCGTCTGGCCGACGCCGTGAAGGTGACCATCGGCCCCAAGGGTCGCAACGTGGTGCTCGACAAGAAGTTCGGTGCCCCCACGATCACCAACGACGGCGTGTCCATCGCCCGTGAGATCGAGCTCGAGGACCCCTTCGAGAACATGGGCGCCCAGCTCGTCAAGGA
>CAIPVR010000213.1 GCA_903868545.1 uncultured Actinomycetes bacterium
CCTCGGCCTCGCCGGCTGCGTCTCACCTCCTCCTTCGTCCGTGCCGGCCGACGGCGCACCCGGTGCCGACGGGCCCTGTGGGGTCGACCGACGGAACCTGCCGAACCCGGTGGACTGGCGTCACGACGTGGCACTCCTCGAACCGGCCGGAACCGGTCGCCCCTGGACCGGCGGCACCTGCGACGGCGGCCGCCGACCCGTGGTGCTGTTGGCGCACGGCTACGGGGGCTCGGCCCCCGAGGTGTACCTGGGCCTGATCGACCACCTCGTCGGGAACGGGTTCATCGTGGTGTTCCCGCCCTACGACGCGGCCTTCGACCCACCGGCGCAGTACCGCACGGTGGAGGCCGGGTTCGAGGCCGCCCTGGCGGCGACCGATCGCGAGGACACCTCCCGTGTTGGCGTGGTCGGCCACTCGTTCGGGGCCGGGATGACCCCGTGGCTCCTGCAGCGCCTCGCCGACGACGGCCGGGGCGCCGACTCGACCTGGTCGGTGATGTTCGCGCCGTGGTTCGCCCTCGGTGTCGGCGAGGGCCCGATCACGGTCCCCGGGCTCGACCGGGCGGCGGTGGTGGCCTACGACGAGGACGTGTTCGTCGACGGCCGCATCGGCATCGAGATCTTCCGCTCCCTCGACCTCCCCGACGACCGGAAGGACCACGTGACCGTCCGTTCCGACCGCACCCGCGACCCGGCGCTGATCGCCGACCACCTCGGGCCGCTCTCGTTCCCGGTCCCGTTCCTCGGGACGTTGTCGGAGGATCACCTCGACCGCTGGTCCGCGTACCGGACGGTGGACGCCGTGGCCCGCTGCGCGACGGACGGCCGCTGGTGCGACACCGACCTCACCGACACGGGCCGCTGGCCGGACGGCACGCCGGTGCGCCGCGCCGAGGTGTCCGACCGGCCCACCGACGTGGGACCCCCCGCGCTCCAGGAGTGCGAGTTCCTGCTCAATCCCCGACCCTGCCCGGCCCCCGGCCGCTGACCAGGAAGGACCACCCATGACCGACGCACCATGGCAGGACGACGCCTGCTCGCTCGTCGACGCGTTCCGCCGCGGCGAACGCTCCCCCGCCGAGGAACTCGAGGCCACACTCGCCGCCGTGGAGGCGAGCGACCTCAACTGCTTCTCGTTCCTCGACCCCGAGGGCGCCCGGGCGAAGGCGGCGAGCGCGGACGTGCACCGCCCCTTCGGCGGCGTGCCCTTCGGCGTGAAGGAGTTGTCGGCCTACCGGGGCTGGCCCGCCACCGAGGCCTGCACGCTCTTCCGCGACCGCGTCGCGGAGTACACCGACACGAAGCTGCTGCGTGCCGAGCACGACGGCGGCGTGGTGCCGTTCGGCCTGACCACGGCCTCGGAGTTCGGCGGGCTCAACGTCGGCGTGACCAAGCTCAACGGCGTGTCCCACAATCCGTGGCGACGGGGCCGGACCACGGGTGGCTCCTCCGCCGGCAGCGCAGGGGCGGTGGCCGGCGGCCTCTGCACGATCGCCTCCGGCGGCGACGGTGGCGGCTCCATCCGGATCCCCGCGGGGTTCTGCGGGCTCCCCGGGATGAAGGGGACCGCCGGCCGGATCCCACGCGGACCCCACACCTGGATCCACCCGATGACCGTGGTGGCGGGGGTGATGGCCCGCAGCATCCGCGACATCGCCCGCTTCTACGACGTGTGTGCCGGCTACGACTCCCGCGACCCGTACTCGCTGCCGAAGGTGGAGGGCTGGGAGGCCGACCTCGACGCCTACCGCGACGACCTCCGGGGCCGCCGCGTGGCCGTGGTCCCCGACCTGGGCGTCGCGGTGGTGGCTCCCGCGGTGGCCGAGCGGGTCCAGCAGGCCGGCGAGGAACTGGCCCGGGCCGCCGGGCTCAAGGTGGTGGAGGTCGATGTCCGGTTCCCCGGGCTGGGTTTCGAGTGGGCCATCGGCAACCTGTCGTCGCTGCTCGGTGAGCTGGGTGACCTGTGGCCCGCCGGCAAGGACGAGCTGACGCCCGAGATCGCCTTCGGCCTGGAGCTGGCCGAGCACGAGATGAGCCTGGCCGTCATGGCCCGTGCCGAGGCCGCCCGCACCCGGGCCAACGAGACGGTGGCCGCCGCCTTCGACCAGGTGGACTTCATCGTGTCGGCCACCAACCCGGACGTGGCCTTCCCCGCCGACGTGTCGCTCAACACCCGGGTCGGCGACCAGCGCGTCGGCCCCGAGAACAACGGTGCCCTCACCATCCCGTACAACATCGTGGGGAACCCGTCCCTGTCGCTGCCCGTGGGCCTGGTCGAGGGCCTGCCGGTCGGGATGCAGGTGGCCACGCTGCACCACCGCGACGCCTGGCTGCTCGGCCTCGGCCGGATCTGGGAGGCCGAGCAGCCCTGGCCGCTGGTGGCCCCGGCGTGACCTGACCCGGGGCGGGGCCCACCCGCGGTGGTGCCACGCGACCGGCCACGGTCACGGCATGCTGGTGGGCATGCCGCTCCACCAGCAGTCCGACATCGCCGAGAAGACCGCCGCCCTCCGCGCCCTGGCCGGAGAGATGCGGGCCCCCCGGTTCCCGGAGCAGCCCGCCGACGGGCGCGCCACCTTCCAGCTCGTGCGCCAGGAGCTCGCGCTCGACGGCAACGCGAACCAGAACCTCGCCACCTTCTGCTCCACCTTCGAGACGGAGGAGGAAAAGGCGCTCATGGAGCTGTCGATCAACAAGAACCTGATCGACAAGGACGAGTACCCGCAGGCCGCGGAGATCGAGTCGCGGTGCGTGCACATGCTGGCCGACCTCTGGCACGCCCCCGACGCCGGCAACGCCTGCGGGACCTCCGCGATCGGCTCGTCGGAGGCCTGCATGCTCGCCGGCATGGCGATGCTCCGGCGCTGGCGGAACCGCCGGAAGGCCGAGGGGAAGCCCACCGACACCCCGAACCTCGTCTGCGGGCCGGTGCAGGTGGTCTGGCACAAGTTCTGCCGCTACTGGGACGTGGAGATCCGCGAGGTGGGGATGGCGCCGGGCCGCTACGGCATGGACGCCGAGACCATGCTCGCCCAGGTGGACGAGAACACGATCGGCGTGGTGCCCACGCTGGGCGTGACCTACACGGGGATCTACGAGGACGTGGCGTCGATGGCCACGGCACTCGACGACCTCCAGCAGCGCACCGGCCTCGACGTGGACATCCACGTCGACGGCGCCAGCGGCGGCTTCACCGCCCCGTTCTGCGCACCCGACCTGGTGTGGGACTTCCGCATCCCGCGGGTGAAGTCGATCAGCGCGTCGGGCCACAAGTTCGGCCTCGCCCCGCTCGGCGTGGGTTGGGTGCTGTTCCGTGACCGGGCCGAGCTCCCCGACGAGCTCGTGTTCCACGTCACCTACCTCGGTGGCGACATGCCCACCTTCCAGATCAACTTCTCCCGGCCCGCGGGCCAGATCATCACGCAGTACTACGGGTTCCTGCGGCTCGGCCGGGAGGGCTACGCGGCCGTGCACGGCAACTCCTACGACACCGCGCGCTGGCTGGCCGACCAGATCCCCGGCCTCGGGCCGCTCGAGCTGATCTACGACGGCGACCCGGCCGGTGGCATCCCCGCCGTCACCTGGACGATGAGCGAGAACCCGGGTGTCACCTGGACCCTGTTCGAGCTGGCCGACAAGCTGCGCAGCCGGGGCTGGCAGGTGCCCGCCTACCCACTGACCGGCGCCCTCGAGCACCAGATCGTCCAGCGGGCGCTGATCCGAATGGACATCAGCCTCGCCGAGATCGAGATCCTCGTCCGCGACATGGCCGAGGCCATCGACTTCCTGAACAAGCACCCGGTCGCCGTGCCGATGACCCAGGAGGAGGCCGGCAACTTCCACCACTGAGCCCCTCCCGACGGCCGGTCCCTCCGGGCGACCGTCGTCCGGCCGGGAGGATCCTCAGCGGGGACCGGTCCCCGTGGCGCCACTGTCACACCCCCTCCGCATACTGGGGCCATGACGACGCAGCTGGCCCTCATCACCACCCCCGAGGCCCCCGCCGGCCCCGAACGGCCTGTGCCGGCACCCCCGGGCCCCCGGGCCCGCCGCCGGGCGGTCCGTCGTGGTGGCCGGCCCGGGCCGGGCCAGGTCGGCTGGCTCGACCGCACCACCATCGAGACGGGCCGCCAGGGCGTGGCGGCGGCCAGGGCCGCCCTGGCGGATGCCAGCCGGCGGGCCCACGAGCGCGACGAGGA
>CAIPVR010000214.1 GCA_903868545.1 uncultured Actinomycetes bacterium
CCCGATGCCGTCACCGATCCGCCCGCCGGTCGACCTCGGGCCACTCCTCCTGCCGGTGCTGATCGGTCTGGGCGTGGCCGGGTGGGGGCGGAGCGGTCCGTCGGCGCCCGCACCGGCGCCGCGGGGTCGTTCGGCGACCCCACCCCCGCAAGCGCCCCCGCCGCCGGATCCCCGGCGCTGGGGCCGGACGATCTCCGCCGCCGAGGCCCAAGCGGTGGCCGATGCGAACATCCCGGCCAAGGAGCGGCCCGCATACGGGAAGGACGGGGAGTGGTACCAGTGCACCGCGTGGGCGAAGGCGCGGTGGCGGGAGATGGGCTACAAGGGTGACTGGAACGGCCACGGCAAGGACGTCGCCGGGAACATCAACCGTTCGCTCGGCCGACCGAACGCCACCCAACCCACCCCGGGGGCGATCGTGTCGTTCTCCGCCACCAAGTACAACTCCTACGGCCATGTCGCGGTGGTCGAGGAGGTTCGTACGCTGCCGGACGGCCGGATCCAGTTCCGGGTCTCGGAGATGAACATGGGTGACGGGAACCCGAACGTGTCGTCCCCGATGGACAGTGCGGAGGCCGGGCTGCCCCAGGAGTTCAAGGACACCCGGTGGGTCGACCTGGGTCCGGGTCAGGTGTTCGCACCGTTCCCCAAGTGACCTCGCCGGAGCGCGCCGGTGCCCGACGCGGTGCCGGTGCGCTCAGCGGCGCCAGGTGAAGGTGCCGGCGATCCCGGTGATGGCCGTGACCCGGCTGACGGCCGGGTCGAACGAGGCGACCACGGCCATCGTGCCGGTCGTCCCGGTGCCCGGGGCGCCGAACCCGCTGGTGAACGTGAACGTCAGCGTCAGGTCGTAGACATCGAAGCCCTTCGGTTCGACGAGTGCGCTGGTCGTGAGGTTGGTGGACCGGCCATCGGCCCAGGCGATCACGCCGGTACCGGTCCCGGTGCCGCCGGAGAAACCGAGCTTGGCGAAGTCGGCTCCCGCCCGCAGCGTGCCGCCCAACGTGGCGCCGTTGCTCAACTGGCACGAGACCGGGCTCTCGAAGAACGCCGACTGGTACTCCTCCACGAACGCAGCGATGCCCGGCGAGAGATTCGCCCGGCCCCCCGTGAGGGAGCAACTGGCCGGGACCGGCGGGGCGGTGGTGGGCGGGGCCGACCTCGCCGTGGTCGGTGTCGGTGCTGCGGTCGGTGTGGGAGCGGGGGAGGGGGCTGGGTCCGGGGCGGTCGGCGTGCCCACCGTGGCTCCCCCCGGGGCCCCGCCCGGCGCGGTCGTCGCGCCCGGGTCACCGCTACCGATCGCCCCCGGGAGGGCCGTGGTGCCGGGTGTCGTCGTGATGGCTGCGGGGTCGGTCGTGTCGGTCGGGCCGGGTGCCGCGGTGGTCTCCGCCGTTTCCGTGGCCCCGGCCACGGTGGCGGGGGGTCTGCTCGTCCGGTCCCGCTGGGCACTCGTCGAGGAGGCCGACGCGTCCACCCGGTCGTTCCCGCCCCCCAGGGCGGCGGCGGCCACACCGCCGAGCAGCAGCACGACGGCGGCGGCCAGGGCCGCGACGAGCCGTCGACCGCGCCGTCGGTTCTCGGCGGCGCCCCCGTCGTCGTCGGTGCCGTCACCGGCCGGTGGTTGGTCGCCCGGTTCGGGCCCGGCGCCGTCGGCCGGGGCTGCGACGGGCACGGCGGAGATTGGTGCGGCTCCGGCCCCTGCGGCTGCGACGCCCTTGCCGATCACCGTGGAGTCGTCGGTCGGCGGCGGTGGCGGCGGGACGAGACGCGCCACGGTGGGGTCCTGGGGTGACCCGAGCGCGGCCCGGGCTGCTGCCGCCATCTCTCCGGCGGTGCCGTAGCGGCTCCCCGGGTCGAGAGCCATGCCGCGTCGGAGGACTTCGTACAGGCCGTCGGGGAGGCGTTCCGGACGCCGGAGTTCGTTGGCCATGATCCGCTGGATGAGGCCGTTCACCCCGCCGGTGCTGGCGGTGCCGAACGGGGCGCCCCCGGCGATCACCGCCCAGGTGGTGGCGGCCAGCGCGTAGATGTCGCCGTAGCGGGGGTCGCTCTCGTGGCCGTCGAGACGTTCCGGCGCTGCGTACGGCGGGGAGAACGCGAGTGCCGTGGTGGTGCCGGGGTCGAGTTCGGCCACCGCGGCGATCCCGAAGTCGGTCAGGTGGGCGTGGCCGTCGGCGTCCAACAGGACGTTCGCCGGCTTGATGTCGCGGTGGTACACACCGGCGAGCTGGGCACGGTCGAGGGCGGCGGCCATCTCCTCCAACCACCGGACGCCGACCTCCGGGTCCACACCGTCGCCGTTGGCATGGGCGGCCAGGGTCCCGGGCATGAAGGGCATGACCATCACGGCTCGGCCGTCGGCCGCGGTGGTGGTGGCGAGCACGGGCACGATCCCGGGGATGCCGGTGAGGACCTTCAGCGCGCTCGCCTCTCGGCTGATCCGTCGTCCCTCGGTGTCACCGGCGTCGAAGACCTTGAGCGCGTACCACCCGCCCCGGACGGTGTCCTGGGCCCGGTACACGGTGGCGAATCCGCCTCGACCCACTTCGGTGAGCCCGGTGAACCCGGTGATCTCCGGTGACGCCCCTGCCCGTTCCCCCATGGGGTCAGGGTAGGTGCGCCCCGCCTCGGGAGCCACACGCCGTCGTGTGGTCGGGTTCGCCGGGCCGCTTGTCAGGGTGGGTGGCTACCGTCCACCGCCATGGACCGGGTGCCGGTCATCCTTCTCTCGCTGAGGGAGTGGCCGGGGGCGTGGGGCGGCTCAGCAGGGCCACTCGAACCGGCGGCCGTCGGTGGTGGTCACGCGCACGGTGGCCACACCGATGAGGAACGACTGCAGGTAGGCCGCGATGTCGTGGCCGTGGCGGGCGACGAGCTCGTCGACGGTCTGGGCCAGTTCGTCCTGGAACTCGTCGAGGTGGATGGAGATGGTCGCGTCCGTCATCGGGTGCTCCGGTGCCGTCTCACAGCCCTTCGCCGGCCTCGGCGAGGGGAGGGATGGCCTCGACCTGCTCGAGCAGCTCGTCGTTGGTGAAGTTGCGGCGCTGGATCTTCCGCCACTTCCAGCCGCCGCCGTCGCCGCTGGGGTCGACGAGGCGGACCCGGTCGAACTTGTTGGCGACCGTTCCGTCCGTGCGACGGCGGGTGTAGTGGAGGATCCCGCAGTTGGGCACGTCGAGCAGGTCATCCTCGCCGTGCTGGATCCACTCGGTGATCGTCATCCGTTCCAGGCGGAAGCGGAACGCCCGCATCGTGTCCTCGTGGGTCACGCAGATCACCTGGCGCCCCGCCATCTCCCTCGCCATCGAGGCCAGCACGTCGCGGACCCGCAGGTCGAGGTCCGCGGTGCTCTCGCCGCTCTCGGGCCGCCACAGGAACTTGTGGCGTTCCCGCTGTTCGTGGGTGAGGGGGAACTCCGCCGGGATGTCGGGCTTGGGGATCGCGGCCCACAGGCCGAAGTCTCGTTCGCGCACGAGCGCCTCGAGCTGCCAGCGGGCGTCGGGCAGGCCGAGGAGCGCAGCGGTCTCCATGGTGCGCACGTACGGCGAGCAGTAGTAGCGGTCGAACCCGCTGGGGGCCTGCTTGGCCATCCACTCCCGGATCCATCGGCCGGCCCGTTTCGCCTGTGCACGGCCCGCCTTGCTGAGTCGCCAGTCCGACGCGTTGCGTTCCCGGAACTCGTCGGTGATGTGGCGCCGGTCGCCCTCGTCCGCGGCGTCGAGCGCGACGTTGCCCTCGCTCTGGCCGTGGCGGACCAGCAACAGGTCCAGCGGCATGCCCCTGGTGCGCGCAGCATCTCTGGTCACGGTCGCTCCCTCTCTCGGCGGGTGCCGGCAGGACGGTCACCCGCGGCTCTCCCGACGACCCGAATGGTAGGAGGGGGCTCTGACGGTCCGACTGGGTGTCCGGGTCACCCGGTGGGCCCGGTGGTCCCGGTCGTCCCGGTGACCTCGGACGCGCCCCTGGGATCCGCCGTCCGCGTCGCCCGGTCGGCCCCGGGGACCGTCACACCCCTTCGCTACGTTCGGTGACGGAGGGAGGTGAAACATGAGTGACGCAACCGATCACACGCCGATGGATCAGCTGACCGCTGAGGTCAAGTACGGACGCGGTGAACTCTCCGTGGACGACATCGTCGCCGGACTGAACGACGGCAGCATCGTGCTCGACCCGCCGGAACCGCCGGTGGACGAGAACTCGCCCACGTGGTGGAACGACGTCGAGAACCGGGTGAACCCGCTGCCGCCATTCCACCGGGTGTCGATGAAGGAACCCGAGCGGTACGGCGAGGTCCGCGCTGCGGTCTACGCCGCCCGCGGAGTCGAA
>CAIPVR010000215.1 GCA_903868545.1 uncultured Actinomycetes bacterium
CCATCGCCGCCACCGCGGCGATCACGAGCACCACGACAGCCGCCAGGAGCAGCGCGGCGGGGCCGGAGGGGAGTGCGGTGTCCATCGCCCCATGCTGGCCGCGGGGTGTGACGGTCCCGATGCCGTGTGATGCTGGAGCGGTGCGGTTCGAGCGCCGTCGGCACCGGGCCCGACGCGAACTGATCGAGGGTGGCTTCGGCGAGGACCGGCGGGCGCTGTGCGCGCGCCGGTTCCGCTGGTGGCGCGGCCTCGACGCCGCCCAGAGGGAGCGCCTCGAGGCCGTGGCGCTCACCCTCGAGGCCGACGTCACCTGGGAGGCCGCCCGCGGGTTCGCCGTCACCGACGAGATGAAGGTGACGATCTCGGCCCAGGCCGCGCTCCTGGTGGTGGGCCTCCCCGACGGGATGTACCGCGACGTGCACACGGTGATCGTGCACCCCACGACGCTGGTCCTCGAGGGGGAGCACTCCCAGGTGGACGGCATCGTGAGCGACGACCCGATGCCGGTGCTCGGCGAGGCACACGACCACGGTCCGGTGCTGCTGGCCTGGGACGAGGTGCTCGCGGACGCACGCCACGCCGGCGACGGCCGCAACGTGGTCGTCCACGAGTTCGCGCACAAGCTCGACATGCTCGACGGCACCGTGGACGGCACCCCACCGCTCGGTTCACCCGAGCGCTACGGACGCTGGATCGCGGTCTGCACCGCGGTGTACACCGAGGTCGTGGAAGGGAACGGCCCCGAGGTGCTCGACCCCTATGCCGGCGTGAACCCGGGTGAGTTCTTCGCGGTGGCCTCCGAGGCGTTCTTCGACGCCCCGGCGGACCTGCTCCGCCAGCAGGCCGACCTCTACGAGGTGCTCGCCGACTTCTACGGTCAGGATCCGGCCGGCCGGATGACGGCGTGAACGTCGCCGCCACACCCGAGTCGGGCCGGGCCGCCGACGGTGGGGTCCGGTCCGCCCGCCTGCCGGCACGCGCCGGTCGCGCGTTGGTGGCGCCGTTCGAGGACGACGGACTCCGCCTCCCCGCAGGGCTGGGGCTGCTCGGCGCGCTCGTCGCCGTCCTGTTCGGCATCCCGAACCGCCCGGCCGGCGCACCCACGATCCTCCCCGTCGACGCCGCTCCCTCGCCGCTGGTCACCCGGTCGCCGTTCACCTCGGCCCTGTGCCTCGCCGGGGTCGCGCTCCTCGTCGGCGCCTGGCTGCGGGCGGTCCAGGTGGTCCGGGCCCGGAGCCGGGCGGCCGGGCCCGGCAGCGCGACCCGGGCCACCCCGGTGGGGACGGTCCTCGGCCTCACCACCCTGTGGGCGCTGCCGTTCGCGCTCGGCCCGGCGCTGTTCAGCCGCGACGTGTTCAGCTACGTCGGCCAGGGCGAGCTCGTCAACGAGGGCTACAGCCCCTATCTGACCGGGCCCCGGGCGCTCGGGGTGGTGGACCCGTACAACCTGCTGGTCGACCCGATCTGGCGGCGCACGCCCACGCCCTACGGGCCCCTGTGGATCTGGATCTCCTCGGTGGCGTCTCGCCTGACCGGCCACGACCCGCTGTGGGCGGTGTTCCTGCTGCGGCTCCTGGCGCTGGCCTCGGTGGTGGCGATCGGCTGGTGCCTCCTGCGCCTCGCCCGCCACTACCGGGTGGACCCGGCGCTCGTGCTGGTGGTGGGTCTCGCCGGGCCCCTCGTGCTGCTGCACCTGGTGTCGGGTGCCCACAACGAGGCGCTGGTCACGGCGCTGATGCTCGCCGGGCTGCTGCTCGCCGTGCGCGTCCCCACCCGGTGGGGCCTCGCCGGGGGGGTCGCGCTCTGCGCGGCCGCGGCGTCGGTGAAGGTCCCCGCTCTGGCCGCGGTGGTGTTCCTCGGCTGGACCGCCGCCGGCCCCGGCGCCCGGGTCGGCCGGCGGCTCCTCGACGTGGCGTGGTGCTCGCTGCTCGCGGGCGCGGTGATGGCGGTCGTCGCCCGCCTCACCGGCGTGGGCTGGGGCTGGGTGGAGACCATCCGCAACGCGGGCGGTTCGAAGTCGCTCCTGGCGCCGGTCCGGGCGACCGGGCTGTCGCTCGCGCAGGTGGCACGGGACCTCGGGACCCGGTGGCCCGCCAACGACGTGCGGGAGGTCTCGTCGCTGGCCGGGCTCGTGGTCGCCGGCGTGCTGTGCCTCGCGGTCCTGTGGCGGGCCCGCGACCGGGTGCCCGTGGTGTCGCTCGGCCTCGCGCTGTTCCTCGTCACGGTCCTCGGCCCCGCGCTGTTCCCCTGGTACCTCGTGCCGGCCGTCGTGCTGCTCGCCTTCTCCCGGCGGGACCTGAAGCTCGCCCTGGCCGTGGTGCCCGCGGCGGTGACCGCGGTGCTGGTGCTGCCGTCGGGTTCCGGGGTGCTCTACAACATGGGCCGCGCCGGGCCCTGGGTGGTGCCGCTCCTCCTGCTGGTCGCGGCGGCCGCGTGGGCGGTCCACCGTTCCCGCACGCCCGCCGGCGGCCCCGGCCGGTGAACGTGCCCGACCACCCGCCCCGCCGGGCCCGCGCCGTGGCATCGGCGGCCGCGGCGGTGTCGGTCGTGGCGTTGGCAGCGCGGCTGTGGTCGCTCCCGGTGGCCCGCAGGATCGACTTCCACATCTACGCCGGGGCGATCACCTCCGCCGACGGTGGTTCGTCGCTCTACGACTTCTCGTTCCGCATCCTCGGCCTCGGCTTCACCTACCCGCCGTTCGCGTCGATCGTGCTGTGGCCGTTCGCGCACCTGCCCACCGCGGTGGGCGAGCACGTCTGGCTGATGCTCGGCCTGGCCTGCTCGGCGTGGTTCCTCGCCGTGGTGGGCCGGGAACTGGCACCGCTGGTGCGGGACCGCTGGGCCGGCTCGGCGCTGGGCGACCCGGTCGTGGCGGCCGCGGCGGTGGTGGCCGCCGGCACGTGGACCATGCCGGTGGTGCTCAACGCCCGGATCGGCCAGGTCAACGCCGTGCTGGCGGCGCTCATCGCGGCCGACGTGGTGCTGCTGCGCCGCGGCCGGGCGGCCGGCGGGGTGGGCACCGGCATCGCGACGGCCGTGAAGCTGGTCCCGGGGGTGCTCGTCCCGTGGATGTGGTTCTCGGGCCGCCGCCGGGCCGCCGTGGTGGCCGCGGCGACCGCGGCGGGCGCCACGCTCCTGGCCTGGGCGGTGCGGCCGTCGGACACCGTCCGCTACTTCACCACCGAACTGTGGGCGACCGACCGGGTGGGCAGCCTCGACAACGGGTTCAACAACTCGCTGCGACGTGCCGTGGAGTGGCTGCCGTTCGGGTCCGGGGTGCGCACCCTGACATGGGCGGCGCTGTGCGCGGCCGTGCTGGTGGTGGGCTACCGGCGCGCCGTGCGGGCGGACCGCCACGGGCGCCTCCTCACCGCAGTCACGCTGGTGATGGTGGCCGGGTACCTGGTGTCGCCGATCAGCTGGGGTCACCACCTCTTCTTCCTCGTCCCGGCGGTGGCGCTCTGGTGCGTCGGGGCCCGTCGCGTGTGGCAGTGGGCGCTCGCCGCGGTCATGGTCGTGGCGCTCTACGACCCGTTCGGGGTGGGGGAGGGGCCGGTCACCTCGGCGGTACGGATCGGCGTGCTCGCGCTGCTCCTGGTGGGGTTGCCGTGCGAGGATGCGGCATGCGATCACGTTCCCCACGCCCCGTCCGGTCCGCGCTCGCCCTCTCCCTCGGCGTCGCCGTCGCCCTCGCGGTGAGTGCCTGCGGGTCCGATCCGGCCCCCTCGTCGTCGGCGGCGGCGTCGGGGACGGTCACCGGCTCGCAACTCGCCGACACCGGCTGGCGGCTCGTCTCGATCACCAGTGGCGGCACCACCACCGACGCGGTGGACGGCGCCGTGGCCGGCATCGACTTCGTGGACCCGCGCAACTTCGTGGCCGCGACAGGCTGCAACACCGTCACGGGCAGCTACCAGGCCCGGGCCGGCTCGCTCACGTTCAGTCCCGGCCCGATGACGAAGCGGGCCTGTGAGAGCGACGCCCTCACCGCGCAGGAGCGGGCGATGGTGCTGGCCCTGCAGGAGGTGGCCTCGGCGTCGCGGTCCGGCGACACGCTCACCATGAAGGACTCGGAGGGCGCGACCCTGCTCACCCTGACCGAGCAGCGCCGCACGCTCGACGGCACGTCGTGGACGGTCACGGGGGTCAACAACGGCAACCAGGCCGTGCAGGGGGTGCCCGACACGGCGGTGCCCACCATGGACTTCGCCGCCGACGGGACCGTCACGGGCTCCACGGGCTGCAACCGCTACAACGGCACGTGGGTGCAGAGCGGACGCTCGCTGACCGTGTCGGAGGTGGCCACCACCAAGGTGGCCTGCGAGGGCGAGGCGGCCACCGTCGAGCAGCAGTTCCTCGCCGCGCTCGGTCGTGTGACCACGCTGCGGCAGTCGCCCGGGTCGCTCGACCTCCTCGACGACTCCGGCGCCACGCAGCTCAGCCTGCGCGGCTGAACCGGCGTCAGCCGACCGGTGCCG
>CAIPVR010000216.1 GCA_903868545.1 uncultured Actinomycetes bacterium
CTCGCACCGATCCTCCTGCACACCGCGATCAACGGCGCCGGCTACGCCACCGCCTGGGTCATCCAGCGCTGAGCGGCCGGAGGGCGGCGGCCGCCGGCGCGGATGCCGCTACAGTCAGCCGCTGATCCCACTGGCCGGCGCCGGCCGAGCGCCGGAGGTCAGGGGGTCGCCACACGCCTGCGGATGCAGGCCCTGCGGGTGTAGCTCAATGGCTAGAGTCCCAGCCTTCCAAGCTGGTCATGCGGGTTCGATTCCCGTCACCCGCTCCGACCGGGACCCCTGCCAGTGCAGGGGTCCCGCCGCGTCCGGGCAGTGCGCCCCACCCCGCCCGACCCGGCCGGCAGCAGCGGCGCGGCCACCCGGCCGGTGGACCGTGACGACGGCCGGAGCCGGCCGCGGAGGGAAGGAGGCGGCCGACCCCGGTACCTGTTCCAACGCAGCGGGTCCCACGCTCGTTGACGCGCGCCCAGGATTTCCCGGCCCGACGGCCCGGCGGGAGGATGTGGGCATGTCCGACCGTCGTGCCCCCCGTTCGGCCCTGGTGCTCGGCGCCACGAGCGACATCGCCGTGGCGTGCGTGGCGGAGTTCGGCCGTCGCGGCCTCCAGCAGGCGGTGCTGGCAGCACGTGACCCCGCAGCCGCCACCGACGCCGTGGCCGCCGCGGCACCGGACGTGCGCACGACCCCCCGACGCTGGGACGCCACCGAGGTGAGCGACCATCGGGCGCTCGCCACCGAGGCACACGACCACCTCGGCGGCATCGACCTCGCCCTCTGTGCCGTCGGGATGCTCGGCCACCACGCCGGCCGCGCCATGGGCCCCGAACAGGTGGACGAGATGGTCCGCACCAACTTCGCCGGGCCCGCCGCCGCGTTGGCGGCCGTGGCGGAGGTGATGGCCGCCGACGGTCGGGGGACCATCGTCGTGCTGTCCTCGGTGGCCGGCCAGCGGGCCCGCCGGTCGAACTACGTCTACGGCTCGTCCAAGGCCGGCCTCGACGTGTTCGCGCAGGGCCTCGGCGACGCCCTCGTCGGTACCGGCGTGCGGGTGGTGGTGGTGCGACCGGGCTTCGTGGTCTCACGCATGACCGAGGGCCTCGACCCCGCTCCCTTCGCCACGGATCCACCCACCGTCGCCCGGACGGTGGCCGGCGCCGTGACGGCGGGACACCGTGAGGTGGTGCCCGTTCCGGTGCTCCTCGGGCCGCTCTTCGGGGTGCTGCGCGCCGCGCCACGACCACTGTGGCGCCGCATCGCCGGCGACCGCTGAGGAGGCGTCGGGCGGGGCCTTCCGGCGCCGACGCGCGGACCGCGGGCCTTCGGTAGGGTCCCCGGTGCCACGCCGCGCACGAGGCACGGGTGGCGCAGGAGGAACGACATGCCCATCGGCCCCGTGGAGTACATCATCGTCGGGTTCCCCGGCAACGAGTTCAACGGCGACATCGTCCCGGCGCTCGAGAAGCTCGTCGAGTCCGACACCATCCGCATCATCGACCTGCTGTTCATCTCGAAGGACGCCGACGGCAACGTCGATGCGTTCGAGTTCGAGGACCGCGAGGACCTGTCGCCCTTCAGCGGCCTCAGCCAGGAGCTCGACGGGCTGCTGAACGACGAGGACATCGAGATGGCCGCCGAGGTGCTCGAGCCGGGCTCGTCGGCCGCCTTCATCGTGTGGGAGGACCGCTGGGCCCTCGAGCTGGCGGAGGCCGCCCGGGGTGCCGGTGGCGTGATCCTCGCCGGCGAGCGGATCCCCCACCAGATCGTCGAGGACGCCCTCGCCCAGCTCGGCCGGGACTGAACCCCGGTCGCAGCACGACCACAGCGACGACACGACCACGACACGACGACAGATGACACGGAGGTACTGACGACATGATGCGACGACGAGTGGGACGACCCGGCCTGGTGGGCACGATGGCCCGCACGGCGGTGATCGCCGGCACGGCCACGGCCGTGTCCGGCGGCGTGGCCCGCCGGCAGCAGGCCAAGGCGGAGCAGAGCGCCCAGGCCGACGCCTACCAGCAGCAGCAGGCCTACGAGCAGCAGCAGGCGATGGCGCAGCAGGCAGCGGCCCAGCAGGCCGCCGCGGCGCCCGCACCGGCCGCCGGCGAGCAGGACACGATCACGCAGTTGAAGGAACTCGCCGCGCTGAAGGACCAGGGCATCCTCACCGAGGAGGAGTTCGCGGCCCAGAAGGCGAAGATCCTCGGTTCCTGA
>CAIPVR010000217.1 GCA_903868545.1 uncultured Actinomycetes bacterium
GACGGTGACGCCCTGGCTCTCGGCGTAGGCCTTCACGGCCGCGGCGCCGCCCAGCCCGGCACCCAGTCCGGCGGCGACCGGCCCGTCCGCAGCGAGGCTGCCGGCGACGCCGCCCGCGGTGCCGCCGGCGATCTGGGCGGCCACGAGGTCGCGCAACCCGAAGTACCCGGCGGCGAGCACCGACTCGCCGTCGCCGAGGATGCCCTCCGCCTCGGAGATCAACTCGTCCTCGCTGTAGCGGCTCATCGGAATCTCCTCGTCATCGACAACTCGGACCGCGAGGCGCCGTCCACCGCGGGTGTGCCGGCAACCCAGCATGCCGCCGCCACGGCCGGTGCACAGCACCACTTCCTCCGAGCGGGCGGCGTCGAGGCTGGCCCTCTGCGCGATACCCCCGGACGAGCGACGTGACCGGCGAAATGCCCGAACCGGATTCGGCCCGCTAACGTCCCAGTGGGAGGAAGGGAAGTTCAGATGAGCGAGCCGCGGGCTTTTTCGCGTTCAGTCGGGGCAGTCGTGCAGTGGCACCTTGGCGGTGTTCACCCGCTCGAGCCGGGGGCGGGTTGTCGTTCCGCCGGGCGGGAGGACGTACTCCCAGTACTCGGCGACCGGCGGTTCGTAGTCGAGGAAGCCGTCCACGCGCACCGCGTCGAGGCCGTCGGGTCCGGCTGCCGCCGGGTACTCCTGGCGCTGGTTGGCCACCCGCGATGCCTCGATGGCCGATCCGATGATGCGTCGCTCCGAGCGGCAGGCCACCTTGGCGGAGTCCTCGCCGGTGCGGCCCACCAGGAACACCACCACCCCCGCCAGCACGGCCAGAACGGCGATCACAGCGAGCAGCTCGATGATCGACACACCTCGTTGGCCGCGCATGTTCCAGCGCACCTCCCTCTCCCGGGTGGGAGGGTACCCCTCGGCACCGGTGGCGAACGATGAGCACCCGGGTCCGGACCATCGGGATCGTCGGGCTCGTCCTCGCGGTGGCCACGGTGGGCATCGTGGTGCTCATGCGCCGTGGCGGTGACGACGTCGCCGCCTCACCGAAGAGGACGACGACCACCACGGCAACGAGTACCTCCAACACGGAGGAACCGGCGGGGCCGCCACCGGCCGAGGCGGTCTTCGTGCCACCGGCGAAAGGCCCCACCGCGAACGTGCCCCGGGGCGCGAGGAAGGCGTGCGGCACATCGGGAGTGCCCGGATGCCGCGTCACCCGGACGGTGAAGAACAGCGTCCTGCCGGCCGAACCCGACATCGCTCTGCTGGACACCGTTGCCTCCACCGACGGGTTCGGAGAGGTCGACCTCAAGGACGCCGCCGACCCCGCGGTGCTCACCGACGGCCAGACCTACTTCGTGTTCACCACGAACATCGGCAGCCCGAAGGTCCCCGTGTACACCATCAAGGCCGCCGACATGGTCCCGGAACGAGAGCCACCGGGGTTGACCATCACCTCGACCACGACGACGACCACACCACCGCCGACGCCGCCCGCCTTCCCGGCCGGGCTGACGGGCCCGGCCTCGACGGTCGCTCCCACCACCAGCACCGTCGACGCTGGCACCCGGCCGGCAACCATTGCGCTGCAGTCGCTGCGCCCCGACCGCCAGTTCGGCGCCAGCGGGGAACCGACGCCCCAAGAGGCCATGCCGACACTGCCGGAATGGATGGATCCGGCCTACGGAATCTTGGCGCCGACGGTCGCCAAGCTGGACGACGGCACGTACGTGATGTTCTTCGCTGCGCGCCGCCCGAACCCGCCCGACCCGAAGAACCGGGAGTGCATCGGCCGGGCGACCTCCACCGCACCGCAGGGCCCCTACGTCCCGGACAGGGGCTGGTTCAGCTGTGGAGCCGACGAAACCGGGGGCGCCCTCGATCCATCGCTCTTCCGTGACAGGTCCGGCAAGCTGTGGCTGCACGCCGCGTTCGGCGGCAGCGAGAACAACCTCTGGGTCATCCCGCTCGACGCGAACGCCAACCGGGCCGGCCCCAACAAGCTGCTCGTGCCCAAGCAGCCCACCTGGGGCTACTGGTTCGTCGAGAACCCGTCCATGATCGCCACCGGCGCCGACGGCGACGGGCCCTACCTCCTCGCCTACTCGGTCGGGAAGTGGCAGGAGCCCGCCTACAAGACCGGCATCGCCATGTGCACCACCCCTGCCGGACCGTGCCGGTACCAGCAGGCCGGGCCGTGGTTGGCGAGCAACAGCGGCCTCACCGGCCCCGGCGGGCTTAGCTTCTTCCGCAGCGTCGACAACCGGCTGCGCGCCGCCGTCCACGCCTACCCCGGCCCCGTGTGCGAGACGAGATGCCGGTCGACCTACTTCGTGGACGTCGACCTCCGACGCGAATCCATCCGACTCGGGCGCTGAACCGGAGCGACCGGGACCCGGCATCGACGGTGGGTCACAGCAGCGGCGACGGTGAAGTCGGAGCGCTCCGCCGGCGCCTCGACGTACCTCGACACCGGGTCCTCTTCGGACACCGGGAGGTCGCCCGTCCCGGCCCGGTACGCCTCGACCGCGGTCTGCAGCGTGCGGAGCTCGATGCGACACGCCGCCGGGTCGCCGTCGTCGGTCACGCCCCCGACCGCGAACACCACCACCCCGGCCGGGCCGGTTGGGTCGCCCTGCGGCTACCAGCGGATGACGAAGACGTCCGGCAGGCAGTCGCCCGGGTACAGACCGCCGGAGTCCCCGGGTTCGACGGGGGGGTCAGCGGATCCAGCCCCCCTCGACAAACATCCCCGCTTCGACACGAAGCCGCCGCCCAGTTCGGCGCGGCCGTTCTCGGTGGCGGTCCCGAACGACGCCCCGTAGTAGTTGACCCCCGGGAGGAGCGGCACCGGGTTGCTGGCCTGGGTGGAAGCAGGTGAATAACCCTGCTCAAGGTTTGAGTTCGGGAGGACGGGCTCCCCGAGCTCAAGGAAGGCGAACTTGTCGGTGAAGTCGCCGACCACCTCGCCGTCGATGACCACCTTGTTGTCCGAAGTACAGGCCTTCGACCCGGGAACGGGCTCGTAGCGGCTCCTGTTCGCACTCTGGGCCCTCGTCGTCACCGACAGGCACACGCCTCCGGAGCTCTCACTCTCCGAGAACCGCCAGTCCTCACGCACCTCGATCGTGGCCCCGGCCGGGTACCGCGACGAGTCGATCAGCGCGCCGCCCTGCGCGGAGACAGGTATCCAGGCCTCCCTGGGCCCGGCCGGGGTCGGGGTCGCATCGACCGGTGTGCACGCCACCACCCCGAGCGTCGCCGCCGCCAACACCAACACGAGTCGCCTCACGTCCATCCTCCTGGTCGCACCGCGACGCCGAGGGTACCGGTCCTGTCCCGTTCCGACGAGAGGCCCGAACCCCCCGCGGGCCATGCGGTGGAGCGGACCGGACGCCTCGGCCGCTGCAGCGAGTCCACGACCAGAGGAGCGGGACGACACCCGTGCCCGGCGCGCTCGCCGATCACACCGCGCAGCGACGGCCCGGCTGCCAGGCGGAGTCGTAGTGGTCCCGCCGCGGCTCAGCAGGGATTGGGTTCGCCCTACCTCACCGCGGGACGGCAGGTCATCTGCACGGCGTGGTACTCCCAGCCCACCGTCGGATCACGACGGGCGCGGTCCAGGTCCGACTCCAGGGCCGCCAGCTCGGCAGCATCGACGGCGCCGGCGGCGATCATGGCGCGGGCCCCCGAGCCGAGCAGGTGGGCGATGTAGTCGATCAGCACGTCCCGGCGGGCCGGCTCGTCCCGTGTGGCGACCACGGCGATGTCCTGCACATCGAGGACCTCGGCGCCGGCGTCACGGGCGATCATCGCGAGCCGGCGGCCGACGAAGGGATCGCCGCCACCGTCGGCCTGCACCCGGTTGAAGCGGTCCCACCACGCAGCCACCGCCGGCAACTCGGGATGGAACGCGAACGTGGCGTTGTCGACCTCGGTGCAGACCAGCGTGCCGTCGGGGCGCAGGACGCGCAGCGCCTCACCGACCACCGCGGCCGGGTCGGGCACGTGTTCGAGCACCCAGATGGTGAGCGCCTGGTCGACGCACCGGGCGGGGAGCGGCAGTCGGGACGCATCCGCCTGCAGGACCCCGGCGATGTGACCGACACGGCGCCGGGCCGCAGCGACATGGGTCGGCGACAACTCCACGCCGAGCAACTCGAGGCCGGGTCGCCGCTCATGGACGTGCGCCAACTCGGCGCCGACGCCGCAGCCGAGTTCGAGGAGCCGCCCACGCTCGAGGAGCGGGAGCCGACCGAAGACGGCACCTGCGAGCACGTCGGCCTGGTCCCAGAGCCGCTGCTCCTCCTCGGTCCCGAAACCGTGGATGTAGCCCTCCACCGCCCCGACCCTACGTGCCGGCGCCGTCGCGCTCGGGCGTCGACCTCCGACGCGACGACATCGCCGACGCCGACCACGACCGACCACGACGCACCGAACGTCGGAAGGAGCCACCATGCCGTTCTCCCGGAGAAGCCACCGTGCCCAGACCGGCGCTGCGGGTCATGTCACTGGTTGCCGGGCCAGTCAGGGTTGTCCCTGACGTCCACCTTGTACGGAGAGGACTCCGTTTCCTCGTAGTCCTCGTCGGCACCCGCCAAGGCTCGCCACTTTGCAGCGCGCACCAGCGGCAGCTTCTCCCGCTCCTTCGCCATCACCCACGGCTCGAACAACGGCGTGTTCCGGGCCGCTTCCACGTCCCAGTACCACGTCGGGGATGACGGGTCGGGTGGGGGCGGCAGCGGCTCCAGCACGATCGTGCCATCGTCGAGTCCGGCGATCACTTCCTCAATGGTGAGTTCACCACGGATGTACGCACGCTCGGCCTCATAACCGGTCATTGGTTCCATTCGGATCTGCTCCTTCCGGGTCGGTGTGGTTGTGGCGCCGTCGATCGGCAATCCCCTGTCGAAGGAGACCAGGCACGTTCCGTCGACGGACTCACCGACGGAGACGACCTTCGGCAGCACCAGGGCCGGCTACGGGTCCCGGCGCTTCGGTTCGACGTCGATCCCGAACTCGGGCAGCGGGGTCACTTCGACTCCGCGGGCGGCGTAGACCGCAGCGCGGACCTCGCCGTACCGCTCGGGTTCCTTCATCGACACCCGGTGGAATGGCGGCAGCGGGTTCACCCGGTTCTCGACGTCGTTCCACCACGTGGGCGAGTTCTCGTCCAC